>JBAUZG010000383.1:0-6695 GCA_049585195.1 Bryobacteraceae bacterium | reverse complement strand
TGGCAAGGCCGCGTCCGGGAGAAAAGCCGTGTCAACGCCAAAGTCGATCCGTAAATCCTCCTGTTCAGACGCCGCGAGGCTTCCGCCATTATCAAATTCCGGACCGAATGCCGCGATCACGATTCGCACCGGCGAAACCTGCCAGTCCTCGCCGTTGTAGGTCCACAGATCCCACCAACTCTCCAGCTTGCAGGAGACATCGTCCCCTTGAAAATCCCTCAGAATCTCGATCACTTCCGCTAGACTCACCGGCCCGTTCATCGGTCTTTCGAGCAGCGGTGGCTCGGTAACGCTGACAGCCTGAACCGTGAGCGTCGATTGCCCTTGCTCGCGCTGTGAGAACGGAACGATCGACAGTACTTTTTCAAAATAACGTGTTTGCCTGTTCCTCAGTGCGCCGGGAAGCCAGATCGAAAGATAGAGTTGATCCGTCACTCCTCTTATTATTGCTGGTAGGGCGGACCTCCTGGTCCGCAGCCGACCTCCCGGTCGGTAGTCGCGCATGAGACTTCAGTACGTCTGCCCTACTATCACTTCGTGACGTTCTATCGCCGCCGGCTGCCTCATCTCTACAATGCGGACCAGTCCGTCTTTGTGACGTGGCGCCTTTACGGCAGCCTGCCTCCCAACCGCTGTTTCCCCCGATCCAACAGTCGGCTCCGGAAAGGCGTTTGTTGCCTTGGACCGCTTATTGGATGAAGCCCGCACCGGGCCCTTCTATCTCCGGCAGCCGGCTATTGCCGACATGATTATCGAGGTCATTCATCACAATGAACACGCGTTGGGGCGTTACAGTCTGCACGCCTTCGCGGTGATGCCGAATCACGTCCACATACTCGTGAGCCCACGCGTTCCGCCTCCGCAGTTGACCAAGACGCTTAAATCGTACACGGCGAAAAGGGCTAACCAAATCTTGGGACGTACGGGAAATCCATTTTGGCAGGAGGAGTCCTACGACCGTCTGGTCCGGGGACCAGGCGAGTGGGATCGCATTCGAATGTATATCGAACAGAATCCCGTCCGCGCAGGCCTGGTGAGGGAGGCGGCCGAATACAGGTGGTCGAGCGCGGGATGGGCGACTAGGAGGTCGCCTGCGGACCCGGAGGTCCGCCCCACGCTTAGGGACTAACATTTTCCGTCGAAATTGTTTTATTGCGATACTGGAAAGATGTTGGAGATCGTCTGTCTCGTAGGGTTCGCCGGTGCCCTCGTCGTCGCGTTTTGGCAATGGCAGCAGGCCGAGCACTGGCGGCGAAATGGGCAGGAAGCTCAAATCAAAGCCGCGCAATGGGAAGCAACCGCGAGCACGGAACGAAGGTCGGCGCAAGAGCGAGTGCAGCTTCTCGAATCGGCCCAGCGCAAGCTCGAGCAGAGCTTCCGCGCTCTGGCCGGCGAAGCGCTTCAGGCCAACAGCCAAATGTTTCTCGACCGTTCGCGCGAGCAGGTCAAAGGCGTTGTCGCGCCTGTCGAGGAATCGCTAAAGCGCTTCGATCGCAACATACAACAGATGGAAAAGGCGCGAGCGGAGGCGTACGGCGGCCTGACCGCCCAACTCAGAAGCCTGATGGACTCGGAGCGCGAGCTGCGCCAAGCCGCAGACCAGCTTAAGAACGCGTTGCGAGCTCCTCAGCAGCGTGGGCGCTGGGGCGAAGTGCAACTGCGGCGGGCGGTCGAACTCGCCGGCATGCTCGCCCATTGCGATTTCGAGGAACAGGTTACAATCGGCGACGGCCGGTTCCGGCCTGATGTTGTGATCCATCTTCCGAATGATCGCAATGTTGCCGTGGATGCCAAAGTTCCCCTCGACGCGTACCTGAAGGCAATCGAATCGGAAGACGAATCCGAACGCCGGCGTCTGCTCGCTGACCACGCGAAGCAAATTCGATCGCACATGAAAGCGCTGAGCGAAAAGTGCTATTGGGACCGGCTCGATGGCTCGCCGGAGTTTGTCATCGCATTTCTCCCGCTCGAATCCATCTACAGTGCGGCGCTCCAGCATGATGCCGAGCTGCTGACTTTTGCCGTCGAGAAGCGGGTTCTGCTTGCTACTCCCACGACCTTGATTGCGGTGCTGTTTTCGATTGCCCAGGGTTGGCGCGATCGCAATTTCGCCGAAAACGCAAGCCGCATTCGAGACCTGGGCGCGGAACTTTATGAACGAATCGTTCAGATTCACGCAAAATTCACCGATATGGGCGATGGGTTAACCGCTGCTGTCGCCGCTTATAACAGCGCCGTCTGGGGTCTGGAAAGCCGCGTATTCGTTACAGCGCGCCGCTTTCGTGAGCTGCAGGGTTCTCATTTGCCGGCGCTCGACGAGTTGGAAACAGTCAACCTCACTCCCCGGATCACGGCGGCGAACGACTGGGTGAACAACTAGCCATCCGCCTTCAGCAATCGCCTTCGACGCTACGCTAGAATCTGTCATGGTTTCGCGGAAGTACTTTCCCAAACCGCCGCTGGCAGGCTTTATCCAATGCCTCTGGTATTGGGAGGGCGCGCCCGGCCCACACACGAAAGAACGTCTCCTACCGAATGGCGAACCGGCCATAATCTTTAACCTTCGCAACGAGCCGATACGGATCTATGATGCGCAGAATATTGCTTTATATGAGAGCTACGGCAACGCCGTACTCTCCGGCGCCCGGGCAAACTGCTTCGTTATCGATACGTGCCAGCAGGAACGCGTTATCGGCATTCAATTTCGGCCCGGCGGCGCTTTCCCCTTCTTTGGCTTCCCGGCGTCGGAAACAACGAATGCTTCGTTTTGCCTGGAAGATCTCTGGCCGCGGCGCGTGGGCGAGATTCGCGAGCAACTGCTCGCGGCGCAAGACGTAGATGCCATGTTCGCGGTTCTTGAGCGGTCACTTCGAGCGCAGCTTGCCCGCCCTCTCGAGCTGCACCCGGCCGTGGCCTACGCGCTCGACAGTTTTAACGGCTCCGCGCACGTTTGCACAATCGCGGCGGTGACAGAGCGAACCGGCTTCAGCTCGCGCCGGTTTATTGAGTTGTTTCACAGCCAAGTCGGATTGACTCCGAAAGCGTTTTGCCGCGTCCGCCGCTTCCAGCGAGTGCTGTGTACCGTCCACAGAAGGCAGCAGGTCGATTGGGCCCAGGTCGCCCTGGCATGTGGTTTCTACGACCAGGCACATCTCATTCACGACTTTCGGGCCTTCTCAGGTTTCACGCCCGCCGCCTATCTGGCCGCCGCGACGCCACACCTGAATCACGTGCCGCTGCGGTGAACGCGCCGCGTCCGGTCAATTTTTTACAATCCCGCGACCCTCGGCCTGAGCGACAATCATCAGCGAAAAGGAGATTGTAATTATGGTTCAAGCGAAGCCCGTACCCGATGGCTATCACAGTGTCCAGCCCTATGTGATTCTCAACAACTGCGCTGCCGCCATCGATTTCTACGCACAAGCGTTTGGCGCACCGGAAAAGCTCCGGATGACAGGCAAAGAAGGACGCGTTCACCATGCCGAAATCCAAATCGGCGATTCGTGCATTATGATGGCCGACGAAGCCCCTCAAATGGAGGCGTTCAGCCCTGCACATTACGGAGGCTCGCCCGTGAGCCTCCTCATATACACGGCGAATTGCGACGAGATGTATAAGCAAGCCGTCACTGCCGGCGCAACCAGTGTCCGCGAGCCGGCCGATCAGCCATATGGAGACCGCATGTCCGGCGTGAGGGATCCTTTTGGCTATAAGTGGTGGATTGCGACACATGTCAAAGACGTGTCGAACGAAGAGCTGGAGAAGCGGCAGTGAAGGCAAAGTTTATGACTGCCGACGACTTTCGCCGTTTCGCTCTCAGTCACCCCGATACCTTGGAGAGCTCTCACATGGGGCACCCCGACTTCCGTGTACGCGGAAAGATTTTCGCTACGTTACATTATCCGGACGAGAATTGGGGAATGGTGAAGCTGCCACCCGAACACCAACACAATTTCGTGCACGGCTACCCTGACGTCTTCGTCCCCGTGAAAGGCGCATGGGGACGGCAAGGCAGCACAAACGTACGTCTCGCAGCGGTCGACGCCGCCACGCTCGAGCGCGCTATAGAGGCTGCCTGGAAGAGTACCGCCGCTGTAAGACGTTTACGCAGGCGAGAAAGTGGCGCTAAATAGGTTGCAGTTCCCAGATTTCTACAAACGCGGCGAAGCAACATCTGGACGTCATAAGCTTATGAGCTTGAAATCTCACATACAAATTACGTTTGTGAAACACGAGATTCGTGACCCGATTCACGGATTCATTAGATTCGATTCTCACGAGCGAGAAGTCATCAACAGCGCTCCCTATCAGCGCCTCCGAGAAATTCATCAGCTAGCAATGACGTACCTGGTTTACCCAGGAGCAACGCACAAACGGTTTGAACATTGCCTCGGCGTGATGGAGCTCGCTTCAAGAATCTATGACACTGTTACCGACCCGGCGAACATCTATCGAGACTCAGTTCGAGCGCTGTTTTCCTCGCTGAATCCGCATCGGCTTTACTATTGGCGCACTGTCCTGAGAATGGCCGCTCTCTGCCATGATTTAGGGCACTTGCCCTTCTCCCATGGGCCGGAGGATCTCCTCCCGCCGGGGTGGAAGCACGAGCGGCTTACTATGGAAATTATTCGGAGTCCAGAGATGCAGCCGTGCTGGCGACTGCTAAAGATCGCAGCCGAGGATGGTGTAAAGCTGGCACTTGGCCCGAAAGAGTACTACAAATACAACGAAACGCAGCTAAATGATTGGGAAACGATCCTGGCCGAAATTATTGTCGGGGACGTTTTTGGCGCAGATCGCATGGACTATCTGCTCAGGAACTCTTTGCATGCGGGAGTCGGCTATGGCCGCTTCGATCATCTGAGGCTCACAGATACGCTGCGGATTCTGCCTCGGACAGAAAAAGGATCTCAACAGCCCACTCTCGGAATTGAAGAGGGCGGGCTGCAAGCAGCAGAATCTCTTTTGTGGGCGCGGTATCTCATGTACACTCAAATCTATTTTCATCACGTGAGAAGAATCTATGACGTGCATTTGAAGGAGTTTTTGCAGGCTTGGTTGCCAAATGGGAAGTTTTCAGTGGGTGTGAAGGATCACCTTCAGATGACCGATAGCGAAGTGCTGACGGCTCTAAGGAGTGCGGCGAAGGACCCTGCAGTGCCCGGACACGAGCCGGCACGTCGTATTTGTGAAAGGAATCATTTCCGCCATCTATATCAAAGGAACGCGATCGATCAGGAAGTAAGTATGTTCAGCGTAGATAAAGTTGAACAGGCCCTGAAATCCCAGTTCGATTCCAGCAAATTCCGGAGAGACACCCATCGGCCTCAGAACCAACAGTTCAGTTTTCCTGTCTTTTCGCGGGGAGAACGCATCCAAGATTCCGTCACCATGTCAGACACGTTTAAGAGACCTCAAACATTTGCGGTAGACTATGTTTTTGTGGAGCCTCGGCTTCGCGACGAGGCAAAACGCTGGCTTGAGTCCAATAAGGGAGCGATCATCCGGGCGGAAGAAGCACCGATGGAGTAACAGGTATGCAGAATCTTCAACGGGAAAGTATTGTTCAGGCTCTTGCCGATGCGTTGCGAAGTCGCGGTAGCTGGACGGGAGAAACCCACGTCCAAAAAACGATGTATTTTCTCCAAGAGCTTCTTGGCGTTCCAACAGGATTCGAATTCATCCTGTACAAACACGGTCCGTACTCGTTCGACCTCGGTGACGCTTTGTCGTCAATGATGGCTGATGGATTTCTGGAATGGCAACCTCGAGAACCTTATGGTCCGAGCATCATCCCTGGTCCAGCAAGCGAGCGTCTGAAAAAACTGTTTCCGAAAACGCGAGAAAAATACAAGCCGCAAATAAACTTCGTTGCCGATCAGTTGGCAAAAAAAGATGTGAGAGAACTTGAACGAATTGCCACGGCGCTCCTTGTTAGCAAAAAAGAAAAAGCAGGAGTACGCGAGCGGGCTAATCAAATTCACCAGCTCAAGCCCCACGTATCTCTTCCCGATGCGATATCAGCGGTGGAGGAGCTGGATCGGATATCGGAAGAAGTAAAGTCCGCGCAGTTGTTCGTCTGAGGCAACGAACTGCGCCCGCGTCCCATAGTGCGACACTCTGCTCTACTGATTTAAATGCTCGGTGATCGAGACATCGTTGTTGAGCGAGAACGTGACCCGGGTTTCGGCCGCGATTTCCGCCGGCTTGCCGCGCGTGGTGAGAACGGCTCCGGTTCCGGCTGCCCCTCCCGCGCCGGCGCCGATCGCAGCGCCTTTACCGCCTCCCGCGAGCGCCCCGATAATGGCGCCCAGCGCAGCGCCTCCGGCTATCTCAGCCCCGTCCTTTTTCTTGCTCGTTGGCCCCTCCTTGTCCCATGGCGCGGTTTGAATATTTACTGTCTGGCCATCGGTTGTATGGATTTGAGTCAGCGCCAACGACAGGTCGGCTACTCCTTTCACGCGGCCCGCTTTTTCCGCGTTCACAACCTTTCCAATCACTCGCGATCCGCGATCGGCAATCACAAATCCGTCGATCACGATGGGCTGGTCGAGAGTCGCCGTAAACGTATCTCCTGAATAGTTCGTGTTTGTCGAGACTTTCTCGTTTAAACGAACCGTGATGGGCGTACCCGAAGTGAGCGTAATCGTCTTCGGTTGGCGCGGAGGAGGTGGAGCGGTCTGCGTGTCGGGCGG
>JBAUZG010000382.1:0-3727 GCA_049585195.1 Bryobacteraceae bacterium | reverse complement strand
ATTTCCCGCTGGACTTCCTTTTCTTCGTCCTCTTCGGCTCGGCGGGCGTCGTTGCGGATGGCGGTGCGGAGGCGTTGGAGCTCCGCGAGTGCTTTATAGAAGTTACGCTCGGCGGTGGTGCGGTAGCGAAGGACCAAAGCGAGGGCGGCGGGGTCCAACGTTGATTCGGGCTTCGCACAACGGCACCGAACGCGTGTGCTACGCCCGAACCCCGATTCCTGGTCGAAGACGTCGAGTTCGAGCGAGAGGGCGCGATTCAGGCGCCACTGGCTGAGGGCCATTTGCGCGAGGAGGAGACGCTCGGTTTCAGTGGTTGGTTCCCATTCGGAGTCAAACTTGGCGAGGAGTTCGTTGTACTCCTCCAGGTCGGCGCCAGTGAGTTTTTTTGAGCAGAGGTTGTGCTTGACCGCGTTGCGGGAGGAGGTGGCTTTGCCTTCTTCGCTGGTAGGTCCAGTGGGGCCGGATGGCGTTTCGGGGGCGACCTCGGCGGCTGGTTTTGGAACAGGCTGGACGGCCGGCACAGGTAAATCCGAGGGGTGGGCGGTCTCGGCGGAGCGCTGGCGGGCGACGCGTTGTTTTCTTCGTTCGCGACGGTTCATGATGGAAACTCCTTTGCTGACACGCGCAAGAACGGCTAGACTCGCGCCCTTTGCGCTTGGAAAAAGAAAAAGGCGTTCGGCCGGAGAACCGGGCGGACGCCTTCGACGGATAGGAGTGTAGCATGGGGTGGGAAGGGCGGAGGTGGGGTGCCGGAGGTAAGTTGCGTAGTTAGTGTGGCTTGCGCCGGTGAAAATTTCTGAACTGGGGGACGGAATGGGGCACATCTGAACCGCCGCGGACCCAGAGGAAGGCGCGTGATAGCTTCACGGGACATGGGACGATAGAGAAATGGCTACGCTTGGAATAAAGAACAGTCTTCCGCCCTCACTACAGGCGGCGCTGGAGAAGAGCGCGATCGAGCAATCGCGCAGCTTCGATGAAGTGCTGGCTGAGGCCGTCGAGCGGTATCTTCGTCTGAAACGGCGAGAGAAACTGCGGGCCTATGGGGAATCGCAAGCGGAAAAGCTTGGCCTGCGCGAAAGGGACGTGCCGAAATACGTCAGTCAGACCCGTCAGTCCGATCGCCGGCGCTAGTGGTCCGCGTTACGCTTGATTCCAATATCTGGATTTCATCTTTCAACTTCCGGGGAAAACCGCGAAAGCTCATAGACCTGGCCGAAGAAGGGGCCTTTCAGATTCAGATTTCCGAGCCTATTGTTGTGGAGGTCCTACGCGTCCTGAAAGGGAAATTCGAGTGGCATGACGACATTCTTCATGGCGCGGAGGCGGACATGAACGATGCATCCCATAAGGTCGTGCCCCAAATGGCTGTGGACGCCGTGAGAGACGACCCGGACGACAATAGGATTTTAGAGTGCGCGCTGGAGTCGAAATCCGATTACATCGTGACCGGCGACAAAGACCTGCTTCGGCTCAAGAGCTTCAAGGGCATTCCGATCATCAGGGCTTCAGAGTTTCTGGATGCTCTTCAGGGACGCGGGCGCTGATTGTTTCCTGTCTTCTTATGCAGAGTGTGGCAATGCTTCGCACGGTGTGCAATGTTGCCTCGGATGGTCATGTAGTCATCAAGGCTGCTAGCCGACTGTTCTGCAGTAAGGCGCGGCAATACCCATTTGGAAGGGAGATCAAGATCTAACAGCGAACCAAATAGTTCTCTTACTTGCCTTGTTTTTGGGGTATTAAAACCCTTGAGAGATACTTCGAGAATGGCCTGTCGATGAGCCTTCAGGATGTCTTTCCAGCCGGTAACAAGCTCCCAGATTCGCCGCTCGTCCTTATCTTTAAGCAGGTGCCTCGAGGCTAGAACTCGCACTTTTGCAGGAAAAATGTCGGGCGTCACTGCGCTCTGAAGAAGGAAGTCAAATGCCTCCGTGGCGACATCCTCAATATAGGATTCCCAGCATGCCGCTACAAAAACAAATGCCGCGCGATGCAGAGTTTCTAGACTCGCCTCACTTCTGGGGGTATTGCTGAAGGTCTTTGCGGAATCGCCACAGGGTATCGATGTCCTTTCTGTTTTCCCTGAATCGTGCAATGGCAGCGGAAGGCATCGTTCAACCGTTAAGGAGGGCATTCAACATTTGCAAATATCCATTTGGATTGTCGCATGTGGGTGGGCTCTTTTGAAACTCGCCTGCCGGCCTACTGAAGCAATGCACGGCCGGGGACAAAGATGCTTGCTTCCCCCTCTTGTCCCGCGCATGGTTGAGGACGTTCGCCACGCGATCTTGACGCGATCTGAGGGCCGCGAGAAGTCAAGGCCAGCGTCTGTATTCTATATTTATTTCGGTATTGAAAATGCGTTCGGCTGACCGGAGATCGTTTTCAATTTGAGACGTGCGCTTAAGGCTGCTGCCGCGTTGTGTCCGGCAATTTCTAGCCACGTTGACAAGTAGGCGCAGGGGTTACTTGACAGGCCATGTTTACCTCGATGTAGGTGCCTGGTGTTGCAGCGCTGATCGCCTCAGCAATTTTTGCAATGGGCAATCGAACAACGGGCCACCTGGGAGTGCTCAACACGACAAGGGATATTCTGCGCCCACAGTAAGGTTCTGCTGATATCGCATGTTCTTGTCCGCTGTAAGAAGCACGTCGAACCCCGCCAGTTCCGCTTGGGCCAGCAAGTCGCCGTTTGAGAGCGTATCCCATCCGCGCTCTCTTGCCTCGGTGACCGCGTGATTAGTGAGAAAAGAGGATAGCGGGGCCGGCACACTGTGGTCAAAGAGAACGAGCATCAAGCCCTGACTGGTCTCGTCTCAATAGGAACCAGGGCATCAAGGCTGCGGGCGGCAAATTCAAGGACCTCGATTACTTGCTCCCTCGGGATACGAAACCACTCGGCAATCTCGTCGACGGTGGCTCCTGCTTCAAGGTTCTCAAACACGGCGGACACCGGCATACGGGTGTTGCGAAATACCCACGCACCGTTTAGTCTACCCGGCACGCTTTCGACTACGGGGCATTGCGACCAATCGAGAGCCGCCATATATTAACTCCTTGTTTCATCGTAGCTTGTCAAAACCCTTGACGATGTTGAGTGAGGAGGGAGATATTCCCGCACTCTGCCGATTCTGCCGGTATTAGGACTCAAGCGATAGGCGGGTGTTGTTTGTGGAAGTCGGTTAGGGTTTGGAATGTGCGGCCGAAGGCGAGGAGGGTGTTTTCGGAGAAGGCGGGGCCGACGAATTGCATTCCGATGGGGAGGCCTTCTGCGAAGCCGCAGGGGACGGAGAGGCCGGGCAGGCCGCACAGGTTGGCGGCGGGGACGAGTCCTGAGTCTACGCCTTTTTCCTGGGGCTGTGGGGGACGGCTGCGCCTCTGTTCATCGAAGGGCTGGTCTACCTTTTCGGGAAGATTGAAGCGGCTGGGCGCGACCAGCACGTCGACGTGCCCTTGTCAATCTCGTATCATGCAAACTCGTCCCGGAATGTCGCCACCACTTGCTCAGTGGCGGCGTAGATCGAGTAGTGCTCGTTCCATACAGCAAAATAAAGCAAACGATCACCGTACACTCTGTACGTTGGCATCCGAAGGCGCTTGGCTAGTGTCTACTTGCATAAATCAGAGTACTTGGATTTAGGTTTAGAAGGGAAGACAACGGCCTTTTTCCACTCGAAGGGCGCGGCCGTCGCATTGTAGACAGAAACAAAATCGTCGATAGCTTGTC
>JBAUZG010000381.1:0-27566 GCA_049585195.1 Bryobacteraceae bacterium | reverse complement strand
CGTAGAGTCTACGTAAAACACGAGCGTGGCCGCATTTCAGCGGCCACGCATATGGCCGGGGCGCTAATCCCGAGTGGTTAGGGACAGGAGTCTGCACCTCCTGAGCCATGGGTTCAATTCCTACCCCGGCCTTCCACGTAGAGTCTAACAAGTTGCCCCCAAAAAGATCAATTGTTCCCTTGTAAACAGCAAGCGCTTGCTGTATAGTTGATGTATGGAAACGACCATAAAGACCGATTCGACAATGATATGCGAGAAGTGTGGCGTTTCCTGCAAGCGATTTGGCACACATCGGAATGGCTTGCAGCGTTTTCGTTGCCGTCTGTGTGGCCCGACATTTACAGAAGAGCACGAAGCCGCATTCCGCATCGAAGACTACCTGAAGGCCCCTCGCGGGATTATGGCGATCCAGCTTCTCGTCGAGGGTTGCTCTGTTCGCTCGGTAGAGCGGGTTACTGGCCTTCACCGTGACGCGATCACCCAATTGCTCGTAATTGCCGGGGAACGCTGCAAATGGCTCCTGAATGCGATTATTCGGGACGTTCCGGCCCGCGATGTTCAGGTTGACGAAATCTGGGCCTTCATCGGCAAGAAGGAACGAAACAGGACTTTCTAGGACAACGAAATGCGCGGCGATAGCTATCGCTGGGTGGCACTGGAAGCCCGCACAAAGCTCGTTCTAGCGTTCTATGTGGGCAAACGGTCTTTGGGTGATGCCGTTCACTTTACCGCTAAGGTTCGCCGCGCCACGAGCGCTAAACAGCATTATGTCTGGAGATTGAAAGACTTGCTAGCCTAGTAGGAAAAGCGGACCAACGCTTCAACTCGCTGCCACTGTTTTCTGAGTGCTGGACCCACTCAAAAATACAGCGTAAAACGCGGCGTGTTTGGAGTCTACCACTCGCGCTGCATAAGCGCATGCAACCTCAACACAAGCGCATCGACAAGCTGGGCAGAACGGGGATCGTACTCGCCGTTATTGGCATTTTGGCCGCATTTGTCATTGCGGCACTCAGTTTCGGTGGCGTCATGAGCATGGGTGCAGTTGGAATCTGCTTGTTGCTAGCCGGAGTCACTGGTATTGCAGGAATTATCGTGTTGGCATTCTGGCTAAAGCCATGGCTTCGTGAAGGGACTCGTGTTGCCGTAGCTATTTTTGCGAGTTTATCGATTGTTTTAGGTGTCTATTACCTGTACAGGTGGATTGAGGTCAACGGGCATCGACCGGAAGAGAATATTGCAAAATCGTTAGCTCATCCTGTTGGCGACGCTCAATCTGAGGCTCTGCCAACCAAACCCAAGGACTCTCGGCCGGCCGTAGCTACTCACCAGCGGCCTGAGTCGCCGCGCAGAGCCACCGGGAGTCGGCATGGCTCCGGTAAAAACAGCGCCAATAATGCTATAGCTGGCGATGGCCAGATAATGAATAATTCGCCCGCTGGCATGCAGCAGCGCAGCCAAGGCGGAAATAGTCCGAAGATAACGATCCAGGCTGGTGGTGTGGCTTCCTTCGGTCAATCAGGCGGACAAACTGCGCAAACAATCAACAACTACGGACCCCAGCCGGTTCCTCCACGAAGAATTTCCCAGAGCGAAAAACCTGACTTAATCGCATATTTAACAGAGAAGCGAACTGCTATATCTATTTCAGCCATCACAAATGATAAAGAGGCATTCGATTTCGCTCAGGATTGGTGGGATGTTCTGAATGCCGCCCACTGGAAAATGTTAGGAGGTGGCGTTGGCCAAGCAATGCTTGGTGGGCCACCATTGGTAGGTTGTAGTTTGAACTTTTATGGCGTGCCTGTTCCGGAAGGGACTTTGATTACGTTGGGCGCTGACGATAATAGCACGGATCGCCTCGCGAGGAGTCTTGCGAAAATTTGTGGATATAGTGATCTACATGCCCAAAGGTCGCTGACCATCCCTAGCGGCCAACTGCAAGTTATGATCGGCGCAAATCCTGCAAGGCGATAGGTTACAATGCCCCGCTGCTCCCAGCGGCGAAACTTGACAGCTTTTAACTTTCATGCTCACACATCATAAACATTTGAAAAGACAGAGTGAATAAATATAAGGGTGGCGCGGCACCGACCGCAGGAACACTACCCGCTGAAACGCGCTACTTGCTTTCTGCATCTAGGATGTGTAAATATTCATAATAGTGAATATTCAGTCACAGGAGCACTGAACATTGGCCGCGACGCTATTTCAACCCATTTCCCATGTCGGTTTGAGCGATTTCCGCTCCGATCTTGATATTTCGCCCGAGCAGCTTTCTCATTTGCTCGACCTTACGCAGCAGGTGAAGCAGTCGCGGCAGCGCTATGGCTCCGCTCTAAAAGGGCGTTCCGTTGCTTTGTTATTCGAAAAACCGTCGCTGCGGACACGAATGACATTCGAATTGGCGATTAAGCAGCTAGGTGGCGATGCGGTCGTGCAAACGGGTTTGATTGGCGATCGCGAGCCATTAAAGGATGTGGCGCGAAATCTGGATCGATGGACGGACGCAATCGTCGCCCGCACGTTTTCGCAGCAGACAGTGGACGATCTCGCAGCCTGGTCGCGCGTGCCGGTGATTAATGCGTTGAGCGATCTATATCATCCTTGCCAGGCGCTGGCGGATCTGTACACGCTTAAAGAACAGTTTGGACGGTTGAAGGGGCTGAAACTGGCGTACATCGGGGACGGCAACAACGTAGCTCAGTCTCTACTATTGGACTGCGCGCGGCTGGGCATCAATATTTCGGTAGCAACTCCGAAGGGATATGAGCCCGAAGCTGCGATCGTGGCGCAGGCCCGGACGTTTGCGGCCCAATTCGGCGCAGAGATCGAGATTACCAATAACGCGGAAAATGCAGTCGTAGCTGCAAACGCCGTATACACCGATGTGTGGGCCAGTATGGGCCAGGAAACGGAAGCTGCGGACCGCAAAGCATTATTTGCGGATTATCAGGTTGATGCAACCTTGATGAGCGAGGCGCGGCGGGATGCCGTTTTCATGCACTGCCTGCCAGCCAAGCGCGGCCAGGAAGTTACGGACGAAGTGATCGAGTCCGCGCAATCGGTGGTTTTCGATCAAGCTGAAAACCGGCTTCACACCCAAAAAGCGCTGCTGCTTTCAATGCTGCAGTAGCGCGTCATCCGCAACCGTAGCTCGAACACGGCCGGAAGCATGGAAGCGCACAGCCGCGTGGTGGCGTTGTGCGCGCTTCAAGCAATGCCCGGCCAAGCGGCCTGATTGCGCAGGTGTGCGATCTTGGTTGTCGAAGCAAAAGGAGAACCTCAGAGATTGAACAAAGTCAAGGCGAAGAAGGTGGCGCTTGCCTACTCGGGCGGCCTCGACACGTCGATTATTATTCCGTGGTTAAAGGACAATTACGGATGCGAAGTAGTGGCAGTCTGCGGCGATATCGGGCAAGGCGGTGACGAGCTCGATGGACTGAAGGAGAAGGCGCTGAAGACCGGCGCGTCCGAAGTACACGTCGAAGATATGCGCGAGGAGTTCGTCTGCGATTATCTTTGGAAGCTGGTGCGTTCGGGAGCCGTCTATGAGCACAAATATCTGCTGGGCACGTCTATCGCGCGGCCGTTACTGGCGAAACGCCAGGCGGAAGTAGCGCTGAAGACCGGCTGCGATGCTCTCGCTCACGGTTGCACGGGCAAGGGAAACGATCAGGTTCGCTTCGAGCTGACCTACAAGGCGATCGCTCCGCATCTTCCGGTGATTGCCCCGTGGCGCGAGTGGAACATTGTGTCGCGCGAAGACGCGATCGAATACGCGAAAAAACACAACGTACCAATTTCGCAATCGACCACTAAGATCTATAGCCGCGACCGCAACATCTGGCATATTTCGCACGAAGGCGGCGAGCTTGAAGATCCGGCAAATGCCGCTCCGGATCACATATGGATGCTAACTGAGAGCCCAAAAAACGCGCCTGATAGGCCGGCCGAAGTGACGATTGGATTCAAAGCCGGCCAACCCGTTTCTCTTGATGGAGAGGCCCTGGCTGGAGTGCCGCTACTCGAGCGGCTGAATCAAATAGGCAGTCAACATGGAATCGGGCGCATTGATTTGGTCGAGAACCGTTTCGTCGGCATGAAATCGCGTGGATGTTACGAAACCCCGGGCGGCGCCATTTTAATGGCGGCGGCGAGAGAACTGGAAGCACTGACAATCGATCGATACACTCTGCATTACAAGCAGAAGCTGGCACTGGATTATGCCGAGATGGTATATAACGGCCTGTGGTTCACGCCGCTTCGGGAGGCGCTCGACGCGTTTTTTGAGACTGTAAGCGAACCGGTTACGGGCGAGGTGACGATGCGGCTATATAAAGGCAACCTCGAGCCGGTCAGCCGTAAGAGCCCGAATTCACTTTATAGCCTCAATATTGCGAGCTTCACGATGGGCGGGGAATACGATCAGAAGGACGCGCTCGGTTTCATTAACCTGATCGGATTACCGATCAAGGTACGGGCATTGCTCAAGCAGTAGGACAACAAGAGTTAGTGAGCGCGTTCTGCGGCTTCGACGCGAGCCTGGGCGGCTTGCAATCTACTGAGCGCTTTGTGGGTGTCGGTATTAGGCGTCGGGCTGTCCACGGCTGTCTGAGCTTCCGAGAGTTCCTGCCGGGCTTGCTCGAGATTGACGTCTTTGGCGAACTCGGCGTGCTCGGCAAGGACCCGGACCTCATTGTTCAAGACTTCGAGGAACCCGCCGATTACCGCTAGCAGCGTGTCGTGGGCTCCCGACGAATAGCTCAAAACGCCCGCACCCAACTCGCTCAGGAGTGGGGCGTGTTCGGGCAGTATACCGAGATAGCCGTCCTTTGCTGGGATTTCGGCGCGGGTGACGGCTTCATCCACAAGCTGGCGTTCAGGCGTTGTGATTTGCAAATGGAAGGTATCGGCCATCAGTATTCCAATTCAGCCAGTTCCCGCTAGGACTGCTTTTTTAGTTCTTCGGCGCGCTCGAGGACATCATCGATCGTTCCTTGCATATAGAAGGCCTGCTCCGGGAGAGCATCATGTTTCCCCTCGACGATTTCCTTGAAGCTGCGGACTGTATCGGCGAGCTTAACGTACTTACCCGGGCGGCCCGTGAACTGTTCAGCTACGTGGAAGGGCTGAGAAAGAAACTGTTGAATGCGGCGGGCACGAGCGACGGTTTGTTTGTCTTCCTCGCTCAACTCGTCGATACCGAGAATGGCGATGATATCCTGCAGATCCTTGTAGCGCTGCAGAAGCTGTTTTACGCGCTGTGCGGTGGTATAGTGCTCGTCGCCAAGAATATTCGGATCGAGAATGCGCGAGGTGGAAGCAAGGGGATCGACGGCCGGATAAATGCCCATTTCGGAAATGGCACGCGAAAGATTTGTCGTCGCATCGAGGTGAGCGAACGTCGTGGCTGGGGCCGGATCGGTGTAGTCGTCGGCTGGAACGTAGATGGCCTGTACAGAAGTGATGGAGCCGCGCTTAGTGGAGGTGATGCGCTCCTGAAGATCGCCCATTTCGCTGGCGAGGTTAGGCTGATAACCCACCGCTGAGGGCATGCGGCCGAGCAACGCTGAGACTTCAGACCCGGCCTGCGTGAAGCGGAAGATATTATCGATGAAGAGCAGAACGTCTTGTCCCTCTTCATCCCGAAAGTATTCGGCAACCGTCAGACCGGTGAGACCGACACGCAGGCGTGCGCCGGGCGGTTCGGTCATCTGTCCATAGATGAGCGCAACTTTCGATTTTTTCCAGTCGTGCGGATCGACGATGCCGGCCTCCTGCATTTCGAGCCATAGATCGTTTCCCTCGCGAGTTCGCTCGCCGACGCCGGCAAATACCGACACACCGCCGTGCTTCATGGCGATGTTGTTGATTAATTCCTGAATGATGACGGTTTTGCCCACGCCCGCTCCGCCGAAGAGCCCGATCTTTCCGCCGCGCAGATAAGGTTCGAGGAGATCGACAACTTTGATGCCGGTCTCGAACATCTGCTGTGTCGTGGCCTGTTCTTCAAACGAGGGCGCGAGGCGATGAATGGGATAGCGCTGGTTGGTGTTGACCGGACCCATTTCGTCCACGGGCTCTCCGAGCACGTTTAGTACGCGGCCGAGCGTCTCTTTGCCAACGGGAACCGTGATCGGGCCGCCTGTATTGATGGCTTTCATGCCGCGGACCAGACCGTCGGTGGGCTGCATGGAAATTGTACGAACGCGTCCTTCGCCGATGTGTTGCGCAACTTCGGTAATGATGTTGATGGGATTGGGCACGCCGAAGCCGTCGCTAATGATCTGGATGGCCGTGTTGATCTCCGGGATTTGGCTCTCCTCAAATTGGACATCGACGGCCGGCCCGGCGACTTGAATGACCTTGCCTTCAGCTGGGGAATTGGCTGTTGCTGACATATGTTGCTCCAATCGTTACTGAGCGGCGGCGCCACTCACAATTTCGATGATTTCACGCGTGATGGTTGCCTGGCGGACACGATTCATATCGAGCGTCAGGGTTTCGATCAACTCGCCGGCATTCGAGGTGGCGGCATCCATGGCAGTCATACGCGCCGCGTGATACGCCGAAATGGACTCGAGCATTGCGCGGTATAACTGCACCTCGACATAGCGCGGCAGTAGAGCCGCCAACAGTTCCTGAGGCGACTGCTCGTAGATGTAATCAATCGGCTCTTTCGATTCCGGCACGTCCACTGGCAGAACACGTGTCAGCACGAGATTCGGAGCCATCACACTCTTGAATTCGTTGAAACAGAGATAGACAGCATCTACTTCAGCTTTGCTGTAGCGCTCGATCAGCATATCGGCTATGTCACGTGCCTTTTCGTAAGTAGGCTTATCCACGACTCCGATGTATTCACCACTCAATTCGTAGGAGCGGCGGCGAAAGTAGTCGCGCCCTTTTCGACCGATGGCTTCCACCAGAATGTGCTTGCCCGGGTTGTCGTCAATGAACCGCTGGGCAACGCGGAGGATGTTCACGTTGAAGGCGCCGGCGAGCCCAGGATCGGAAGTCACCATCACCAGCTGAATCCGTTTCTCTTCGCGAACAGCGAGAAGCGGATGGCTTACTTCGTCGTTCGCTGAAGCGGCGCTCGCTACATTGGCCAGAATACGGTTCAGACTATCGCCGTAAGGACGCGCGGCGAGAGCTCGCTCATGCGCGCGCCGCAATTTCGCGGCGGAGACCATCTTCATGGCCTTGGTGATCTGCTGCGTGTTCTTGACGCTGCGAATGCGGCGGCGTATGTCGATGAGACTCGGCATGAGAGGCTAGGCTTTGGTCGCGGCTTCCTTCATCCTGACGTCTTTTTCCGACGCGAAGCGTTGTTTGAACTCCTTGATGGCGCCGTCAAGCTTCTGTTTCAACTCGTTCGGCAGTTCCTTCTTCTCGCGAATCGCCTGGAGGATGCCGCCGTGTCCATTTTCAACAAACGCCACAAATTCGGTTTCAAACCGCCGCACGTCGCTGATCGGCACATCGTCCAAATAGCCGTTCACTCCAGCGTAAATCGTGATCACCTGTTTTTCGACCGGTATGGGCGAGTACTGGTTCTGCTTCAGAAGTTCAGTTAGGCGCTGGCCCCGATTGAGCTGCGCCTGCGAAGATTTGTCGAGATCGGAGCCAAATTGCGCAAAGGCGGCCAATGACCGGTACTGAGCGAGATCGAGGCGCAAAGAACCCGCCACCGCACGCATAGCCTTGATTTGGGCGCTCCCTCCGACTCGGCTCACTGAAATGCCCACATTAATGGCCGGTCGGATGTTGGCATTGAAGAGGTCGCCTTCCAGATAGATTTGCCCATCGGTGATGGAAATCACGTTGGTGGGAATGTAAGCGGAAACATCACCGGCCTGGGTTTCAATAATCGGCAGCGCGGTCAAAGAGCCGCCGCCTTTCTCGTCGGAAAGTTTTGCGGCACGTTCCAGCAAACGGCTATGGAGGTAAAAAACGTCACCCGGGTAGGCTTCGCGTCCGGGCGGGCGCCGCAAGAGCAGTGAGATCTCACGATACGCCGCGGCGTGCTTGGAAAGATCATCGTATACGCATAACGCATGGCGGCTGCTGTCGCGGAAGTATTCGCCCATGCAGCATCCCGAATAGGGGGCGATGTACTGCATCGGGGCGGGATCAGAAGCGGTAGCGGCGACGACAATGGAATACTCCATCGCGCCATGCTCTTCGAGTATCCGCACAACTTGCGCGACCGTGGAACGCTTTTGACCGATTGCGACGTAGATGCAAATCACGTCCTCGCCGTTTTGGTTAATGATTGCATCGAGGGCTACGGTTGTCTTACCGGTCTGGCGGTCGCCAATGATGAGTTCACGCTGGCCACGGCCAATGGGAATCATGCCGTCGATTGCCTTGGTTCCTGTTTGCAGCGGTTGTTTAACGGGCCGGCGGTCAACCACACCCGGTGCCAGACGTTCCAGCGGGATAAAAGTGTTGCTCGATATCGGGCCCTTTCCGTCGATCGGCTCGCCCAGAGCGTTTACGACACGCCCGATGAGATTTTCTCCAACCGGAATAGACATGATGCGATTGGTGCGTTTTACCTGGTCGCCCTCCTTCACGTGAAGATAGTCGCCGAGCAGGACGGAGCCAACCTGGTCTTCTTCAAGATTCAAGGCGATGCCGACTACGTCATGACCGAAGTCGATCAGCTCGCCCGCCATCACATTCTCTAAACCGTAGACGCGGGCGATGCCGTCACCAACGCTGATGACCGACCCTGTTTCGGAGACATTCACGGCGGCATCGTAGTTTTCGATTTCGGAGCGGAGTACACGGGAGATTTCATCTGCTCTAATGTGAGCCATAACGTCCTTCTCGATTTGTCTTTTTAGGAAGCGGGCGAGAGGCGGCGCCGCATTGCTTCCAGCCGCCCGACCAGAGAACCATCGTACTCTTTGGAGCCGAAACGGGCGATCACCCCACCCAGGATACTCTTGTCGACTTTGTAGACTGGCCTGATAAATTTACCGGACGCGGTTCCCAAGGCGTGCAGAATTTCCTGCCGCTGCACATCGGTCAGTTCATCGGCGCTGACGATCTCGGCGCGCACATATCCTTGGCGGTTATCGAGGGCCTGGTCAAAACCATCGAGTATGCGGTGGAGTTCCGCGACGCGGCGATGTTCAACCACGACCATCACAAAATTTCTTACCAGGCGATTCAGACCGTACTCGTCGAGCAGCTTGCCTATCAATTCCGTTTTCTTGCGGCGAGGAACGGCGGGAGAGACTAGAACCCGCCGGAGCTCCTCGGACGAATCAATGATGTCGACGGCCATAGCGAGCTGCTTTCTGGCTTCCTCGGGATCGAGCCCGGAGTTCGATGAGAAAACGGCATCGGCCAAGGCTTGCGCATAGTGGACTGAAAGTGCATCCGTCATGCGATCTGGGGTTCCTTCAAAACATTGGCGGCAAAGGCATGCACGAGTTCGTTCTGCTTAATTTGCTCGGGGCGGTCGCGTAAACGCGAAATTGCCAGATCGGTGGCGAGCCGGACGGCATGGTCGCGCACCAGAAGAGCAGCCTGGTGGCGAAGGGACTCGATCTCCTGGGTCGTATGTTGCTGAATGCGGTGCAGGGCCGCGAGTGTTTCCGCGTCGATGCGCCGGCTCTCGCGCTCCATATCAGCCTTGGCGGCTTCGCGGAGCTTTTGAATCTCCTGGGCGAGTGTCGCCATGCGTCTGTCGATTTCCGAAGAACGGAAGTCCGCGTCCATCTTTAGACCGGTCGCGTCTTTGATCGCTTTCTGAATTTCTTCGGTGCGGGCATTGAAAAACGCGGGCGTTTTTTTTGCGATCAGATAACCGAGGCCTGCCACGAGAAGAGCGAAATTGATCCACTTGCGGCCCGCGAGCTTTTCGGATTCCGCTTCCTCTTGTCTAGCTGCGCTCTCGCGCTGTTGAGAGTAAAGGGGGGCAGCCACAGCGGCGACGAAAAGCGCTATTCGCAGGGAGCGCTTGATCCGCGATGAAAAAGTGGCGGAGGTGGAGCGGGCCTTAGGGCCTGCTATGCCGCCATTCGTGGCGGCATGCGTTTCGATGGCATGAAAACAAGCCGGTTCGAAAACCGGCCTTGCAGCCTTGAAAGGCCGCTCCGCTCCAAATGCAAGAACTCCCATCAGGCGGCCCTCCGGGAGAAAAGACTGGCAATCATCTCCTTTGACAGTTCGCGGATCTGAGGGGCCATTTCCGCAATGGCCCGCTCAGATTCGACGGACAACTCGAGCCGCGTCTCTTCGATGCGAGCCTCTGCTACGCGGCGGGCATCGGCGAGCGCCTTGGCCTGCTCGGCAAGCCAGCGGCGCCGCTGTGTTTCCTGTTCGCGGTAGAGCTCGATTTTTGCGGCAATCAGAGCTTGTTCGAATTGAGCTGCCTTGTGATCGGCGTCCTTAAACGCTTTCTCAGCGAGACGGCGCACACCCTCCGTCTGCTCGTACCGCTTCCGCAGCACACGTTCGAGAGGCTTGAAAAAGACGAACTTCAGATAGATCGTCAAAAGGGCCAGGAAAAAAATTGTCGGCACAGCTCTCAACAGGAGCTCCGCGAGTGCCTTCAGAGTTGGATCCATTCAGGTTTCAACGGGGAAGCGTATCACAACACACTCCGGGCTGTGGCTGCCCGGCAAAGCCTTGTAGGTTACGGTAGCACAACAAGAATTACAGAATCAACCGAGTATGGCCCCCGGGCGTGAGGCGGCCGATTTTTCTCACTCGCGCAGAGTATTTGAAAATCCTGTACACTAGAAACTAGGTATTGCGTTTGATTCAATTCACAACCCGCACTCCGCGCTCTAGCGCAGCCCTGTAAGACCGGCATGTATCCACCCAGAGGTTTTCAACCGCGCCGGCCTAAAATCCGAGAAAACGTAAACGAAGCCATTCGAGCCCGAGAGGTCCGTGCGGTGTTTCCCGACGGCACCGTGGAAATCATGCCCACTCCAGCCGCCGTTCGCAAGGCGCAGGACATGGGCCTGGACCTGATCGTAGTGAGCCCCACGGCCGAACCGCCCGTTGCCAAGGCGATGGATTACGGGCAATGGCAATACGAACAGAAGAAACGCCAGCATGAGGCAAAAAAGAAGCAGCACGTCATACAGGTAAAAGAACTGAAATTTCGGCCAAACACGGACGACCACGACTACGATTTCAAGAAGAATCATGCGATTCGATTCTTAAAGGAAGGCAATCGTGTGAAGGCCGTGGTGCAGTTCCGCGGGCGCGAGATTGCGCACGTGGACCTGGGCCGCAAACTCCTGCTCCGGTTCGCTGACGATTTAGCGGGAGTCGGGCAAATTGAAGGGCAGCCAAAGCTCGAGGGTCGCAACGCGCATGTGATTATAAGCCCGGCGAAAACGGGCAAGGAAAAGGGAAGCGACAAACCGAAAGAGAATCCCCAGCAGCCGGTTCACGCTTAGCCCTTCCGGTTCAAGCCAGTTCGCGAATCTGGCGGATGGGACGAATTTCCACACATCCCGTGGCTCCGCCGCACGCGGTAGGGACTTTGGCGGCCCACTCGATCGCCTCGTCCAAGTCTTTGCAATCCAGGATGTCGTCTGTTCGCACAAATAGAAATGCTCGCGGCCTTAGCAGAACTTCCTCTCATTGACTACACGAGCATGAGCAAGCGTGCATAGGCTGACTGCAGGGTAAACCTGATGTCCCAACGGTCCCATTTTTGGCAACATTGTTGCGAATGGTATTGGCTGTGTCACCGGCTATCCGGAAGTGATCCTCCGCGATGCCTGCGAAGTTCGATCTACGGGAACTTCACCCGCCGACGGGACGCGTCGAACTTACCTGAAACCCCGTTTTTCGTGCACTACCCATCGTCGAAGCCACGAAGACGAGTTCGCAGCATAAACTGTTGGGAATGAGTTCCGTCGTTGTCCTTGAAAAGTCAGCTTTACGGTAACTTGCCCCAGTAACCATTTCGTTAACAAGTGAAGTTTCCAGAAGCCCCTTTCCCGGGAATCGCGTTAACGCCCTCCATCTAATCTGATATGGTTCGTGCCAATGGCAGAGAAGGAGTGGTACCGGCGAACCTCAGAGTGGTACCGGCGAACCTCGACCCGATGGATACACTTTCGGTCGGTGCCGATAAAGCGCCTATGGGTGTTGATAGCGGCGGTCTTCCTCTTGTTTTCAGTGTTCGGCTTCTACTTCGATTTAATGTACGGGGGAGTGTTGCCTTATGCCATCGTGCTTACCATCGCGCTTTACGTCGGGCTGAACGCTTCGTTGTGGATCGTAGTGCTGTCGCGGCTGTCGATGCCGTTTCTAGTCGGCCTGATTGTGCTGCAGTTTTTCAATACTCTGATCAACACCAGCCTCGCAAACTGGATGACGCGCAGCTTCGATCTGAAGCCGGTGCCTTCGGAATTGGGAATCCATTTCGCCGCAACCGCGACGATGTCGGCGATCGTTCTCTCCTACGTTTTTTTCGTTGTGTATATCCGGCGCGAGGGCAGAGAGTCGTTCCGCATGCGCAACGAACTGGAGCTGGCACACGGAATTCAAAAGACGCTAGTGCCGCCGGTGGGATTGCGAACGTCGCGCTTTGATATTTACGGCATTTCGCGCCCCAGTGAAAAGGTGGGCGGCGATCTGGTGGATGCGATTAACCTGCCGAGCGGTGATGCTATTGCCTATGTTGCCGACATCGCTGGACATGGGCTCCCTGCCGGCATTCTGATGGGAATGCTGAAGACAGCGACTCGCACGGCCCTGCTGGATGCGGAGGGACGCGAGCCGCATCGTACTCTGCCGGTATTGCTGGATCGGCTGAACAGGGTGCTGCCGGAGGTGAAAGAGCCGCACATGTATGCGACATTTACCGGCTTCCGGCTAGGAGCGGACGGCAGCGTGTTCTATGCGCTGGCGGCAAGCCCACCGATTCTGCAGTGGCACGCGAGCGGGCGGACCTTGTCGCACACGGAGGAGAGCCAGTTCCCTCTCGGGCTGCTGCCGGTTTCCAGCTTTGACGGACAGAGGCTGGAAGTTGCGTCGGGCGATCTGCTCGTGGTTGCAACGGACGGGATTCTGGAAGTGTGCAACAAACCCCAAGAAGAATTTGGCGTGGAACGACTGAAGCAAGTGATCGCGGCGAACGCCAAGGACCCTTTACCGGAGCTGGCGGCAAGGATTCTTGCGGCGGCGCGTGGGTTTGGACACCAGTTCGACGATCAAACAATCCTCATCGTGCGTTGTTTGTGATTTGGGAATGAAGTACTCGCCATCAACAACTGAGGTCTTCGTCGGCTTTCTTGGCGGCCTAATTGAAAGATTAGGTCGTCTCAACTCTGGAGCCCCAGATGACGCTCAGTTTTCTTGCTGAGCGCCATACCTCCCTGAAAGTCACATTTTCGGTGACTTCGCGGTGAAGTTGCGCAAAACGCCGTTTTTCAGCAAGGGAAAGGGCTCCTCACGCCATATCGGTTCCGAGCCCACCACCCAGAACCACCGCGGGCCTCGAGCGTAACCCTCGCGCCGTTTCGGCAGCTTCGAGATAATTTGCTACATGCCGGTAGCACTGGTCACCGGAGGGAGCCGTGGCGTTGGCCCGGGCATCGCAACAGCGCTTAGTGAGCGCGGCTACAGAGTGTATGCGACTGGGAGGAGCATCGCCTCAGCGAACAATCTGCCACGGGGTGTCACCAGGATTCCTTGCGACCACCTCCGAGATGAGCAGACAGCGCGGTATTTCGACAGATTGCATCTGAGGTCGACGCGCTGGATGTCCTCGTCAACTCCGCTTGGGGTGGATACGAAAGAATGGTCGAGGACGGAACGTATACGTGGCCACTGCCATTCTGGGAACAACCCACGCATCGCTGGACGAGCATGATGGACGCGGGCGTACGTTCTACCTTCATAGCTAGCGCTCACGCAGCGCGCATGATAGTTCCGAAACGGTCTCCACTGCCGGGACGGTCGTCAAGCAGCGGCCCTGAGCGTACATAAATTTCAGTTTATTGAGGTGTGTCCCCTTCCTGGAGCGAGGTCGTTCATCGAGACTGAGCCGCCCGAAACCAGCTGGAAGGTGGTCGTGACCGGCATTTCCCTTCCACTCTCGACGGCTTTTCCTTCCCACCCACCTTCCAGGGATTTAAGCAGGTCGAACGCCACCCCGTTACGATCTTTGCTGCCCGGCTGCTGCGCCGCTGCTACGGCAACAGCCAGCATCAAGCCGGTCATGAGCGCTTGCACGTGTTTCATGACTTAGCCTCCACTGATTCGTCATAAACGATCTTAAACGTCCTATTCTTTTCATCGGTGCGACGCTCGATCGCTTGGAAATCGACAGGGAATGGAGGAAATCTTTAGAATTCCGCAATCAACCTGGCTTGACGCAGGATGGAGCATTCCTGCAAATTTTACTAGCCGGACATTTCGGAATTCGGCTTCTCGTAAGGCTTGATCAGATACTGAGAGGCTTTTTCCTGTGCTCCGGCGGTGTTGTCATGGGTGCGCAGAGCCTGTTTATACTCGTTGACGGCGCGGTCGCGCTGGCCGGTGACATCGAATATATTTCCCAGATTCACCCGCGACCACACTTCCACCCACTTAGGCTGTAGGTCGCCGTCGATGGCGGAGCGGAACTCATTGGCTGCCGATTGATAGTTGCCCTGCTTGAAGAACAGCTCGCCAATCCGGTAATGAGCGAGCGAGCTGTTTCTGTTCACATCTAGCGCTTTTTGATATTCCCGCAAGGCGTTTGAAAAATCTCCTACTTCCACGAACTGCTCGCCTCGGCGGATGGCGACCGCGACACGCATCGTGCTATCGAAACGAAGAATTCGGTGATTCGGATCGAGCGTTACCGATCGGGGCTTGCCGAACGTATCGACACTGAACTCGCTCGACGTTCCTGCGACATCGACTTTCTTGTCCTCGGGATTACCTTCGGTTTCAATACGCAAGTCGACGGGCATGCGGAAGGTATCCATATCCTGACTCACTTTGCCCACAACGCGAAAGCCCTTCTGGGTTCGAAAAATTGTGTAAGAAAGTTTGAATTCGGGTGCGCCGCTCGATTCCAACCACTGAATAAAAAAGGAGCGTAGATCTTGACCCGAGGCTTGCTCCATCGATTTTTCGAAATCTGCGCTCGAAACAGATTTCCAACCATACTGATCGATGAAAGCCTTGAGTCCCTTAAAGAAGGCCTGATCGCCTATGACGCCGCGCAGCATATTCAAAACTGCCGCGCCTTTCGCTGCGGTCAGAGCCCAAAACTCGGGAGAGTAGTCTTCAAGGCGGCCAGCTTGGAGCATAGGTGGATCGGTAATGGTGAGGGCCTCGACATAATCGTTATGTATATCGCTGTCAATGGCTCCAGGGCCGTTGGTCTGCTCGAGATAGAGGACCTGTGCATAGCGTGCAGCCCCGTTTGTAATCCAAAGGTGGTTACGGTTGACTGATGAAATCAGAACGCCCCACCACTGGCGAGCGAGTTGGTCGGCCAGGAGCCGTTGGTTTACCTGGTTAGTGATCGAGCCGGGAGCGAGGAAGACGATGCCGGGCGCGGCGTATCCGTTCGGCCCCCCATCCACGGTTTCGACTAAAGAGAGATTGGCTTGGGGCGCGAGTCCAAAGTCATTCGTGAAAACGCCCATGATCTTACCGGTTTCCTCGCCGTAGTTTTGCGCGAGATTTGTGTGTTGGCGAAAGTACACGTTGGTCGTTACGCCTTGCGAAGACACCTTCTGCCCATCGCCCTTAACCAGCGCAAGACTTCCTGGAAAGCTAGGATTTTGAGAATAGGCAAACGAGTACAATGTTCGGCCGCCGCTGAGCGTTTCGGTCTTCTCATCTCCGCTCGAAATTACGTTGTATTCGGAGGGGGCGGTAATGTGGAGCTCGGCGGTGAATCGGTCTACGGTGTAGCCAGTGATGGGGAACCATCGCGCAGGGTATAGCAAGAAGCCAAAGTCGGGTTTGAGGGAAGCAAAGGTGATGCCGTAAACGGGCGAATCCTGGCCCCCTGTGAGTTGGCCGTCGTAGGTGAAGGTCAAGCTGGAGGCTTGATTCTTAGCAAGCGGCGACGGCAGGGCGACTCGAACTGTAAGATCCTGCGAGTTTCGGGCGGCCTCGAGCGTTTGCCCTTGGCTGTCCACTACTTTCGAAATTTTGAGAGCATTGTTGAGTTCGAAAACCGCCGCATCGGTGTTATCGAGAGGCACGAAATCGACCTTGGCCGTTGCGCTGATCGACTGAGTCCTCGGATTGATTTCAGCGGTGATGACATAATGCTGCACTTTAACGCGCGCCGTTTTCTCCTGCGCAAACGCGCTCACAATGACGGCAAGAAAGGCTATAGCCCATCGGACGCCCCGCATGAACTAATTGTCTCCTGTCGGCTTAAAAGCACGCATGGCGAAAATCTGCCGCGATCATACCGGCAGCGCATTCAAAGGGGTCGAAAGCACCCGTCAAGACCCGCTTCAGTTCCAGCAGGTCACGTCGTATACGGTCCAATTTTTGGGGGTCCCGCAAGAGCATCGCGGCGGCGGCGGCAAGGTTCGCCGGTGTCATATCGTTCTGAATCAGCTCCGGTACAACTAGTTTGCCAGCTACGAGATTCACCATCGAGAGGTACGGGACTTTGACCAGCCGTCTCCCAGCCCACCAACTCAGCGCCATCACTTTATAGAAAGTGACCATCGGGGTGCCGAGAACCGCGGCCTCGATGGTGACGGTTCCACTTGCGGCGAGCGCAAGGTCGGCATACGCCAAAACGTCCCAGGTCTCGTCCTCAATTACTTTGATGGAGAGCGCGCTGATGCGTTCCTTAAATTTTTCAAAGACCCCCCGTTCGGTGAAACCTTTTGGCGTGCCGAGGACGACCTGGAGCCCAAATTCACCACGCAAAAGGGAAACCGCGCCAAGCAAATCGGGCATATGACGTAGAGCTTCGCCTGCCCGGCTTCCCGGAAGAAGGGCTAGGGTACGAAGCTCCGGCTGTAACTCATGCCGTTGGAAAAATGCGCCTTTGCTTCTTTGCGGCTTCACCGCCACGGCCAGTGGATGTCCGATATAGGTAGCATCAACGCCCCGCTCGCGGAACCATTTCTCCTCGAAGGGGAACAAACAGAATAGCCTTCTGACCCGTTGTGCGACTTGCCGGACGCGGCCTGTCCGCCAAGCCCAAACTTGCGGCGCAACCAGATAGTAAATGGGAACGCCTAAGTTCCTTAGATGTCTCGCCAAGCGGAGGTGAAAGTCGGGGCTGTCGGTGAGGATGGCGGCATCCGGGATATTGCGGCGAAGATAATGAAGCAGGCGCCGGTATTCGATATAGATTCCGGGGAGGTGGGTTACAATTTCGGCGAGCCCTACCACCGACAATTTCTCTGAGTCAACTACCGTCTCTACGCCCGCTTCCTTCAGGCGAGAACCTGTGCAACCAAAAAACGAAATTTGTCCGGAAATTTTACTGAGAGAGTGGACCAGCCGGGAGGCGTACATATCACCCGACGCCTCGCCCGCCGAAACCAGAATGCGCACGTTTGCCTAAGTGTACCAATCGTTTTCGGCCAAAGCGGCTCAAGTACGTCTGCTAGAATCGAGGTCGAACAGTAGATAGATGTCCAGCTCGCGAGAGCCAGCGCCGGCTCAGCTCAATTTATCCCGGGTCACCGTGGGACAATTTGCCGAGCGGTTTCGCTCGGAAGCGATTCCGCTTAGTAATACCTTCAGCTACTTCTGCGCTTCCGTGCCCGTCAGCGAGGAAGTGCTGAAGGAGTATCTGGAAGAGCCGATCGCCGCGCTACCCGTGAAAATTGCAGCGATGCTGCCGCGCATCTCGATCCTTCTGGTTCCTTATTTGGAGCGCGCAGAACGGTCAAAATTGCGACGCAATAGCCGGAGGGCGCTCGAAAAGCCTTTGAGCGAATTCGTTGTATCGGAACGTCCGGCTGAGAGCCAGATCTCGTGGGTTTCACAAGTGAGCTTCGAAACCGAAACGGTTCTGGTGTTCGCGTTGAAAGAGCACGACGTCGCCGAGTACCATTATCGTTTTTTTCGGCACCTGGCGGCGCTCGTGGCGGAGAAATGGGAACCGGAGGCGAGCGCCGGTTTTTCAACCATGCTGCGCGAGGAGCTCAACGCCGCAGTCCACGGAGAGGTCGACGAAGAAAGCTGGCAGGCCAAGCAGACACTTCTGCGGCGGCAGAACGATATTAAGAAGGAATCCGGGCCCTTTGCAGAATACTGCCGGCTCTCCTTCATCGATACCCTGACCTTGTATTTGCACGGAATCTGCTGTGACATTGACGTGGAAACAGGGCCACGCCAGCTGCCGAGCCGCTACCTTCGCAAGCGTTTGAACCTATTGCGGACCTTCTATTCGCCGCCTGCTGGCTACGCCGTGTTTCCCGAGGACATGGAAAAGAAGTAGCCGGATTCTTGGATACCACAGAATAAAGCGAAGTACTTTCGTTCCAGCACCGTCTCTAGTAACACCAGATCTTGCTAGTGCAGGGCGAGTAACGTATGCTCCGTAGGAACTCGCGCTCGCCATGGAACTGGTTCGTCGGGGGGTCAGGAGGCGTACACGATGGTGGCCCATTCTCTGGTCGTATTTACGGCATGGACCGGGACACTTTGCCATGTACACGCTCGGCCGATTTCAGGGCGTGCGGGAATCGATAGTATGGCTTAACAGCGCTTTGCGCCCGCCTCAAGAAGCTGCATTTACCGGTTTATCCGATTTGTGTCCGTTTTCTATCAAAGAAGCAGTGGAGGCGCTGGAGCGCAATGGAGTCTACCTAAATCTGCGATTGCGCCAGCAAATGTTAACCGCGCTGAAAGCTTACTCCGAGACTGCAGCTTGCTTTGGCGACGGAAAAGAAGAATATTCTTTCCAAATTTCGCGGCGCGCGGTTGCCGAAGCGCAATGCCAAACCCCATTTATAACCGGACGATACCTGAACGCTCGACGTTCATGCGCAGCTCTCACCAGGCTTATGGAGGACCCTGCGCTATGGGCCCTGGCGCGCGGTTATCTTCGTTGCGAGCCCTCGATTGTAGCAGCGCGTATGTGGTGGAGCTTCGCTACCCCGACGACTGCCGATCAGCAAATGGAAAACGGGCAGGCGTTTCATTTCGATCTCGACGGTTACCGCTCAGTGGCATTCTTTTTCTATCTGACGGAGGTTGGCCTTGACAGCGGACCTCATGTTTGCGTTCGCGGCAGTCACAAGCGCAAATTGTGGCGCCATCTTTTGTCTCTGCACAAGAGCCGCCGCGAAGAGGAGATTGAATCTGCATACCCTAGCAAAGACATCCTGGTACTTTCGGGGAAAGAAGGGGAAGGTTTCGCCGAGGACACCTTCTGCTTTCACAAGGGATTGGCTCCGCGTTCACGCGACCGCCTGCTTTTACAAATCCGCTTTGCGCTCCGAGATTACGGAACGGGACGGGATTAGCTTACGTCGCCTGGAACGGTGGAAATGTAACCGTGGCGCGGCTCACGGCAAGTTGAAACCTGCCGTAAACTAAAAGCGATGCCAAGTAACAACGGTTTTGGGGCCGCCGCCTCGCTGCGCGCGAACAATCACGACTATACGATCTACCGGCTGGACGCTTTGGAAAAAGCGGGCATTGCAAAGTTATCCCGAGTGCCAGTCTCGATCCGTATTTTGCTCGAAAATCTGCTTCGTTTCGAGGACGGCCGCACGGTAAAAGCTGCCGATATCGAGTATGTCGCCAAATGGGCTAAGGGTCCTGCGCAAGAAATTCAGTTCCGTCCCGCGCGCGTCCTGCTGCAAGACTTCACTGGCGTTCCCTGCGTTGTTGATTTGGCAGCCATGCGCGATGCTCTACAACGCGCCGGAGCCGACCCGCGCTTGGCAAACCCGTTGATCCCGGCCGATCTGGTGATCGATCACTCGGTGCAGGTGGATGAGTTTGGCTCAAAGAATGCCTTTCAACAAAATGCGCTTCTGGAATTCCAGCGAAATCACGAGCGTTATGCTTTTTTGCGTTGGGGCCAGACCGCCTTTCAAAACTTCCGGGTAGTTCCACCCGATACGGGGATTGTGCACCAGGTGAATTTGGAATACCTTGCGAGCGTCGTGTTTACAAACCCGGCGACGAACGAAGCGTATCCCGATACACTCGTGGGGACCGATTCGCATACAACCATGATCAACGGACTGGGTGTCGTGGGATGGGGCGTCGGCGGAATCGAAGCCGAAGGTTGCATGCTGGGCCAACCCGTTTCGATGCTGCTGCCTGAAGTGGTTGGCTTCAGGCTGCGCGGGCGCCTTCCGGAAGGCTCAACTGCTACCGATCTGGTTCTAACAGTCACGCAGATGTTGCGCAAGAAGGGCGTCGTTGGAAAGTTTGTTGAATTTCACGGCCCCGGCCTAGCCGCATTGCCGCTGGCCGATCGCGCCACGATCAGCAACATGGCTCCGGAATACGGCGCTACGATAGGCTTCTTTCCCATCGACGATGTGACTCTCAAGTATCTTCGGCTCACCAATCGAAGCAAAGAGCAGGTAACACTGATCGAGACGTACGCCAAGGAGCAAGGGCTGTTTCATACTGCCGGAATGGCGGAGCCGGAGTTTAGCGATATGCTCGAACTCGATCTCTCGACCGTTGTCCCATCGCTGGCTGGACCCAAGCGCCCGCAGGATCGCATCAACCTGCCGGACGTGAAGCAGAACTTTTTAACTTCCCTCGGAGGCGCGCCAAAGGCTGCCAAGATGGCAGTGAACAGCCACCAGGAAAGCCTGCGCGAGGGAGCAGTTGTGATTGCCGCGATCACGAGCTGCACAAATACTTCGAATCCATCTGTTCTAGTAGCGGCCGGTTTGCTGGCCAAGAAAGCTGTCGAAAAGGGTCTCAAAACGAAGCCCTGGGTAAAAACATCCCTTGCTCCCGGATCGAAAGTAGTTATGGACTACCTGGCCGATGCCGGGCTGCTCCCGTATCTCGAAGAGCTTAAGTTTAACCTCGTTGGTTATGGTTGTACCACTTGTATTGGAAACAGCGGACCACTTCCTGAGAACGTCGCGGAAGCGGTTAACGCGGGCAAGCTGAATGTTGCGGCCGTCTTGAGCGGTAATCGCAATTTCGAGGGTCGCGTCAATCCGCTTGTCCGCTCAAATTACCTTGCTTCGCCTCCGCTCGTTGTCGCCTACGCGCTCGCAGGGAGAGTAGATATCGACCTTTCGAAAGAAGCCCTCGGCGCCGACAAGAACGGACAACCGGTCTACTTACGCGACATCTGGCCTACTGCGGCCGAGGTGGACGAAGCGGTCAACAAGTCCGTGAAAACGGAATATTTCGCAAAACAATACGCCGAAGTATTCCACGGCGAGCCGTCCTGGACTGGCATCTCGATTCCACAAGGAGACAATTACGAGTGGACGGGCGACTCAACTTACATCAAACATCCTCCGTATTTTGACGAAATGATCGACCCCGCGGCGGCGCTGCAAGACATCTCAGGAATGCGCGCGTTGTGCGTTCTGGGCGACTCGGTCACAACGGATCATATCTCGCCGGCCGGTGACATTCCGCTTGATAGCCCCGCCGGGCGTTACCTGACCGAGCACGGCGTTTCGAAGGCCGATTTCAACAGCTACGGGTCGCGTCGGGGCAACCATGAAGTGATGGTCCGCGGCACTCTCGCCAATATCAGGCTCAGGAACCTGATGGTGCCCGGTGTGGAAGGCGGTTGGACGCGTCATCTGCCCGATGGAGTCAAGATGTTCATCTATGACGCGGCTATGAAGTACAAGCAGGAAGGTATTCCGCTGGTCATTATTGCAGGGAAGGAATATGGTTCAGGATCGTCTCGCGACTGGGCTGCAAAGGGCGTTAACCTGCTAGGTGTAAGAGCGGTTATCGCCGAGAGCTTCGAGCGGATACACCGCTCCAATCTCGTCATGATGGGCGTTTTGCCGCTTCAGTTTCTGCCCGGAAACAATTGTGATAGCTACTCTATCACTGGCGAGGAAGTCTTTGATGTCACTGGAGTGGCGGACGCGATCAAATCGGGAGGCCGCGTCAAAGTGCATGCCCAGCGAAGCGACGGCTCAAGCGTTAGTTTTGAAACGCAAGCACGCGTCGACACGCCGCAAGAACTTGAATACTACAGGAACGGCGGTATTCTTCGGTTCGTGCTGCGTCAACTTGCGGGCGCGAGTCGCGCTTCGGCCTGATTCCGAACATTTTTGCCGGCCGCCCAAACCACCCTAATGAGGGCGGCGTGGCATCTCGCATTCGACTCCTCAGGAAGCCAAAACACAATGAATCGCCGGCGAGGCCCCTTGCTTGTTTCCGCGGCGGTAATTTCGCGCGGAACTAAAATTCTCGTTGGCCAGCGCAGGCCAGGCGCTAAACATGCGCTCAAATGGGAGTTCCCCGGCGGCAAAGTGGAACTCGGCGAGACACCGCAGCAAGCGCTGGTTCGGGAGCTCCGTGAAGAGCTGGCGATTGAATCAAAAATCGGAAGGCGCATTGCACGCTACCGCCATAACTATCCGAATGGCGCAAGCGTTGTGCTGCTGTTCTACTTGGTGAAAGCGTTTGAGGGCGAACCTGCTTCGTGCGTCTTTGAGCAGATTCGATGGATGGAACGAACCATGCTTCCCGAGCTCGACTTCCTAGAAGGCGATATCGATTTCGTTCAGCGCCTCGCCCGCGGCGAATTCGAAGCAAAGCTCTTCGATTAATCGTTCGACGCGGGCACAGTAGCAGCATGTAGTCAACCTGTCCGTATATTCTGGTTTGGCGGTCTCATTCGGCATTCTGCTGAGTGCCCGCCGGCCGGTCGCTCTCTTAGATCGTGCACAACGCCACCAATTGGCTGTGCCGCTCGCTTCCGGCTGTGTGATGGAAGGAGAGCATTTTGCGAGTAGGATTGTTTACCCGGGAATACCCACCGAACATTTATGGCGGCGCCGGCGTCCATGTCGATTATCTAAGCCGCGAGCTTGCCAGGAAGATCGAAGTCGAGGTGCACTGCTGGGGCGATCAGCATGAAGACCGCGAAAGCCTTCATGTTCGTGGCGCTCAGCCGTGGAGCGAGATCTCTAACGGCACGGAAGCGAAATTCAAGGGTGCGCTCGAAGCCTTGAGTCTAAACCTGACCCAGATCAAGGCTCTCGAAGGAGTCAACGTTGTCCATACGCACACCTGGTATGTATCGATGGCGGGTTTTCTCGCTAAGAAGCTATATAAGGTACCTTTCGTCTTGACAACCCATAGTCTGGAGCCGCTTCGCGCCTGGAAAGCCGAGCAACTTGGGAGCGGGTACGCGATGAGCTCGTGGATGGAGCGCACCGCCATTCTCGATGCCGACGCGGTGATCGCCGTTTCAAATGGGACGAAAGAGGATATTCTTCGTGTTTATCCGGTTGACCGAAATAAAGTTCATGTGATTTACAACGGCATCGACATACATGAATATCGAAAGACTTCCGATACAACGGCGCTCGGAAAATATGGCGTGGATGCCTCCATTCCTTACGTTTTGTTTATCGGCCGCATCACGCGCCAGAAAGGCGTCACGCACCTTGTGGACGCCCTCCGCCATATGCCCCCAGAAACGCAGGTCGTGCTTTGCGCTGGCGCGCCGGACACGCCCGAGATTGCAGCCGAAATGCGAGAAAAGGTCGATGAAGTGCGGAAGATCAATTCGCGCGTAATTTGGATTGAAAAAATGATCACGCGCGCGGAGGCCATACAGATGTACAGTCACGCCCGGGTGTTCTGCTGCCCGTCGGTTTATGAGCCATTCGGCATTATCAACCTCGAGGCGATGGCATGTCACACAGCTGTCGTGGCAAGCGCGACCGGAGGAATCAAAGAAGTCGTTGTGGACGGTGAAACCGGTTATCTAATTTCGTTCGATCCGGATCCGGTGACTGGTTTCCCGGCCAATCCGGATCGGTTCGCCCGCGACCTTGCTGCCGGAATTATGAAGCTGTACAACGATCCCGGGCGATGCGAGAAGTTTGGCGAAGCAGGACGAAAGCGCGTCGAAGAAATTTTTAGCTGGGAAACAATAGCGGACCAGACGATCGCGCTCTACACACAGCTTATAGGCACTAAGTGACCGGAGATCTGATCCCGGGAGGTGCGGGGAATTTACCCCGCGCCGCCTCCATCTCGATTGCAATTTCAAGCAGGATTTCTTCTTCGTAAGGACGTCCAACTAATTGGACACCACAGGGCAGGCCGTGCTCATTGAAGCCGAAAGGAATCACCAGACCCGGCATTCCGAGAAGATTGAAGGGCGTGAGAGGCATCATTGCTTCGAACATGCCGATTTCCTTTTTCGGGGTAGCCCAACGCCTTGTACGATGTGGGAATGCGGCAACTCCGCTGGCAGGTAAGAGCAACACTCGATGTGTTTCCATCTGTTCCAGCAGAGCCGTTCTCATATGATCGCGAATGGCAAATTGTTCAAGCACTTCTTTGACGTCCGGCTCAGGTTCGGCCAACGCCTGCTTGAGCAGCTCCGTGCCGGTCCAGTGCAGTTGATCTTCTTTGCCCGCTAGCGCGGCCTTGGTCACACACGCATGAATGCGCCCGAAAAAGAACCACCAGACATTTGGCGCACGATTGACGCCGCGAGGGCGGAATTCTTCGGTTGCAAAACCCAACTCCGACACGAGCGAAGTGGCCCGCGACACGGCATCTGCGATACCAGGCTCGACGGGCACATCGAGCCAGCCGCACATCACGCCGATTCGCAATTCCTTTTTCTTAAACGGCGTCAGGTCGACTTCGCGGAGAGGCATGGGCGTCGAGAACGGATCGGCTACATCGTATTGCGCTAACACTTGGAAGAGCGCTTTCACATCTTGCGCGGTGCGCGCCATCGGTCCCACGGCGCCTAGCAATCCCCCCGGATGTTCGATGGCAGGAACGTGCCCAGAAGCCGGAATTCGTCCTGGAGTTGGTTTTAGACCGGCGATTCCACAGCAGTGCGCGGGAAACCGGACCGAACCTCCTCCATCACTCCCCATACCTCCGACTGAACAGAAAGTCGCGATCGCCGCCGCTTCCCCGCCGCTTGACCCGCCAGGCGTGCGCGACAAATCCCACGGATTGTTCGTCCTGCCGATAATCCGATTGTCGGTCTCGTAGTTCATCAGAAACTCGGGGCAGCTCGTTTTTCCGATTACAATGGCGCCTGCCTGTTTGAGCAGACGCACGCAGGCCGCATCCCGCGCTGGGCGCGAATCGCGATTCAATAGGCTGCCGCAAGAAGTGGGCTGTCCTCCGATGTCGATGCTGTCCTTGATGGTCACTGGCAGCCCTTCGAGCGGCCTGGCCTGCTTTTGCTGAATGCGATGCTGGGAAGCCGCAGCCTGCTCCACTGCCTGGTCGAAGTAGGTTGCGATAAAGGCGTTAATGCCTGGATTCTGTTTCTGAATTTGGGCGATTGTGTGCTGGATGAGCTCGGGCGAAGAGATTTCACCGTTCAATAGCATTTGCCGGAGGGTCGTTAAGGTCACGACCTTCAGGATAATCTCGTGAGCGGGGCTGAAGCCCACCCTACCAGATGGAGAAGATCGGCGGCCATAATTCCTGTCCCTCAGGAGACTACTCTCAGCTAACGGCAGTCAACTCGACAAATCGATCCCCAGCTTCTTCAGTTCCTCCGGGTAGTAGCGCCGGTGCAGGATGTCGTACTCTTCCCCGCCCTCCGGAATGTCTCTCTTTTGATTGCGTACCTTGGCGCTTGGCGCAATCACCGGGACGCTTGAGCGTGGCGTCCCATTGTGCCTTGCCGGTCGAGACGAAAACCAATCGGACCGGACATGCGTGACACACCCGTCCCTATATTGCATCTGGTAGCATTCCGTAGGTTCATTGCCCGGCTCGATAATGCTTGTCATACCGAGTTTGCAGCCTATCTCGTCGGCTCTCGGGGGCACAGCGCGTGTCCGTCTTGGATCATCGAAACCCTCCTAACTTGGGCTCTGCAGGAGTTACATTGTAACTTTCCAATCAAAAATATTTATTGAAAGCTTGCTGTTTACTTTGATAAAGACTTCACACCAACAATGAACCATTCGACAACTACAGACACGGCTCCGATAAGAGCGATGATTAGGCCGGCCACCTTCAGCTTTCTGTCGAAACTCTGCGCCCTCTGGTCAATTTCTCGCTGGACCATAGTGGCTACATCGCTTCCGATGCACGGCCCGCAATCTCTAAGTACAGCACGTAATTCTTTGTCGGTCATCAATTCCAGATCCTTTGCTCTGATACGGCCCATGGGTCTCATAACCAGAACAATCTCATGACCTCCCGCGGCTGTCAACGCGATTCGAAACTCCGAGCTTCAAGGGAGCGTAGACTCTACGCGTGCTCGGCATCCGTGATCAGCTCGACAAATCAATCCCCAGCTTCTTCAGAGTCTTCAGCGTAATCACGGCGGTGGAGGGATCGTACTCTTCCCCGCCCTCCGGAATGTTTCTCTTTTTGATGCGTACCTTGGCGCGGCGCTGCTGAAACTTCAGATCATCTCGGAGCGGGATTGTTGAGATAGGATTGCGATATGCTCGAAATTCTGCGCCGAAGTATCGCACTCCCGTCGGTTCTTGTAATGCTTGGAGCCTGTTGCCCGAAGACCGATCTAAATTCTCGCCAAACTGCGCAGCGGCGAGTAGCGCGCGAGCGGCAGAGTGCCGACTTGCGATATGAAATAAATCTGCGTGAGGCCGACCTTACGGAAATGGAAGCTGAGATGAATGAAGCTTTAAAGCGTCCCGGAGTCGTGGGCGTATCTCCTCAGTGGGTCCAAAGAAGAGATGCGTTAAAGGACAAAATCACAGACCTGAGGGTCCGGCAGCATACAATTGACAGCGAGTTAGAAGATCTTCCAAAATAACTACTCGTTTATCGACGCTCTAATTGCTATTCTGTATCCCACGGTCTTCTATCCTATATCCTAACCGTGGTTAGCTGTGCTGGTTCAAACGAGGCCTCGATACCCTGTCCACGTTGCCATTTCTCGAAAACAGCAGGACAATTAAAGTCTCATGACCACGCCGCAATCCGATGCTGGGCAGGACCTAACTAACTGGGAAGTGCCCGTCCGCCAAACGGCCTTGCTGATCAAGAAACTTGGTGCCGTTCCCTCCGTGAAACCTCCCGCTAATGGTTCAGATCGCTTTAAGCTCATCTGCGTTGCATATGAGCAGCTCGGTAACCTGTACCGCCATGCCGAGGAAGACAAAGATTTCCGCGAGGTATGGCGGAGCACAACAGTCGACGGCCGCAACGGGGACTGTCTCATGAAAATCCTGCATGAGTTTAAGACTCAGCTTCAAAGCGCAGACGAAGGCTATCCAACTGGGCTGTCCCGTCTCACTGGTTAGCAGGATACTGGCGATCGCGGGCTACCGGTTCTGCCATCGCACGAGCAGGCGCGGCTGTTGTCAGCTCGATAAATCGATGCCTAGCTTCTTCAGCTCCTCCGCGTAGTAGCGCCGGTGCAGGATGTCGTACTCTTCCCCGCCCTCGGGAATGTCTCTCTTTTGGCTGCGCACCTTCGTGCGTGCCGC
>JBAUZG010000380.1:0-5181 GCA_049585195.1 Bryobacteraceae bacterium | reverse complement strand
GGTGGAGGCGGTGTCGGACTTCCGGGCGGCGTCGGTCTTCCAGGTGGTGGCTATGGCGGAGGAGACCGGTCGCACACGGCCGGAACGGCCACCATCGCGGCCGATTCGGGCGGCGATACGATGCAGGTCGAAGAAGCTTCGGCGCTTGAAGATACGCTCGCCAGGCTGCGCCAGCGCTATACCCTTTATTTCTATGTGCCCGAAGGAATGAAATCGGCCGATTTGCAATCCGTACAGGTCGGTCTTGCCCAGGAAGCGAGAATTCGGTACGCGGACGCCGAGATACGTTCCCGTCGAGTGTATATGTCTGGATCGGGCGCTGGAGAAAGCTCAGGACCTACGGTTGTGACGCACGCTGAAATGCCGGCGGACACGAGTGCCGATTCTACAGCTTCCCAAGACAATACGTCACCCAGCCGCCGCAAGGTAGCAGTCAACGACGACACTACTGGACCGCGTGTAAACACTGTCGACAACGGCCCGAGCACTTCCAGCCCGCAATCTACAACACCAACCGCTCAGCCTGCTCCGTCCACGCAGCCTTCTCAGCAGGGCGGATGGCCTCGCGCGAACCCGCAAAATTCGAATCCGAACTGAAGATAAAGCATATGCCGCCACGAATGGCGGCATGGCAGGCGAGACGCCCGCTCCACCGTCTTGACAGCGGCGGCAGTGTGTACTGTATTAATTGATTAGTACAGTTGGCTGGACAGGCGTGCCGTTCCGATTAAACCAATCCTCGGGGATTCCGCTCTATCTCCAGCTAATGGAGCAGGTGAAGCATGCCATCGAAACCGGCGAATTGCGGGCGGGCGACCAACTTCCTACGATTCGGAAATTGGCTGAGGACTTGGTGATGAACCCAAACACGGTTGCGCGGGCCTATCGGGGGCTCGAGCACGAAGGCGTGATCGAGCTGAAGCACGGTTTGGGAGCCTTTGTGAGCCAGTCCGTGGTTGCGCGGACCAGGGTCATGCGGAAGGCTCAGGCTATTGTGCAATCTGCGATTGAGCGGCTGGTAGCGCTTCAGCTCGGCGAAGAGGAAATGCGGCGTCTGGTTGAGAACGAACTGGCCCTCGCACGTTCGGCGAGGCTGCCAGAGGAGGGCCAATGAGTGATTTCGTGATTGAAACGGCGGGGCTTCGCAAGTCTTTTAAGGGCCAGGCGGCGTTGAACGGCCTTGATCTTCGGGTTCCCGGCGGAAGCATTTTCGGTTTTCTGGGCCGCAACGGGGCGGGGAAGACCACCACCATCAAACTGTTGATGGGCATGTTGAAAAGCGGATGGCGGAATGGCTAGCGTGTTTGGGCGGCCCGCTTCGGATGAGAATGCCGCGATCGAAGCACGCCGGCGCATTGGCTTTGTTACGGAGGAGAAAGAGCTGTATCCGTAGATGACAGTGGAGCAGATCATTCGATTCACCCGGCCGTTCTTTCCCAAATGGCGCAGCGATCTCGAGCAACGTTATTTGAAAATGTTCGAGCTGCCGCCGAACAAAAAGATTCCGAACTTGTCAAAAGGGATGCGATCGAAGCTGATGCTGCTGCTTGCGATCTCACGCGGGGCTGAGCTTTTGATCCTGGACGAGCCGTCGGATGGTCTCGATCCCGCTGCTGTCGAAGACGTGCTCCGCGAGTTGGTGACGCTCTCGGCGTCTGAGGGAATCACGATTTTCTTTTCGTCGCACCAATTGAGCGAAGTCGAACAGATTGCGGATCACGTCTCGATCATCGATCACGGGAGGGCAATTGTTGGCGATTCGCTCGACGATTTGAAAGCGCGGTACCGGCGGCTTCACATCGTTTTCGAGAACGCGCTTGCCAAGCCGGTTCGTTGGGCGGAGGGAGCCGAACACGTTCGCCAGGAGGGCCGGTCCGTTTCTATACTGGCGAGCCGGAATGTGGAAGAGCTTGTCGAGCAGGCCCGCACGATACCTGGTGCGTCAGTCGAGCAATTTCCTGTGAGTTTAAAAGAGATTTTCTTGGAACATGTGAGGACCAACTGAAATGCTTTGGACGAAAGCTTGGCTTGAAACCAGATGGCGATTGCTATACGCAGTGGCGCTCCCAGTGAGCGCACTTGCGCTTCCATACATCATGGGCGACGCACAGTCGGCAAAGAATGCGCACGTAACAATGGGCGTGATGGCATCTTTCGGCATATTTAACGCGGTCTACCTGGCGGGCGTAGGGGTCAAAACCCAATCCCCGTTTGCAGCTATGAAAGGCGTCCAGGGATCTATATACTACACACTCTCGCTTCCGGTCAGCCGTCTTCGGATGCTCTCTGTACGTGCCGGAGTGGGCCTGTTGGAGTTTGCCGGAGTGAGCGCCGTGGTGTATGGCGCCGCCTGGCTTTCCTTTTGGCTGCCGCGCGGAAGCTCGACGCCATTTGACTTACTTGAGCTGATCCTTGCGGCCATTACGTGCACCGCCTGCTTCTACTTCATTTCAGTGCTACTGGCAACGTTCCTGGACGATACTTGGCAGATATTCGGAGGCATATTTATGGCCATGGTGGTCTGGTTCACTGTCCCTCGCATCTTGCCACCCCCAGCCTTCAATCCGTTCGGCTTTGCCGGCGATGCGTCGCCACTTGTCACGCACAACTTGCCGTGGCCTGCCATGGCCATTTCGCTGATCCTTTCGGCGATATTGTTTTTTGTGGCTTTGAGAATTGTGCAGACGCGTGAGTATTAAGCCATGAAAAGAATTCTTCTTGCCACAGTGTTAGCCGCGCTTGTCACGTGCTTCGCCTACGCCCAGGACATTGCCGGCGACTGGCAAGGAACACTGAAAGCAGGCCCCCAGCAACTCCGCATCATCCTGCACATCGCGAAAGGCGACAAAGGCGACTGGAAAGCCATGCTGTATAGCATCGATCAGACGCCCGACGGTATACCCGCCAATTCTTTTACGCTGCAAGGTTCAAGCCTGAAATTCGCCGTCGACGCGGTACATGGCGCATACGAAGGCAAAGTAAGTGCCGATGGCGTATCCATAGCAGGCACCTGGACGCAGGGCGCACCGCTGCCGCTCGATTTTCAGCGCGCCACCAAAGAAACCGCATGGAAACGCGACCTCTCGCCGCACGCCGTACAATTCGTCACGGTCGACAAAGACGTCAAACTCGAGGTACTCGATTGGGGCGGCTCCGGACGACCCGTGGTGTTGCTGGCAGGGCTCGGAAACAACGCTCACATATTCGATAAATTCGCGCCCAAACTTACTCCCACTTATCACGTCTACGGCATCACCAGGCGCGGTTTTGGGGAATCTAGCGCTCCTACGCCCGATGCGACAAACTACTCCGCCGATCGGCTTGGCGACGACGTGCTAACGGTCTGCGATTCGCTCAATCTCGTAAAGCCCGTGCTGATAGGGCATTCCATTGCCGGCGAGGAATTGAGCTCCACCGGATCACAGCATCCCGAAAAAGTCGCAGGGCTGATCTATCTTGACGCCGGCTATTCCTACGCGTATTACGACCGCTCCCGCGGCGATTTTCTGATCGACTCCGTTGACCTCGAAAAGAAGCTGCACCAGTTGCGACCCGGCGCTGGACCGCAAGATCAAAATCAGTTGATCTCGGAACTGCTCAAAACGGACCTGCCGCAGTTTGAAAAAGACCTTCAAGAGCGCCAAAAAGACCTCCAAACGATGCCCGCGCCTCTACGGGCCGCCCAATCGTCAGGTATGTCAGCGATCAGCCAGGCGATCATGGCTGGCGAGCAGAAGTATACGAATATCCGCGTGCCCGTTCTCGCGATTTATGCTCTGCCTCACGATATGCGGCAATTCTCGACGAACGACCCGAAGGCACTCGCGGCATTCGAAGCTCGCGATGAAGCTACAACCGGAGGGCAAGCGAAGGCATTTGAGGCGGGTGTACCCTCCGCACACGTCGTACGACTTCCCCACGCCAATCACTTCGTCTTTTTCTCGAACGAAGCCGACGTACTGCGCGAAGTGAATGCTTTCCTCGTCAGCCTGCATTAGGTGAGCAGCGCTTCACTCGGCCAGAATTTCGATGTGTCCTATACCGCCTTCCACTTTCACATGCACATTCACCTTGGCCGTGTCGTAGGCAGCGTTTTCCCAGTGATCTCCCTTCTTTTCGAGACCTTGCACATCAATATGCCCGATTCCTCCGTGGGCCTCTGCCCAGATACCGACGTCGGTTGGCAAGGTCACTCTCGCTTGTCCCACGCCTCCTGAGATCGCAACATCGTAATCTCGCGTTGGATGGCCACGCAGATCTAGATCCACCTCGCCCGCGCCGATATGAACCGCGACGCTGCGGAGCTTCGCTTCTCCCAGCTTGAGATCCTGCTTTCCCGCGCCGCAATTGACCGCCACGTCCAGCAAGACATTATTGTTCACGGCGAGATCCCACTTGTAGCGATGGTCGCCGCCGCCGAACCCATGCCGTTCCGGCTGCTTGATAGTGACATCCGTTGACGTGCCAACGTTTGAGGTATGAATTTCGGGCTTCCACGATGGCACGTTGTACTCGATGGAGCCCTGCAAAAGGCTATTGGCGCCCCCGCTCAAGTCGAGCTCGCCCGCCGCCATGTCCAGTTCCAGCTTGCTCCGTTCCGCCGAGCCAAGGGCCACGTTGACAGGCATCGTTTCAAGCGGCCCCGTATGATCCACGTGCATATCGCAACTGGCGAGGGCGAACGCGCTCACACCCACAACCGCCGCCGCCCACACGCTCCTGCTAGGAAATATCATCGGAATCTCCAAACACTGGTACGCAATTTTAGCTTGTCGGGTTCAGCGATATCAGATTTGCAGGCCAGATGACATGATGGACAGAGCGCATGGTCATTGAAGTGATTGATTCGCACACCGGCGGCGAGCCCACTCGCGTCGTTTTGGCTGGCGGCCCCGATCTTGGAACCGGGTCTCTCAGCGAGCGCCGCGAGCGGTTTAAGCAACGATTCGATCGATACCGGTCGGCCATCGTGAACGAGCCAAGAGGCTCTGATGCCATGGTTGGGGCGCTGCTTTGCCAGTCCCAAGATCCCACATGCGAGGCAGGTGTGATTTTTTTCAACAATGTTGGGTATCTGAACATGTGCGGACACGGCATGATCGGTGTGGTAACGACGCTGGCGTACCGGCGCTTGATCCGTCCGGGTGTTCACAACGTGGAAACACCTGCCGGGGTTGTGAC
>JBAUZG010000379.1:0-28840 GCA_049585195.1 Bryobacteraceae bacterium | reverse complement strand
GGCCTGGGCCTCCGCGCGCTGGTGTTCCGCCTGCGTCCGCGCTCCCGCCGCCACTTCCGCCCGAGCCGCCGCGTCCATTGCGCGTTGGCTCGCCGCTGAGGCAGCAACCGATTCTTCCTTCGCCATTTGGCTTGCTTCCGTCACCTCCGCGGTGAGTTCGGCAATCTTCGCGTCCATCGCCTTCAGCCGAGTCCCTTCGTAGTAGACCGAATAGGAAAGGGCCCCGGCAACAACGACTGCCGCGGCAAAGAATAAGAACCACTTCACACTACTATGCTAACGTTTTTGCTACCCGCCTCCATCCCCACCCCTACAATGAATGTTGATGAAGGCCCGCGTTTATGTATCTATGAAGCCGACCGTACTCGATCCGCAGGGTCAGACCATCTGTCATGCCTTGAACGGTCTGGGCCATAACGAGATAGCCTCTGTCCGCCAGGGCAAGTACTTCGAAATTGTCATTGACGACGGCACACCCACTGACAAAGCCGCTTCGGCACTGGATGAAATCGCCCGCGATGTCCTATCAAACCCCGTGATCGAAGACTATCGAGTAGAGATACTCAGTTGATTTCACCCCGGTTAAGAGTACTGGTAATTCGGTCCCTTCCCCTCTGCCCGACTATAGGCGACAATGCAGTATCTGGTCGCGCCCGCCTCGAACCGAGCCGCGACTGCGAGGGAGCGGTTTGTGCGCTTCGGAGGAACGGAAGATGTGTGGAATTGTCGGCTACATCGGCAAGCACGAAGCCGTGCCGGTCATCTTAGACGGCTTGCGGCGTCTCGAATACCGCGGTTATGACTCGGCCGGAGTCGCCGTACTGAACGGACACGACTCCCTCGACGTCCGCCGCGCTTCCGGCAAGCTTTCGAATCTCGAGGAGGCCATCCGAAACAAGCCGCTCTCAGGCTCCTACGGTATTGGCCATACGCGCTGGGCCACTCACGGACGGCCGACGGAAGAGAACGCCCATCCTCACCGGGATTGCAAAGGCGAGATCGTCGTCGTCCACAACGGAATCGTCGAAAACTATCTCGCTCTCCGTAAGGAACTGACAGCGTCCGGACACCGGTTTTTGACCGAAACCGATACCGAAGTGATCGCCCATCTGGTTGAACAATTCTTCACGGGCAATCTGGAAGACGCGGTTCGCGAGGCGCTCAAAAAAGTTCACGGTGTGTTTGCCATTAGCGTCATCTCGAGCCGCGATCCGAATAAAATCGTCGCTGCCCGTCAAGGTCCGCCGGTCGTCGTCGGCCTCGGCAAGGAAGAGTTTTTTGTCGCCTCCGATGTGCCCGCAATTCTCAGCCACACCCGCGACATGTTCTTCCTCAACGACGGCGATGTCGCCATTCTGAGCCCCTCCGGAGTCGAGTTGACGGATTTCGACGGGCGCACCGTGCGCCGCCAGGTCTCTCGGGTGCTCTGGGACCCCATCATGGCCGAAAAGGGCGGGTTCAAGCACTTCATGCTCAAGGAAATCTTCGAGCAGCCCCGCGCCATAAAGGACACCATGCTCGGCCGCATCGGTCTTGAAAGCGGCCGTGTTTTTTTAGACGAAATCGGCATCGCAGATAGCGAATTCCAAGCGTTCGAGCAGGTGAAGATCGTCGCTTGCGGAACAAGCTGGCACGCCGGCCTCGCCGGCAAATTTATCATCGAGCGGTTGGCCCGCCTTCCCGTCGAAGTCGATTATGGCAGCGAGTTCCGGTACCGCGACCCGATCATTCCGCCCAAGACTCTCACCCTCGTCATCTCGCAATCCGGCGAAACCGCCGATACGCTCGCCGCTCAGCGCGAGGCTAAGTCAAAAGGATCGAAGACTCTGGCGATTTGCAATGTCGTTGGCTCCATGATTACGCGCGAGGCCCATGGCTCTCTGCTGACTCACGCGGGTCCCGAAATCGGCGTCGCTTCGACAAAAGCGTTCACTTCGCAAATTACCGCGCTCGTCATTTTAGCCATGCACCTGGGCCAAGTACGCGGCGCCCTTACCTGTCAGCAATCGAAGGCGCTCGTGCAGGAACTGGCACAGCTTCCCGGCAAGCTCGAACACATTCTCTCTGATACCTCCGTCTACGAGCCGATTGTCCGCGCCCTTTCACACGCCTCCGATTTTCTCTACCTGGGCCGCGGCATTCACTTTCCTATCGCCCTCGAAGGCGCCCTCAAGCTGAAGGAGATCAGCTACATTCACGCCGAAGGCTATCCAGCCGGAGAAATGAAGCACGGGCCAAACGCTCTCATCGACGAAAACCTTCCCGTGGTTGTTCTCGCCACCCGAGATCCCGAATCGCACGAGAGCCAGGTCCACTACGAAAAAACGCTTTCGAACATTCAAGAAGTGAAAGCGCGCAGCGGCATCGTGGTCGCTATCGCGTGCGAAGGCGACGAAGATGTAGCCAAAATGGCCGACCATCTCATCACCGTCCCTCATACGCGCGAGCTTCTCTTTCCGCTACTCGAGATGATTCCGCTTCAGTTACTCGCCTACTACATCGCCGTCCGCCGCGGCTGCGACGTCGATCAACCGAGGAACCTCGCCAAAAGCGTCACCGTCGAGTAGCTGTAACTTAACGTAGCGCACGCACTCCTGCGTGCCGCGTCGAGACTTTTCTCGACGCGTGGGCTCCCGTCTACCGCCGCCGATCCCCTCGCCGAAACTCAAACGCACTCAGCACCCCGAATCCCGCAGCAATCAGAAGACGGATGCCGACCAGCCACGCCTTCTCGCCCGCGATCACCCGGCTAACCGCCAATAAAACAAACCCGAGCGAGATCGCAAGGTACCACCAGGCAAACCACGGGAACGAGGATCGCTGCATCTAGTCCGTTGTACCGCGCGCGGAGGGTGGGCTTTAGCCCGCGCGGGACTTCAGTCCCGCAAACCGCGTAACCACCCACGCTCCTGCGCTACCCTAAAACTGAATGGCCAATCTAGGCGAAGTTTTTGAAAGCGCGGCCGCAATTGCCAAGGGCATGTCGATCACGTTCAAGGAGATGCTCCGTCCAACGTTGACCGAAGAATACCCCGATGCTCCGCCCCATTTTCAGGAGCGCTACCGTGGAGCGCACGTACTTCAACGCGACGAGAACGGCCTCGAGAAATGCGTCGCCTGTTTTTTGTGCGCTGCAGCGTGTCCCTCTAACTGCATTTATATAGAAGCCGAGGAAAACACGAAACAACTTCGCATCAGCGGCGGCGAACGCTATGCGAAAATCTACAACATCGACTACAACCGCTGCATTTTTTGCGGTTACTGCGTTGAGGCATGTCCAACCGACGCAATTACGCACGGGCATGGATTTGAATTGGCCAGCTACGACACGGCCAGCTTAATCGTTCGCAAAGAGCAGATGCTCGCTCCGTTCCCGCCGGGTCCGACCGAGCCGCGACCGCAAGGGAGCGGAATCTAGCCCGTTAGCGCGCCCGCTCGCTTCGATTTCTCGAGAATCAAACGCACCGTCCGGATCAGCTCATCCGGCTTGACTGGTTTTTCGAGTGTATGCCGCGCTCCGAGCAAATCGGCAACATGAAGGTATTCGCTGGCCCCGAGAGCGCCCGACATCGCAATCACGGGAATTTTTGGGTTTTTTGACTGCAATTGAAGCAGTGTTTCAATGCCTTCCTGCTCCGGCATTATCAGATCAAGAATGATCAGATCCGGCTGGAATTCCTCGGCTGCGCGAGATCCTTCCCTTCCGTCTCGCGCCGTTCTCGGCTCGAATCCCGCCAGCCGGAGCGCCTTCGAGTAAAGCGCTCGAATGCCCTCATCATCATCTATGAGAAGAATCCGCTTGGCGTTATTAAGAGATTCCTTCCCCATTACTATCTGCTTCCCACAAAAATCATGCAATATTCTACACGGAAATCTACGGATAAATTATAAATTAACCGTAAAATTGACCCCTGTAATGTATCCTGGTCGAGCCTCTCCGAGAGAGCCAGCAGTTAGAATGTGACGTGGCGAAGAGACGCCTCGCCCCTCACCATGGTTCTTCCCACAACGTATCTCTCCACCCTCTGCCTGTTGATCTTCTCAATGATCTGCTGGGGCTCCTGGGCCAACGCCTTGAAGCTCACGGGCGCACGCTGGCGGTTCGAGTTGTTCTACTTCGATTATTCGTTCGGCGTGCTGCTCGCGTCCATCCTGGCCGCGTTTACCTTCGGAATGGTGGGCGGCGACATGAATTTCGAGGATCGCATGCTGGTGGCGGGCCATTTAAAGCAAGCGTACGCTGTTTTCGGCGGAGTGATTTTCAATCTGGCCAACATGCTGCTCGTTGCCGCCATCGATATTGCGGGACTTGCCGTCGCATTTCCGGTCGGCATCGGCCTAGCCCTCATCATCGGCGTCGTTTGGAACTACTTAATCGATCCGCGTGGGAATCCCACGCTCTTGTTTCTGGGACTCGCGCTCGTCATTGCGGCGATCGTGGTCGATGCCAGAGCTCATTTTGCGCGCGATGCCGCGAAAGGAACCTCAAAGCGAAACCGGCACGCCGGCCGAGGAGTAGTCATCAGCATCGTGAGCGGTATGTTGATGGGAACGTTCTACCCGCTCGTCGAAAAGGGCATGGGGGGAGACTTGGGACTCGGCCCCTATTCCGCCGCGCTGCTTTTTTCATTCGGTGTCTTCGCCTCGACATTCGTTTTCAACGTCTTCTTCATGAATGTCCCGATCAGCGGCGATCGCGTGCGTTTCCGTAACTATTTTCTAGGCCGGCCGCGATGGCATTTTTTAGGCATCGCCGGGGGAGCGGTCTGGGCCGCCGGAGCTATCTCGAACTTCGCCGCCGCCAGCGCACCGCCCGAAGTAAATGTAGGTCCGGCAATCAGTCTGGCAATCGGCCAATGCGCCACCTTGGTGAGCGTCTTATGGGGTCTGCTGCTCTGGAAGGAATTCTCGGGCACAGGGCCGGGAGTAAGGGTGCTGATCGTCGCGATGTTAGTGCTATTTGCGAGCGGCCTCGCACTTCTTTCCCTCGCCCCTGTCATCGGAAGACGGTGAAAAGAGATCGGAGATGATCCTTGGAATTGGCTCCGATCTCGCCGAAGTGGACCGCATCGAACAAAGCTTCGAAAAATACGGCCAGCGCTTCCTCAACCGCGTCTATACTGCGCGCGAGATCGCTTATTCCCTGCGAAAGAAGAACTACGCCGAGAGACTCGCCGCGCGCTTCGCGGCGAAGGAAGCCGGGATGAAGGCGATCGGCACAGGTTGGCATCGCGGCGTCACATGGCGCGATTTCGAAGTTGTAAACGAACCAAGCGGCCGCCCCACACTGCGTCTTTCGGGCGCTGCAGCCACCATAGCCGCCCAGTTGGGCGTTACAAGCATCTCGCTCTCTCTTACCCACACCTCAACCGTCGCCATGGCCGTAGTGATCCTGGAGGGTGGGCTTTAGCCCGCGCGGGGCTTCAGCCCCGCTGAACTGAACCATCTCGACCTACTCATATCTCAGCGCGTTAGTGGGATCGACACGAGTAGCCTGAAGCGCCGGAACGACGCACGCACAAAGAGCGACAGCAAAGACCAGCAGCAGCACGCCTGCAAACGTCACCGGATCACTCAGCCGGGTCTCGTAAAGCCAACCCCTAAGCAGCCGCAACAAGCCCAGTGACGCGAACATACCAATCCCTAAACCAAGCGCCACCAATCCCAGCCCCTGGCGCAGAACCATTGCCAACACTTGGCCTCGTGATGCCCCCAGAGCCATCCTCAGACCGATCTCCGGGGTTCGCTGCCGCACGGCGTAGGCCAGCAACCCATACAAACCAACCATCGCCAATGAAACAGCCAACCCAGCAAACGACGTCAACAGCACCGTCTGAAACCGCCGCTTGGCGTTCGCACGCGATACGCGCTCACTCATCGTCCGAACATCTTCGAGCGCGAGCGCAGGGTCTAAATCGTGAAGCACTTTTCGGCTAGATGAAATCAGCCGCTCGGGCCGCACGCTCGCTTTAACTGCAAAATGCTCTTCGTTGTTTTGACCAGGCCAATAGGGCCGGAACACTTCCGGCCGCGGCGTCTCTTCCAGATTGGAATGGCGAAGATTACTGACGACTCCCACCACCCTAGACCACGGAACGCCAGAAAAATCGCCCCCACTCCCTCGAATCTGCCTACTCAGCGGATCGCTCCCACGCAAATACGCCTTTGCGAAGCTCTCATTCACAATCGAGACCTCGCGAGAATTCCCAATATCGTGCGCGTTGAAGTACCGGCCAGCCAGAAGCCGCATCCCAATCGCCTCGAAATAGTCCGGAGTGACCAACCGGTCGTCGATCAGTTCTTTTGGCTTGCCAAAGCCCTTGATGTCCAGGAAGGCAACGCTTTCGTAGTGATCGAGAGGGATCGCGTTTGCGGCGCCTACTTTGACTACGCCAGGAATTTCGCTAATCCCATCCAGAAAACGCCGGAAGAACGCCGTCCGCTGCTCAGGCTTGCTGTAGCCGTTATCCAGCGCCAATCGAAACGTTAGCGTTGACAACGAGAACCCCGGATTCGCCGCCTCGAGCCGCAAGTAACTGCGAATCAAAAATCCCGCGCCCGCCAGTAGCACGACCGACAACGCAACTTGCGTCACGATGAGCGAGTGCCGCCACTTGCTCGAAGTTCCGGCCGATCCCTTGCTTCCACTCTGCTTCAGCAACTCAATCACGTTCACCCGTGACGCGGTCAAAGCGGGCCCTAAGCCAAACAAGAGTCCAGCCGCAACCGAAATTGCCAACGTGACAAGAAGAACTGTGCCATCAACCGAAGTCTCTTCGAACCTCGGGATATTGCCCGGATTCAGCCGCACAATCACGTGAACCGCGAGAACTGCGAGCACAACGCCCGCCGCGCCTCCAAGGCATGCCAGAAGCAGCGATTCAGTGAACAGTTGGCGGATGAGACGAGCCCGTTCCGCGCCCAACGCCCCGCGCACTCCCATTTCGTGCGCCCGCGCCGTGACGCGCGCCAGAAGCAGATTGGCCACATTACTGCACGCAATCAGCAGCACCACGCCAACTGCGCCAACGAGCAGCCAAAGCATCTCCTGAACCGGTCCGACAATCGTCCTCACCATCGGTCGCACCATCGCTGTCGAACCCTGCCACTGAGCCGGATATAGAGGACTCAAACGCGCTTCAATCGACTTCAAATCCGCCTCCGCCTGCTTCACCGTAACGCCCGGACGAACGCGGCCGATAACGGCATCGGAGGAGTCAACAAAGTTTACGCGATCCGTTTTCTCTTTGACGCTCAAAGCCATCGGTATCCAGATATCGGTTCTTCCGAAATCGCTCATCCCGTACGGAATATCGCCTTCGAACGGATATCCGAATTCCCGAGGCATCACGCCGATAACCGTGTATTTCTCGCGATCCAGCTGAAGCGTTTGACCAATCGCGTCTGGGGCACTGTTAAACTTGTTCCGCCAGAGGCCGTCGCTGATGACCGCCACTTTCGCGTGGCCCGGTTGATCGTCGCCCGCGTCAATCGCGCGGCCCAACTCAGGATTCACTTCGAGCGTACTGAAGAAACTACCGGTAACGAGCGCCGCGCTTGAACGTGTGACCGAGCCGCCCTGAACTAAGTTGACCTTCTGCTCGTGCACCATGGCCATCGACGAAAACGAACGATTCAATCGCTGCCAGTCGTAGAAATCGGGGTCGCTCGGCGGAAACTCTTGCGGCACCATCGGTCCTTTAAAGCGCTCGTTTGGACTCCACAAGTACGCAAGTTGCCCCGCATCCCCATACGGCATTGCTCGAAGCAGCACGGCGTTCACCAGGCTGAAGATCGAAGTTGTCGCGCCGATGCCCAGCGCGATCACTAGCAGCGCGATCAGCGTGAACCCGGGCATCTTCCCGAGCATTCGCACGCCGTATCGAATGTCGGAAACGAGAATGCTCCAGTGCTCCTTCGGCGCGCTCAACGCAATATCGGCAACCACGTCCAGCCACAAACGAAGCGGCCGCTCCGAGCGCAGCCGGTTCTCAAACAATTGCGCCATTTCCGGCCCGTATTCGTGGCGAAACTCTGCCGGATACGCGAACAGCAGCGTCCGATAGATCTTAACTGCGTTTAGGGGCCAGCCCATATACCCTCGCTTGCTGCAATAGCTCCGCCATCCGCGATGCTTCGGCGCGCACCACGCTGCGGCCCAGCACCGTCAATCGGTAATACCTCCGCCGTTCGTCATCGCTCTTCGCGGGCGGACGCTCGCTTTCTCTCAGCTCCGCAACCAAGCCCTGCTCGAGCATCCGCTTAATCGAGCCATAGAGTGTTCCCGGACTGAGCCGTAATTTGCCGCCCGTTCGCGCTTCCACATCCTGCATGATTCCGTAGCCGTGTTGCTCGCGATCGGCCAGCGCGAGAAGAACATGAAAGACTTGAGGGCTGAGCGGCAGCAGCCCCGCAACATCCAGATCCGGTTTTGCTCTCACAGGCTTTATTATATCGCATCGCAATATAACGTGTCGCGATCGTGTGCGCTCTCCGCTATCCTGAAAGGCAATGCCGGAACTCTGCCGCATCTGCAACTCAAGGCGCCCGAAACGTCACTGCCCCGGAGTCGGCGGCGAAATCTGCCCGCTGTGCTGCGGCGAGCAGCGCGAGGTGAATGTTTCTTGCCCGCTCGATTGCCCTTATCTTGAAGAGGCGCGGCTGCACGAACGCCCTGTCGAGCTCGACCGGAATACTCTCCCGAATAAAGACATCCGGCTCACTGAGGAGTTTCTGCAGAATCATCACGAACTCGTCCTCTTCTGCAGTTTCACGCTGGCCGATGGAGCCTTGCGAACCGCGGGCGCAACCGACGCGGACGTCTTGACCGCCGTGGACGCGCTAATCAAAACCCACCGCACGCTCGAATCGGGATTGTTTTACCAAACCAAGGCAGAAGATCGCCTAGCCGCCGCCGTCCAAGACCATTTCGAGCGCTCGCTCGAAGACTTCCAAAAGCGCCGCTCATCAGAAGAAGGGCTCGCGCCCTTTCGCAATGCCGAAGTCCTGGGCGTGCTCGCATTTCTCGAACGCTCCGCACTCGCCCAAAGAAACCGCCGTCCGCGCGGACGCGCCTTCATCGACTTCTTGCGCAAGCGCCTGAACGTCCCGATCCCGCAGCCCACCGGCGGCCTCCTCGTTTCCTGACCCCCGCCGCCTCTTCAACCGAGCCGCGACCGCAAGGGAGCGGTCACCAACAGCTATAAAAGCAGACTAGCGTAAGCGGCCGGTTGCCGATGGCTGCAATCAGTTAATCGTTTCCGTCACCACGACCGTTATATCGTCACGCTGCTTGTCCCGTCCAAAGCTGACAACCTGTGCTGTGATGGCCTCAGCGAGAAACTGGGCAGAGAGGCTCCTGTTTTTCCAGATCACATCGATGAGACGCCCCTCGCCAAATTCTTCCTCCGAATCGCCCATTGCTTCAGTCACGCCATCTGTATTGAGCACAAGAATGTCGCCGCTGGCCATCGCAGTCTCGGAAACCGAGCACTCCCACGCATCGAACAGGCCAATGACCGTGTTGGCCGCCTGCAGCTTTTCGACTTCAGTTCCGCGAAATAACAAACCCGGCAGGTGTCCGCAGTTCGCGTAACGCAACCGGCGCGATACGGAATCGTACTCTGCATAGAACAGCGTGGCATAGGCGCTCGGCTCTGTGTTCTTGAACAGCAATCGGTTCACCACAGCGAGCGCTTCTTTAGGGCAGTCAGCTAGCCGCGCGCTCTGGCTGCGAAGCGTTGCCTGAAGATTTGCCATCAGCAGGGCGGCGCCGATTCCTTTCCCCGCGATATCGCCGACCACAACGGCCAGGCGGTCCCTGCCCAGTTCGAAGAAATCATAATAGTCACCGCCTACAGCTCGCGCTTGAAGGCAAATTCCCGCGCAATCCACCGTCGGAATGGCCGGCAGCACCTGCGGAAGCAGGCGCATCTGCACCTGTTTGGCAATATCGAGTTCCTGAGCGGCAAGCAGCTGAGCTTCGCGGCGCCTGGCCTCAGCTTTCCGGCGCGTCTCGATCGCCAGCGTCACCCCGTTGAAGCCTGTAAGTCCGAACAGATTACCATCTGGGTCTTCAAATCGGCAGAACATGCCGCCCCACTCCGGCGTATGCGGTGCAGTCGGGAACTTCACGCCTCGTTCGGACCACTCCCGATACTTCGCCTCCACGTCCTCGGCCATGAAAGTAATTAGACTAGACTGGCCCGGCAGAACCCGTTCCATAAACCCGGGCGCTTCCATAAACCCGGGCGCAGGCATTACCAGCGCGAGTCTTGCAGTCCCATCCGACGGAGCAACTTCGATCCAGCGATAACCGGATGGAAACTTGACGTCAATCATCAGCCTGAATCCAAGTTGTTCAACAAAGAACCTCTTGCTGCGCTCCTGGTCCCTTACATAGACGCTGACGAAGTTCAGGCGAAGGAAGCGGCCCTCTCGATCGAGGCCCGAGTCGCTGCATTCCTGCTGAAAGGCATGTCGTATTCCGTGTTCAACGAAGACAATCTCATCGCTCAATGATTCGGTTTTTGAGTTTTCATCGGGGTTCGTCAACATGAGCCGGCCTTAAGCCAAATCCTACTACCTTGGCCGTGTTCTCACGGGCCACGGGCTCAACACGTCGAATTACGGGCAATTGATGACGTGACGACGCGCCATAACTCACACAATGGACGATCAAAAGCTGCGCAAAAGAAACTCTCGAGCGCTCGCGAGCACCTTCGCTCGCATGGCCGCCTCTGGGAGCAGGCGAGCGATCTCTATGGCTCCGGTCATCGTTGAAAAGATCACGAAAAAGGCGCGCTCTTTGTCCGCAGTTCGCCGGCCAGGCATAAAGGGAAGCATCCGATCCTTGTAGTTGACGAGTTGGGGAAGAATCCGCCTCCTCATCTTCTGGTCGCCCCGCGCCAATTCGGGAGCAAGTGCCGGCAGCGGGCACCCGCGCTCGGGGTGATCGCAAAACTCCAGACTTAGATAGGCCTTCACAATCGCCTTCCACGGGGCCTCGAGGTGCGCCTGTACGGCCGCGCGGGCCAGGGTCTCGCCGATCTCGCGAAAAGCCTCTTCGAGCGACTCGAGAAGCAGATCGTCTTTGCTCCGAAAGTGCTTATAGAAGCCTCCATGGGTGAGGCCGGTGTCTCGCATCACAACTGAGACTGCGGCGCCCGTCATGCCTTCGGTGCGCACGCGACGCGAGGCGTCTTTCACGATTTTTCGATGAATTTCGATTTTGTGTTCAGGCTTATAGCGCATAGCACATCATAGGATGCGCGAGATCATCCCACGATGCAATCGATTGCGGCCGATCGAAAAGCCCGAATCCATGGGATGATCGGTAGCATCCCATACGAGAATGGAGGACTTCCAATGTCTCAACCGATTCTCATCACAGGCGCAGCCGGCGGTCAGCAGGGATCAACCGGCCGGCTGGCAGCGGGTCTGCTGCTCGAGCAGGGCATTCCCGTTCGCGCTTTCGTTCATAAACTCGATGCCCGGTCCGGCCAACTCCGCCAACAAGGTGCGGAAATCGTCGAGGGCGATCTCCTCAACCCAGCCTCAGTCCAAGCGGCAGTGCAGGGAGTGAAGCGCGCGTTTTTTACTTACCCGGTGACCGATGGGCTGCTCGAGGCATCCGCGATCTTCGCTGCCAGTGCTCGCGATGCGGGCCTGGAATTGGTGGTGAACAATTCGCAGTTTCAGGGGGCGCTCGATGATCCCGCATTTCGCGATCCTCAAACGCGCTCCCTCATTCCGAAATCTGCAGCATCGGCTGGCCGATCGCATCTTCGACTGGGCGCAGGTCGGGGCCGTTCATATTCAGGCGCCGCTCTATTACGAGAACGTCCGCGCGCTGGTTAGCCGCAGCGTGGCCGCGCAAGATACCGCATTCCTGCCGTGGGGCGCGGGTGACGCCATCACTGCCCTGGCCGGCGCCGAAGATGTAGCCCGCGTGGCCGCAGCTCTTTTGGCCAGTCCCAGCTTGCCTTCCCGAAACGTATACCTGCTCGTGAGCGAAACTCCAACCGTGCGCGAGATTGTCGAAACTCTCGCCAAGGCGCTCGGGCGGCCGATCCGATATGTGCCCATCACGGACGAGCAATGGGCCGACGCCGTGAAGGAGCATCTCAATCCTCACGCCCTCGATCACCTGAGCCATCTTTGGCAATATCTCCGGAATAGTAAGGAACAACGCCAGGCTACCAATGCAATTCGTGTGGTTACCGGGCGGGATCCACAAACCCTGGAAGAGTTCTTCCGGGCGAATGCCGAGTATTTCGTCATCCCGGGCCATTGAAGCAGCCTTACAGCCCAGTCTGAAAGAATCTGAGTCTATGGGATGACAGTAGTCATCCCATGAACCAGGAAGTCAATATGTCACCAGAAACCCTCTTCCCAATCCATCTCGTTCTCGGTTATGTCGCGTGTCTGCTTTGGTTCGGCACGTACATTCTGCCCAAGCTCAGGTCGATGAACCGATTCGATGCACACCGTGTCATCGCTACCGTGCACAGCTTTCGCTTCTTCGGGCTGGTCTTTATCCTTCCGGGCGTAGTCGGTCCCAATCTGCCGGCTGGCTTCGCAACGTTCGCCGCCTACGGTGACTTTGCCACCGGAGTGCTCGCCCTTCTAGCGCTTCTCTCGGTAAGGATAAGACCACTCTTTTGGTTTTTCATCGTTGCCTTCAATCTCGTGGGCACGGTGGACATTCTCGTTGACTATTACCACGCCATTCAGGCCAATCTTCCTGCGCTGGCGGGACAGTTAGGCGCTACCTACGTAATCCCCGTCATCTACGTCCCTATGCTGATGATCACGCACGTCGTTGCACTCTATTGGCTGGTGCGTCCTCCGTCCACAGCAACTCAACCCATCGCCCGAAACGCGGTCGCGTCTTAGAGATCAGGGACACCCTCGCCACCCAAACATCTTGACTTCCGCGCCAGTCAGGCCTACACTCCCCATAGAGGCTTATGGGAAAACAGGCGTCCGATGCCGGTCGTTCCGGCGAGCTGATGCAAGGCACTCTCGACATGCTCATTTTGAAGGCCGTAGCGCGTGGACCCCTCCATGGGTATGCCGTAGCCGAGTGGATTCATGAACGGTCGCGCGATGTACTCCGAGTCGAGGAAGGCGCCCTGTATCCGGCTCTGCATAGGCTCGAGCTGCGCGGCCTGCTCGCAGCCGAATGGGGTGCATCCGAAAACAACCGCCGAGCCAAGTACTATCGCCTCACTCCAGCTGGCCGCAAACAACTCGAGGCCGAGCGCGAACGGTGGGCAAGATTGTCGTCCGCGATTGGATTTGTAATGGCCAGCGCCTGAAGGAGCTTTTATGATCACGTGGCACGATCTGCGCGAACAGATGCTCCGGCTCGCCGCGTTGTTCCGGCGCGAGCGCATAGAACACGAGATAGCCGAAGAACTGGAATTCCACCTCGCAATGAAACAGCGGAAACACGCTGAAGACCGCGGGATGAACGCAGCGGAAGCAGCGAATGCGGCGAAGCGCGATCTGGGCAGCATGGAGAAATGGAAAGAAGTCTGCCGCGATGTAGGCCGCATGCGGGCGATCGAAGATTTCGCGCGCGATCTGGCTCTGGCCGCGCGCATGCTCCGCAAATCGCCCGCGTTTACGGCCGTTGCGCTCATCACGCTGACGCTCGCCATCGGAGCGAACACCGCGATTTTCAGCCTCATCAATGCGCTCTTGCTCCGACCCTTGCCTCTTCCGCAAGCCGATAGGCTCGCCATTCTGCGTATCCAGCCGGACGATTTCGGTTACGCGTTCAACTATACGCTTTTCAAATACCTCGAGAAGCACAGCAGCGGCGCGTTTTCCCACGTTTTCGCATTCACCGGAGAGACGCTTCAGATCCACGGCTCAAATGGCACGGAGCGCGTTTCCGGGCAACTCGTCAGCGGCCAATATTTCTCTGCGCTGCGCGTGAATGCGCAACTCGGCAGATACATCGGCCCGGACGACGACCGTCCTGGGCTTCCCGGCGGGCAGGTTGCGGTCATCAGCGATCGTTTTTGGCGCAACTGGTTCGGTGCCGATCCGCATGTACTTGGTCGGGGGATTGTGCTTAGCAATGCGGTCTTCACTGTGGTCGGCGTGATGCCGAAGGATTTTCGTGGCGCGGACGCACAGGCAACACCAGACGTTTTCCTTCCTTTTGAAGCTGAGCCGCTCGTGGACGCACCAATCAACAACATTGCCGCCGGCTATCGCGAGTGGTGGTTTCAGGTGGGAGCGCGCCTCGATGATGGCGTCACGCTGGAGCAGGCCAACGCATTCTTACGAGCCGCCGCGCACGCCATGTTCGAAGCGACCTTCCCCAATCCCACTTTCACTTTCGATGGGCACAACCGCTCACAGTTGTATTTGACCGCGGAGCCGGGAGCGACGGGCTACTCGTATCTGCGGATGCGATTCCGCAAACCTTTGAGCGTGCTGATGGCGTTGGTTGTGCTTGTGCTGCTGATCGCGTGCCTCAATTTGGCGACACTGCTTATGGCGAGAGCGGCATCGCGTGAGCGCGAAATCGCGACGCGCTTCGCTCTGGGTGCAAGCCGCGCGCGTTTGCTGCGTCAATTGTTGACCGAAAGCATGCTGCTCGCCGCAGCCGGAACCGCGCTCGGACTCGCTCTCTCGCCCATTCTCGCGAACCTGTTGAATACCTTCCTTTCCGACCCTCGGGACCCGACGGGCACGCAATTGAACATCGCACCCGATGTTCGCGTGTTCACGTTTACCGCAGCCGTCGCGGCCATCGCGACCATCCTGACAGGCATGGCGCCAGCGCTGCGCTCAACTGGGCGCGACTTGCAGCAGCGGATGCGGCAAATTGGCACGGCATTGCGCGGTTCGAATAACCGGCGCTTCTGGCCGCGCGCACTACTAGCCTGCGAAGTGGCTTTGGCCTTGGTGCTGGTGACTGGCGCAGGACTTCTTGGGTACAGCCTCTTTCGCCTGCACGAGATCCCGACCGGCTTCGAGCCGCGCGGCCTGGCGGCATTGTATCTGGATATGGAGAAGCAGCCGCGTGACGGCGAAGCGCTCGTCAATGCGTATCGCGAGATCGCCAACGGGCTCGCCACGCTTCCCGGCGTGACCGCCGTCAGCTTCGTGAACATGCTTCCGCTCTCGGGCTGGTGGATCTGGGGCGATACCCACGTCCCCGGACAGCCAAACCACCAGGTTTATCGAAACCAAGTCGGTCCGGATTACTTTCGCGCCATGCGAACCCCGCTTCTGGCCGGTCGCGAGTTCCAATGGACCGACACCGATGCCCGCGGCCGCATCGTGATTTTGAATGAAGCCGCCGCCCGCGTGTTATTTCCGAAGCAAAATCCTATCGGCCAGCACGTCGAGTTCGACGACAAGACCGAAGAAGTCGTCGGCGTAGTTGCAGATTCCAAATACACCACACTGCGCGACGTCGCTCCGCCCACTGCCTACACACCCATAACCCAGGGTGTCAAGAATAAGCCCTCCCACGCCATCGTCATGCGCATAGAAGGCCCTCCTGCGCCGGCCATTTTTGCCGCGCGCGACATAGTCAAGCGAGTCGTCCCCGAGATCCCGCCGCCCGTTGCTATCACTATGGAGCAAACGATAGCCGAATCGTTAGCATCCGAACGGATGATGGCTACGCTCGCCCTGTTTTTCGCCGCAGCCGCGCTGCTCATCACGGGCATCGGGCTGTATGGCACACTGGCTTACGCTACCGAGCGTAGAACCGCCGAAATCGGTATCCGCTTCGCGCTCGGAGCGCAGCAAGCGGATGTAATGTCCATGGTCTGCCGCGAAAATTTGAGCATCGCGCTCGGCGGCTGCTTCGCCGGGATTGCAGCTTCAATCGCAGCATCGCGCGTAATTGCCAGTTTTCTTTACAGCACCACGCCGCGCAATCCAGTCATTCTTGGCGTAGCCGCGCTTCTGCTGGTTTCCATTGCCGCAGCCGCCTCGCTGATTCCCGCCATTCGCGCCTCACGAATCGACCCCATGGCAGCCATCCGCTACGAATAGGTGGGGCAGACGGTCTTGCCGTCTGCCTATGTCTTCTCGCGCCCAATCGCAATCACAAAATATTGCGCCCGTGTATCGCCCACATTCTTCCACCCATGCTCTTCGTTCGAATGAACGAAAGCCACCGAACCCGGACCCATCCGCGTCGATTTTCCGGAGATAGTGACCTCCATCGTCCCTTCCTGCACGAGAATCATCTCTTCATGCACATGATGATGCGGTGGATGCGGCGCGCCGCCGGCCGGAAGGTTCGTAATATGCACCTCGAGTGGACACCCCGCATGCGTCATGCCATCGAGCACCGCCCACTGTTTGTTCTCGCCCGATTGCTTCATTGGAAGCTGATCGAAAGGATGCGCCTGCGAAGGCAACTCCGTTGTGGCCGATTTCGCTCGAGCAGAGAAAACCAGTGGCAATAACAGGCTTAAATCCCGGCGCGTATAATTCATGACTTTTGCAGTATATAGTTGGCGGAACTCGACACCAATTCCTTGCGTAGTTAATCGTAACCGAGCCGCGACCGCGAGGGAGCGGTCCGCTTGCGTAGTAACCGTAACCGAGCCGCGACCGCGAGGGAGCGGTTTTTCAGGAGAGCGTCTGCCATGAAGAACACGTGTTTCGCATTGCTACTGGGGAGCGTAGGTCTCCTTTCCTTCGCTTCGGCCGAAGAACTCACCAAAAGCTGGAGTGTCGGCAGCCAGCCCGAACTCCGCGTGGAAGCGGGCGATGCGTCCATCGAACTCGCCGGAGCCGACACGAGCGAGATTCGAGCGAAACTGACCACGGACGGGTACAAGATCGGTTACGGAGGCGTGGAGCTAATTGAACACCAGAGCGGCAACTCCCTTTATCTTCGTGTGAAGGAACCGAACGAGCATTTCGGATGGGGACGCCACTCGGTTCACCTCGAGCTTGTGGTCCCGAAAGAGCTGACTGGCGAGGTTAAAACGGGAGACGGTTCGATTCGCATGTCCAATTTAAGGGGAAAGCTTCGCGCCGATACCGGTGACGGCGGCATCGATGGAGTCGGGCTGGGCGGCGCTCTCGACGCACATACCGGCGATGGGTCCATGCATCTCGAGGGCTCGTTCACCGACCTGCGTTTGCGAACCGGCGATGGATCAATTGACCTCCGGGCGGGCGCCGGATCGAAGGTAAACATGGGTTGGGAGCTGAACTCGGGAGACGGAAGCATTTCGGTCAGACTGCCCAAGGAACTTGCGGCCGATCTGCAACTTCGCACGGGCGATGGGCACATCCACGCAAATCTGCCGATTACCGTAAACGATTTACGGAATGATCACGAAGTCCACGGGAAACTAAATGGCGGCGGCGCGCCTATCATCATCCATACGGGCGACGGATCGATCACCCTAGACGCCATCTAGCAATTTCGTTGCCGCATGCAGCGATTTCACCGTGGCGCACGCACTCGTGCGTGCCGCGTCGAGACTCGTCTCGACGCCTCGGCCGATTGCCAATCGGCCTCTGTGGCCATCACCAGCGCTTCAATCCCTTGGCGCCGATATCCCGGCGGTAGTGCATGCCGTCGAAACGAATCTTCGACGTTGCGTCGTAGGCTCGCTCGATTGCTGCTTTCAGCGTCGGCCCACTCGCCGTCACCCCAAGTACCCGGCCTCCATTAGTTACGATTTCGCCGGCGGCTCTTTTGACTGTACCCGCGTGAAACACAGTCGCGCCCGTCTTCTCTGCTTCCTCGATCCCGTTAATTGCATCGCCCAAACGCGGACTTTGCGGATAGCCCTCCGCCGAAACAACCACGCATACCGAGGGATCGGCTTTCCAATTCAATTTCACCGGCGGGCCGCCAGCCGCAAACTCGAGCGCTTCCAGAAAGCCGCTATCCAACCGGTAAAGAAGAGCCTGTGTTTCCGGATCGCCTAACCGGACATTGAATTCGAGAACTTTCGGCCCATCGGCGGTCATCATCAGCCCGGCATAGAGAAAACCACGGAACGGCGACCCCTCGCGTGCCATGTGCTCGACGGCCGGATACATGATGCGATCCATGACCACGCCCACCTGCGCTGTTGTCAAGATGCGGCCGTCGCAATAGGCCCCCATGCCACCCGTGTTCGGTCCTGTATCGTCATCGCCAATTCGTTTATGATCCTGCGATGCCTCGAGCGCGATCAGATCCGTGCCGTTACTAACGGCGATAAAACTGACTTCTTCGCCCTCGAGAAATTCTTCCAGCACGAGCCGAGGGCCAAGCGTCGCGATAGCGGTTCGCGCCTCGCTCTCCGTGTGGGCGATGACGACACCTTTACCCGCGGCCAGCCCGTCGGCCTTGATCACCAGTGGTAACGAGAAGTGCTTTATATTGTCAAGAGCTTCGTCTTTTGAAGCAACTTGCGCGGAACGGGCCGTCGGTATCCCCGCGCGTCTGAAAAACTCTTTCGCAAAAATCTTGCTGCCTTCCAGGCGTGCCGCGGCATGGCTCGGGCCGACAATTCTTAAGCCGCGCGCACGAAAATCGTCGGCGATGCCAGAAACAAGCATGGCCTCAGGCCCGACCACTGTCAGGTCAACCTGCTCCGACTCGGCCAATTCGGCGTAAGCCCGGACTGTGGCGGTCGTCGGCACGCAGCGACCGATTTGCGCAATTCCCGGATTTCCCGGTGCGGCGATAATTTCTACTCCCGGGGACTGCGCGAGCCGCCAGGCCATGGCGTGTTCGCGTCCCCCGCCCCCAACGATCAGTATCTTCAACGAAATTGGCCCTTTCCTCGATAAGATAGAGATTCAGTTCCGCTTTTCAGCCTTATTCATGCCCACCGTTGTTTCGTCCCGGAATCAGTATGACGTGATCGTTGTCGGCGCCGGTCATGCCGGCTGTGAAGCCGCCAGAGCCTCCGCGCGTCTCGGGTTGAAAACGGCGATGATCACGATGAATATCGATCTTATCGCCCAGATGTCATGCAATCCGGCGATCGGCGGCATCGCAAAAGGGCATTTGGTGCGCGAGATCGACGCGTTGGGCGGCATCATGGGCGAGTTGACCGACCATGTTGGCATTCAGTTCCGTCTGCTCAATACGAGCCGCGGCCCGGCCGTCTGGTCGCCTCGGGCCCAGTGCGACAAGAAGCAGTATCGGGTTCGAATGCGCGAGTGGCTCGAGCGCGAGCCCCACTTACGTATCCTTCAAGCCGAGGTAGCAGCCCTAAAGTTTTCGAGGGAAGGAGCCGATCGGGCGATTAGGGGCGTACTGCTTCGCGATGGGCGAGAGCTTGAAGCTGATGCCGTGGTTGTGACAACGGGCACGTTCCTCAACGGCTTGGCGCATGTTGGCGAAACAAAGTACGCATGCGGGCGCAATGGCGAAGCGGCCTCGAACCATCTCGGAGAGGAATTGAGGCGTCTTGGCCTTGCATGGACGCGCCTGAAGACCGGAACACCGCCGCGACTTGATGGCCGCACGATCGACTGGTCGCGGTTTGAGCCGCAGCCGGGTGATGCCAAACCGACTCCCTTTTCGTTCCTGACGGAAAAGATCGAGCGCGAGCAGATTCGATGTTATCTGGCATACACTACGGAGGAGACCCATCGAATTCTCGCTGAGGCGATCCCGAGATCGCCGTTATATAGCGGACAGATTGAAGGGGTCGGGCCGAGGTATTGCCCTTCAATCGAAGACAAAATCGTCAAGTTCCCGGATAAGAAGCGCCACCAGCTTTTTTTGGAACCGGAGGGCGTGGATACTCACGAAATCTACGTGAACGGCATGTCGACGAGCATGCCAATCGACGTGCAGACCGCCATGTTGGCTTCGATCCCGGGCCTCGAAAACGCGGAAATGATCCGGCCTGGCTACGCGATTGAATACGACGCAATCGATCCGCGCGAATTGGCGCATACGCTCGAAGTCAAAAGCATCCGGCGCTTGTTCCTGGCCGGGCAGATCAACGGGACATCGGGATACGAAGAAGCGGGCTGCCAGGGATTGATGGCAGGATTGAATGCGGCATTGACGGTCAAAGGCGAACCCGAGCTCATACTTGGCCGGAGCGACGGATATTGCGGCATTCTGATTGACGATTTGATCAGCAAGGGCGCGGATGAGCCATACCGGATGTTTACGTCACGCGCCGAATTCCGCCTCCATCTTCGAATTGACAACGCAGACGAGCGTCTGACGCCGCTTGGACGGCGGGCGGGACTGGTCAAGGACGACAGATGGAATGCATATTTGAAAAAACAAGGCCAAAAGCAGCGCTTAGGCGAGTTATTGCGAAGGACCCGGGCGCGGGATGTCGCAGATTTGATCGGTGGGGCTGCCGATGACAATCCAACGCTCGATGTATGGCTGCGGCGGACAGAGGCGAAGATCGAGGTTCTGAAAGGGTGGCTGGCGACCCGGATCGGCGAGGAGCCGGTTCATGATGTGCTCGCGACGGTAGAGACGGAAGCCAAGTACGCTGGCTACATCTCGCAGCAGGAGCGGCAGATGGAGCGGCTGAACCAAAGCGAAGAGCGGAAAATTCCGGCGGGGTTTGGTTACGACGGCATTCCGGGTCTTTCGACGGAGGTGAAGCAGAAGCTGTCGCGGGTGCGGCCGGCTACGTTGGGCCAAGCGCGGCGAATACCGGGCGTGACGCCAGCCGCCGTTGCAGTGCTGGACGTGTATCTGAGCGTGGCGTCAGCGAGTAAATAGATGTTCCACGTGGAACATTCCCAGTTGGCGTGCTATCCTCTCGGTTTTAAATGCCCGATAATAATTTGGCGAAAGTCATCTCGATCGCCAACCAAAAAGGTGGCGTGGGCAAGACGACAACCGCCATCAATCTGGCCGCCTCGCTGGCCGCAAGCGAATTCTCAGTCCTACTAATCGACTCAGATCCCCAGGGAAATTCGACCACCGGGACAGGCATCGAGAAAACTGACAGCAGGCCGACACTCTATAACGTCATCATTGGCGACGCTAGTCTGGCCGATGTTATCGTTCCGACGGCCTATGAGGGGCTGTCGGTTGTCCCCGCAGACCAAAATCTCGTCGCGGCCAATTTGGATCTTGTCGATCAGGATCACAGGGAGCAAAGGCTTCGCGATGCTCTCAAGCCGATCCGCCCTAATTATCAGTTCATAATTGTGGACTGTCCGCCGGCGCTCGATCTGCTCACTCTGAATGCGCTGGTCGCTTCAGACTCCGTCCTCGTCCCCATCCAGTGTGAATTCTTCGCCCTCGAGGGTATCTCCCAGCTCATGGACACCATCGAGCGTGTCCGCGACTCCTTCCAGCAGCCACTCAAGCTGGAGGGGGTCTTGCTCACTATGTACGACGACCGGACGAACCTCACCCGTCAGGTCGAGTCCGACCTCAGGGAGTTCTTCGGGAAAGATGTCTTTCATACCGTCATTCCGAGAAGCATTCGGCTGGCAGAGGCGCCCAGTTTTGGGAAACCCATTCTGGTCTACGATCCCCGCTCGCGGGGTGCCGAAAGCTACATTCAATTAGCAAAGGAAGTCCTCTCTCATGAGCAAAGCCACGGACGCACAGCGAAGAGTATTGGGTAAAGGGCTTTCGGCCCTCCTTCCACAACGCCACTCCCCGGCGCACACTCCCCCTCCACTGGAAGTGGAGCATCTACCCTCACCATCTCCGGAAAATTCTCTATCACGTACAGTTCCAGTAGATAAGATTCACCCGAACCCCGATCAGCCGCGACAAAGTTTCGGGGAATCGGGCTTGGCGGAGCTGGCTCAGTCGATTCGGGCCAACGGGATCATCCAGCCGTTGACTGTATGTGAGGTACCATACAGAGATGGCGACTTCTACATCATTGCCGGCGAACGTCGCTGGCGGGCTGCCAAAATGGCAGGCCTTAGCGAAGTGCCGGTCTTTATCCGCGCTGTGGAGTCCGACAAGCTCCTCGAGCTCGCATTGATCGAAAACATACAGCGCGAAGATCTGAACCCTATCGAAACAGCTCGCGCTTTCGAGCAGTTGGGTGGCCAGTATCACTTGACTCACGAACAAATTGCCGAACGAACTGGGAAGGACCGTTCGACGATTACGAATTCGCTCCGTCTGCTTCGGTTAGCGCCCGAAGTGCAAGAGCACGTTGCTCGCGGGCGTATTGCAATGGGTCACGCCCGCGCACTTCTCGGGATTGAAAACCTGGCGTCTCAGGTTGCTCTTGGTAAAGAGGTGATCGAAAGGGATCTTTCCGTGCGCGCGACCGAATCGCTTGTGCGCCATACCCTTAGTTCGAAGCAGCGTGATGAAAAGGCGAATCTCAAGCCGGAAAAGAAACTGGATCCGAACACGAAGGCGGCTCTTGACGAGATGGCGATGGCTCTCGGCACAAAGGTGCGCATTGTTCCTCGGACCGAGCACTCGGGGCGAATAGAAATCGAATATTATTCGCAAGAAGATTTGCAGCGGATCTACGAAGCAATCGTAGCCAATATTACTTAGATCAGTATCTTATAATGCTATCAATCGACCCGACATACTGCACTTCTTCTTCTATGTCGAATCCGAAGCGGTCTTTCACGCGCTGCCTCAAATCAGTGATGATTTTCGCCAAGTCAGCGGCGGTACCGTTTCCGTCGTTATAGATCAGATTGGCGTGGTACGTTGCCACTTGAATATCGCCCGCTCGCATGCCTTTTGCGCCCACCTGTTCGAGGAACCAGGCCGATGGAACCTTTCCCTCGCGCACAATGTTCGGTGGAATCATAGCTTGCACTGCGGACGGAAGACGCGCGAAAAAACAATTCTTGAAAATGCTTCCCGCGCACTTCATCGAGGGCGGATATTTCGCGTCGCGAACCGCGCGAATTTCGCCGGCGCGCTGCCGGAGCTCCTTCGAGTCGCCGGGCTCGAAGCTCAATTCGGCGGAGAGAATGATCCAGTCTTTGTTGCGCTTGAAGATGCTTTCGCGGTAGTCGAATTCACACTGAGCATTCTCGAAGACGCGCTTGCGATCTCCGTCCGTGAATACAACCGATTGGACGCACTCATTGATCGACCTGCCGTAAGCGCCGGCATTGCCATACACGGCTGCACCGAGCGAACCCGGAATACCCGTCATGGTTTCCATGCCTCGCAAACCGATCGCGATGCTATGGTCGACAACGCTTTGAAGCGGTAAGCCAGCTTCTACACGCAGCCGGGCGCCGTCATTGGAGATACGCGTTCCCGTAAACCTAAGAACGACACCGTCGAATCCAGCATCGGAAACGATGAGATTGGTTCCACCTGCAATCACAACATGACATGTGCCGCTTTCCCTGACCGCGCGTAACGCAGTTTCGAAAGCGTGCGTGTCGGACGACTCGCAAACGAGGGTAGCCGGCCCACCTATTCCGAATCGCGTATAAGGGGCTAGCGGCACATCGGAACTAACATGCAGTCCCCCAATTTGTTGCAGTCGCCTGGCGATGCACATGCTCATCCTCAGAGTACTGGATGGTAAAAAAACGTCTCAGGGGGGCCCGCGTGGTTCTGGTGGGGGGAAGGAAAACCACGCGGGCGTATGGTTGCGTTGCTTATTACGACGAAGCAACCTGGGTCGAGGTTAACGAAATTTCAAAAATTTTCCGCGCCTTATTTGTATTGAAACGTATTCGGATTTCAGAGTATGCAAAGAACCAAAGCGTGGTCAAAAGTGCTCTCGCGAAGTTTCGCGAAAACGCCGAAATGCTGGCGGCACGCGATCGCGCGAAAGGGTCCACATGAGCGACAGGGCGGCCCAACCTATATAGGTATAGGTGACCCATAGCCGAACATGATGAGAGAGATATGCGAGCTGTGTACCTCGCGCACCAGTATTCGCAAAGATTACTTGCGCCAAATAAAGAAGAAGCAGAACGGTCGCTTCCCACCATTCGAATTTCATATTGAGGAGGAAAACGAGGGCGACCAGGCTCTGCGCGATGGTGAGCAGCAGTTCCGATTCCTGCTCGGCGTCGAAAGAGATTGCAGAGATTGTTCCTGCACCGATCGAAAACACAACAGGCAGCATGGCAACGAGTAAGGTCCACTGATTAATGTTGCTCGAAACGATGTTCATCAGCGCCATAGGCGCCTTCTCTTCCTGGCGCGCAAAATAAAACGTTGACGCGAGCTCAGGAAATTCCGAGACGACTGGCGCGAGCCACTGAACGGCGATGAAGGTCGAAATGCCAACCGCCGTCGCGAGTGAGATTAAGCTTCCGACGAACGGGTTAGCCGTGAAATAGATAAGAACGCCGCCGAGGACAAAGCACAGCGATATTGCGAAAACACGCCTGGCGCGAGGAGCCTTTGCTATAGCCCGAGGGATGCGCTCGAGATCGTCAATCGCTTCGCGCTCTTCGGGCGGAAGCTTAGTCAACAGGAAGAGATATACGGCATAGATAACAACGAGAACCACGCCGTCATATATATGAAGGCTGCCCTTGTACCAGATCAGAAGCGCATAGGCGATAGGAAGAATGAGACCGACTACTTCGACGCTGTGCGCCGGATGCAGTTCGATTCGCTTTAGTGGCGAACCGGTTCGTCTTCGGTGTGAAATGGCCGCTGTTGCGTAAATTACGGGCCATGCAAAGCCGACCAGCAAGCGCAGCGCGCCGGTCAGGTTGGCCAACAGAAGCTTGCTTTCCTGATGCCACGCGAGAACGGCCTCAACCGCGAATTCCGGGAGTGTTTGCAGCCACGCGAGAATGGCGAGGGCGAAGCCTTGGGCGACGAAGAACTGCGCGGACTCGGCGCCCCACGCGATCAGCACGGAGGCAAAGAGGATGCAGGGCGTGGTCCAGAAGGCGGCGAGTGGACTGACCAGGCGAATGGGCTCGGCGGCAAACAGCAGGCCAAAGGCAAGGCTATACCTAGCGTGCCGTCCCGCTTGGAATTTGACGGTACCCGCGGAAGCGCGACCAGGAGGTCGCGCGCGGACGAGGACGTCCGCCCCACATGTTGGGTTGACAGGCGACGGCTGCGAAGAGACGAACTCACTCAAACCAGATCTCCAGCTCGCCTGTGAGCGGGGATCGTGAAATGACCGAGTGCTTTTCGAATTCCGGTGACTTCGCAGGATAGTCGATGCGGAAGTGCCCGCCGCGGCTCTCGTTGCGCTCGTGCGCGGCGAACGAAATCAGCAGCGCGATCAGATGGATGTTGCGGCGCTCGAAATCGGGGCGGGTTGCCTCAGGAAGCGGGCAGCGCTCACGCGAACGAAGCAGTTTTAACGCGGCTTCGAGTTCCGGCCCGCTGCGGAGGACTCCGCAGTAATTCCATGCAATGGCGCGGATGTCGCGCTCAGTCATTTTGGGGAAGCGCGGGGCCGGCGGCGGTGAAAATTTCGTGTGACCAATCGCGAGGTCGGAGAGTTGGCGCATGGCTCGTCCAGCACGCGCGCCGAAGACAACTCCTTCGAGGAGCGAGTTGCTTGCCAGGCGGTTCGCACCGTGTACTCCGGTGGAAGCGGCTTCGCCTGCGGCAAAGAGGCGCGGCAGGCTGGCTCGTCCGTCGAGACCGGTGCGTATGCCTCCCATCGCGTAATGAGCGGCGGGGCGAACGGGCGCGGGTATCTTTTCGAGATCAACGCCGTACTGCAGACACGTTTCGTAGATGCGGGGGAATCGGCGCGAAACGAAGCCCGCGGGAAGATGTGTGAGATCGAGAAAGGCATTCGAATCGCCGGTTGCGCGGCACTCGAGCACGATGGATCGGGACACGACGTCGCGCGGAGCGAGCTCTTGTAATGGGTGGTAGCGCTGCATGAAGCGTTCGCCCGAAGAGTTTCGAAGGTAAGCGCCTTCCCCTCGAAGAGCCTCGCTCAACAGAAAACGGGGCGCACCGGGTTGGAACAGGGCAGTGGGGTGAAATTGAACGAATTCGATGTCGGCGATTGCCGCGCCATTGCGGTATGCCATGGCGACGCCGTCGCCGGTCGCCACATCAGGATTGGTAGTGTTTTCGAAGACGCGGCCCAAGCCGCCGGTAGCGAGCAGGACGGCGCGGGCATGGACGAGAACGGTGGAGCGCGTAGTTTCGTCAAATGCGAGGACGCCGGTCACTTCGCCATCGTGAAGAAGCAGATCGGTGACCGCTGCGAAGCTTTGAAATGTGACATTTTCGAGCGATGAAGCACGAAGGCGAAGCGTGCGTACAATTTCGCTGCCGGTCGAGTCGCCATGGGCATGCAGGACTCGGCTTCTACTGTGGGCACCTTCCCGGGCAAAGAGAAGTTTGGTTCCTTCGCGATCGAATGCGGCGCCCCATTCGATTAGCTCTTCAATGACAGCGGGGCCTTCTTCCACCAGAGTTCGAACAGCGGGCACGTTGCACAACCCATCGCCCGCGACAAGCGTATCGTGCTCGTGCAGCTCGACTTCATCGTCGTCGCTCAGGGCGGCGGCGATGCCGCCTTGCGCGTATTCGGAGGAAGACTCGCGGAGGCTGTCCTTTGCGATCACGAGCACGCGGCCGGCTGGCGCAAGCTCGATCGCCGCGCGCAGACCTGCGACACCTGCTCCGACGACAACGAAGTCGGTTTGAATGCGCTGGATCGGGGGCTTGATATGAACATGATATATCGGACGGATGCCGCCACGAATGGCGGCATGGCAGGCCGGGAGGCCCGCTCCACGATTTAGAAGTTAGATTAGAAGGTATGGCGGAGTTTGAGGTTCGCACTGAGGGGCGGAGGTACTTGAGTATTGTGCGGCGGGGGATTTTGCGTGATGCGGGAAAGTATGTTCCGGCGCGGGCGGGGAATTTGTTTGTTGTTACAACGGACGATGTTTGGCGTTTGCATGGCGCGATGCTTTCTGAGGGGTTCGATGGCCGGGCTTTTGAAGTGTTGAAAATGCCTGCGGGGGAGATGAACAAGCGGCTGCATCATGTCGAGTTGTTGGCTGAAGAAATGGTGGCGCGGGGCGCGGACCGTACGAGCGTGGTGGTTGGGTTCGGGGGCGGCATTGTGACCGATGTTGCGGGGTTTCTGGCGGCGATTTTTATGCGCGGCATTCCGGTGCTGCAAATACCGACTACGCTGCTTGCGCAAGTGGATGCGGCCGTCGGCGGGAAAACGGGCGTGAATCTGGCTTGCGGAAAGAATTTGATCGGTAGTTTTCATCAGCCGGTTGCGGTTTTGATCGATCCGGAAGTGACGGCCACTTTGCCCGAGCGCGAGTTTCGAGCGGGTTTGTTTGAGGTGGTGAAATGCGGCGTGATTCGGGATGCGGAAACGTTTCAGTTGATGAGCGAGCGAGCTGCGGACATATTGCGGATGGACCCTGAAATGGTGGACCGGTTGATCGCGAGCGCGGTTCGGGTGAAGGCGGAGGTAGTTTCGGCAGATGAGAAGGAGAGTGGCCTTCGGCGCATTTTGAACTTTGGGCATACGATTGGCCATGCGATCGAGGCCGAGACTCAGTATGTGAGATTTCTGCACGGAGAGGCGGTGGCATGGGGCATGCTGGCAGCGAGCGAACTGGCGCGGCTGCGCGGGATGTTAAGCGAGGAAGAGTCGCAGCAGATTGCTCGGACGATTTGTGTCTATGGGCCGCTTCCGGATGCGAGCGACTTGAATGTTGAAAACTTGTTGTCCCGTTTGGCTAGCGATAAGAAGACGCTCCAGGGGAAGGTGCACTTTGTGCTGCCGGTGCGGATTGGCGATGTGACGGTGGTATCGGGGATTGAGCCGGCGCTTGTCCACGAAGCAACCATTACTGCCTTAAGAAGCCGTTCGTGAAAAGTGTCGCAACACCTACTGGCACGACTCCGCCTGGAACGGAAAACGAGGAACAGGCGGCGAGTTGGGTTCAGCAAATGTTTGCGGCGGTTGCGCCGCGATACGATCTGCTGAATCATTTGCTGTCGTTCAATATCGATAAGGGTTGGCGGAAACGTTTAATCGAGCGGGTTCGGCCGGTTTTAGCGGTGCCGGATGCAGTGATTCTAGATCTTTGCTGCGGGACGGGAGATGTTTTGCTTGAAATGCAGCAGCATGCAGCGAGCAACGTGCTGGGCGCTGATTTCTGCCATCCGATGTTGACGAAGGCTACGGAGAAGATTGCGGCGCGCGAATTTCGGTCGAGGTTGTTCGAAGCTGACGGTCTGCGGTTGCCTTTGCGGGAAAATTCGCTCGATCTGATTACGATTGCGTTTGGATTTCGGAATTTCGCGAATTATCAGATAGGGCTCGCGGAGCTGGCCCGCGTATTGAAGCCGGGCGGGCAGGTGGCGATTCTTGAGTTTTCGCATCCACGGAGCTGGGTCGTGGGGGCGAGTTATGGGTTTTATTCGAAAGTGGTGCTGCCCTTAATTGGTGGGGCGATCTCGGGATCTCGCGAGGCGTATACGTATTTGCCGGAATCGATCGAGAAATTTCCGCGGGCTGAAGAATTGCGTGAAATGATGAGGCGGGCGGGGTTTGTCGATGCGGGTTATGAGTTGCTGACGGGGGGGATTGCGGCTTTGCATTTGGGATGGAAAGCGAGCGAAGCGGGGCTCAAGCCCCGCGCGGGCTGAAGCCCACCCTCCGTGCTTACAGGTATTCGATGGTGGTGGAGGAGAGCATGGAGCCCAGGATGTTGGCGGAGTCGTTTTCGACCGATTGGAGCATTTGTTCGGCGTGGGCGCGGTCGTTCGAGACCGTGACTGCGGCAATGACGGAGCGCTGCCAGGAATCGAGGCCGTCAATTTCGGCGACGGCTACGTTGAAGCGCTGGCGCAGGCGATCCTTTAAGCTTTTGACGACGTGGCGTTTTTCTTTGAGTGAGTGGGAGTGTTCGACGATGATTTCGAGAGTTAAGACGGCGACCACCGGGCCGGGCATGAGCTATTCATAAC
>JBAUZG010000378.1:0-26469 GCA_049585195.1 Bryobacteraceae bacterium | reverse complement strand
GTCTAGACAACAATGAGAAATCGATCGGTAGCACGGGTATACGGCCTGGCGTCGAGGCCATCGCCGAATTTCAGGTGCAAACCAACGACTACCCTGCCGAGGTCGGCAAGACGCCAGGCGCCGTAGTCAACGTAATTACTAAGTCCGGCACGAATGACTTTCATGGTGCGGCATACGAATTTGTCCGCAACAGCGAGTTCGACGCCGTGAACTTCTTCACCAAACCTGGCGCCAATGCCGAGTACCGGCAAAATCAGTTTGGCGGGGCCTTCGGCGGGCCCATTCGCAAAGACAAAACCTTCTTCTTTGCTGACTACGATGGTTATCGAATCGTCCAAGCCGTCGCGTATGTCAGTACAGTGCCAACGCTGTTCGAGCAACAGCACCCTGGAAATCTGTCCGACATCGGGGGACCTGTCTTGTCGGCCAATCAGCTCAACCCGATCGCACTGAAGTATTTCGCGCTTTATCCGGCGCCGAATCTGCCGGGTACAATCAACAACTATGCTTCCAGCCCGAACCATACCCAGAACAGCAACACATTTGACGTCCGCGGGGATCAGAATTTTTCGGATAAGGACCGGCTCACCGCGCGGTACAGCTTTAACAAGGTGAACACCGTCACGCCGGATAGTTTCCCGGAGGTCAACGGGATTCAGCCCGGTGGCAGCTCTGCGTCTTATCCGGGAACGGCGCCAGATTTGTCGCAGCAAGTCCTGCTGTCGCATACGCACATGTGGGGCGCCAACAAGGTCGTCGAGCTTCGAGTGGGCTACACGCGGATCAACAACGCCTCCTACCCGCTCAATTATGGGCAAGACCTTGGGAATCAGTTCGGCATCGTTGGCGCCAATATCAACAACACGACGGCTTGCCTTTCCCAGGTCAGCATTACCAACTACACAGGAATGGGGAACTGCGGCTCGCTGCCGTTGATCGATCTCGACAACATATTCCAGTACGAGGGCTCACTGTCCCAAACGATCGGCAAACACACCATCAAGTATGGGGCCCAACTGATACGCCGGCGCGTCTACAACTTCCAGAACGGATCCGGTCCGGGCAGCTTCAGTTTCACAGCTCTTCCCGGCGTAACGGGAGTTCCGACGGCGGCGATTCCCCTGGTCAACTTCTTCGAAGGGGATGCGTACTCCGTTTCGCGGAGCGTTCTGCTATCCGCTTACTATTTTGAGAGATGGGAGCCGAGCGCTTACGTCCAAGACAATTGGCGCCTGAAACCCTGGCTCACTTTGAACATGGGCCTCCGCTACGACGTCTTCACTCCCTACATCGATGCCAGCGGGAACCAGCAGTTTTCCTGCTTCGACCCGAATAGAGCGACGCTTCTGACCGCGAATCAGAACGGGGTTTCCGCGACCTGTAACGTCAAGACCGATTTCGCAAATCTAGCTCCTCGCTTTGGCTTTGCCGCGAGCCTCGGTCACGACACGGTGCTGCGAGGCGGATATGCGCTCGTCTACTTCAACGATCAGACGGGGCCGCTGTTCCCATTTCTGAATCCGCCCCTGTACAACACATACTCGCCCAATGTTGAGACTGTTGGGCTGTCCACGCCCCTCCCGCTGCCGTCGAACGCGGCGGTGGCGTCCTCGCGATACGGGATACAGCAGGATTACAAGAACTCCCGCGTGAATCAGGTCAACTTGAATCTCGAGCATGCGTTCAAGGGGACGGTGGTGACGGTAGCTTACGTGGGTGAGTTCGCACGCGCGCTGCGCATCGTACCCAATATCAATGTGGCGCCGCCCCAGCCGCCGCCGTTAAACAGCTATGTCACGAAACGGCCCTATTACAGCGTGTTGCCGAACGTCACCGGCATCTATATGGTGTCTTCGTTTGGCGCGACGAATTACGATGCCTTGTTGACAACCGTCGAGCACCGGCTCTCGCATGGCCTGACGTTTATCGGCAGCTACACATGGGGCCACTCGACTGGCGATTTCCAGAGTTACTCGACGGGAGGCGGCTACTACAGCGCCATTCCCTCACAGTACGGCAAATTGGAGTGGGGCAATACGGACCTGGACATCCGCCAGCGGTTCTCGTTGATGTTGAACTATGCCCTGCCGTTCGGCAGCAGCCTGACGGGTTGGGAGGCCGGCGCCTTGAAAGGTTGGCATTTCAACGCCATCGCGGTCTATCAGACGGGTTCCCCCTTCTCGGTGCTGAATTCCACTCCGCAGAGCAACACCGGCGTCAGCAGCGACCGTCCCAATGTGGTCGGCGATCCGTATCTTGCAAATCCGACCATCAACGAATGGTTCAATCCGGCCGCCTTCGCACCGCAGGCGATCGGGACGATTGGATCGGAGGGACGCAATATCCTAACGGGGCCGCCGTTCCGCCACTTGGATTGTTCCATCTTCAAGGATTTCAAAATCCATGAGCGCTATACGCTGCAATCGCGGTTTGAGGCGTATAACATAACGAATACCCCCAACTTCGCACTTCCGGCCGCGACATTGGGAACCACTAGCATCGGCACGATCACCAGCACCCGAACCGGCAGCACGCCGCGCGATTTGCAATTCGCGTTGCGCTTCTCGTTCTAAGCATGGCTGCAGGAGAATGGAACGAAGTTGAACCGGATCGTCACGTTCTTATTAGTGCCGCTTTGCCAATGTTCAGCAATCGCTGCCGTCGACAAAGACCGCGCGCTCCAGCACAACGTAGACGCGATTTTTGCTGCGTATGACAACCCGGACTCGCCGGGTTGCGCTGTCGGCGTTGTGCTCGACGGCGATTTCGTGTACAAGCGCGGCTACGGTATGGGTAGCATCGAACTGCAATCGCCGCTGTCGCCGGAGTCAGTATTCTACATGGGTTCCGTATCGAAGCAATTCACCGCTGCGAGTGTGGTGCTGGCCGCCGAAAAGGGATATCTTTCCCTCGATGACGATATTCGCAAATGGATACCAGAGATACCGTTTTACGGTCACAAGATCACCCTTCGCCAGATGCTTCACCACACGAGCGGTCTGCGCGATGAAATTGGATTACTATCGCTCGCCGGAAAGCCAATAGAAGACATTTATACAACTCCGGAAATCATCGATCTGATCGCTCGCCAGAAGAGCCTCAACTTCAATCCGGGAGACGAATATCAATACAGTAACTCGAATTACTTCCTGTTGGCGGAGGTAGTGCATCGCGCTACCGGAGTCCGTTTTTCGCAGTTTGCCGACGAAAATATTTTCAAAAAACTGGGCATGGTACACACGCGTTTCTACGACGACCGCACGCTGGTATTACGCGGCCGCGTCCCAGCTTATGCGCCGCGCGACGGCGGCGGATTCCGAGTTGACTGGTCCACGAACTTCGAAAAAGTGGGAGATGGCGGCTTGATGAGCAGCGTCGACGACCTGTTGCTATGGGATCGCAATTTCTATAACAACAAGCTGGGCAAGGGAACTCTGTTGCGGGAACTGCAAACGCGCGGCGTCTTGAACAACGGAAAGACGATCGACTATGCTCTCGGACTGGAGCTGACCGAATACCGGGGATTGCCTGTTGTTGAGCATGGTGGCGCGTTATTCGGCTACCGCACCGAGCTATTGCGTTTCCCCAAGCAAAAGTTTTCTGTTATCTGTCTCTGCAACCTGGCGACCGCCGATCCAGGGGGGAAAGCGCACCAGATCGCCGATATCTATCTTGCTGGACAGTTCCGCGCATCTGCTCATTCGGCCGCACGAGCCACGGTCCGCGGCAGCGATGGTAGTCAAGTTGCCAGTCGTGATTCGGATTTCCGCACCTTTGCCGGACTGTATCGCGATCCACTGAACCGCCAATTTGTTCTTGTGGCCGCGCAGAAGCAAGGCCTTGCTCTTCGTAACGCGCTGGTGGACCCCACGTCGCCCTTGGAGCCGGCTGCCATCCTTGTGTCGGTTGCGCCCAACCTGTTTCTGGATCCAAAAGGTTCAAAATACCTCTTCGAATCGTCAACTCCTGGAGTGCGAATGACGTGGGTCACCGGATCAGGCGCCAAGCATCTGTTCGAGCGGGTTGAGCCGGTCCATCTTACCGCTGCGGAGCGGGCTGGTTATTCCGGTGATTACTACAGCGATGAACTGCTGGCAACGTATCGTATTCGATCAACGGATAACAAATTGAGCCTGACGATCAGCCGGAGTGAGCCAATTGAATTGCGGCCGACCCTGCGCGATGAATTTCGAGCGAATCTTGCCGGCGAGTTTCGTGAGCCGATCGTGATTCAGTTCTCGCGTAAAGGCGGCAAGCTTACGGGCTTTGATCTCTTTGCCGGTTCCGCGGATGGAGTGCGCGACATCGGATTTGTGAGAAGGTAGCGCAATTGCCGCGATGGCTACTCGGAATCATGCGCTGACTTTTGTGCGTTGTGGTGATTCAACTATGAAACGTACTCTTACTCGAATGTGCCTTGTGCTGAGTGTTGCGATCCATGCATTGTGGCTGTGCCTGAGCCTCCCTGCGGTCTCAACGGCACAGGTGAAAACCGGCCTCGATGTCCTCGTCGAAGAGCACTTTCAACCGTTGGCGGGCAAGCGCGTCGGGCTGGCGACCAACCAGACCGGAATCACTCTCGATGGAAGCCGCAATATCGACCTGTTTGCACATGCGCCCAACATCAAGCTAACCGCGATCTTTTCGTTCGAGCACGGTCTTAACGGCACACACGAGGATAGGCACATTGGGAACAGCATTGACGAGACAACCGGCGCGCCGATCTATAGTCTGTACAACGAAGACGTTCGCAAGCCAACTCGCGACATGCTGAAACATGTCGACGTGCTGGTCTACGACAAGCAAGACAACGGCGCTCGGTTCTATACGTCGGTCACGTCGATGGCTTACCTGATGGAAGCCGCAGCCGAACATCACATTCCGTTCTATGTTCTCGACCGGCCAAACGGAATCAACGGAGTTGATGTGGCTGGACCGCTCCTCGATGCGAAATATGTTTCGTTTGTCACCTACATGCCCGGATTCCCGATCCGGCACGGCATGACGATGGGCGAGATGGCGCGCTATTTCAATGGCGAAAAGAAGCTGGGCGCCGACCTTCACGTAATCGCGATGCAGGGCTGGCGGCGCTCGATGTGGTTTGACGAGACAGGACTGGAGTGGGTAAATCCTTCACCCAATATCCGTAATTTGACGGAAGCCATTCTGTATCCGGGCACTTGCCTGCTGGAAGGGAAGTCTGTGTCGGTAGGCCGGGGAACAGACACGCCATTCGAGATCGTGGGTGCCCCGTGGTTTCGCGCTCGCGAAGTGGCAGCCTACCTGAATGGTCTTCAGTTGCCCGGTGTGCGGTTCGTACCTCGGCGTTTTTGTCCGACTGCTTCTATATACAAGGGGGAGGAATGTCAGGGTGTAGATATCCAACTTGCGAACCGCGAAGTTTTTGATCCCGTGGTCGTGGGAATGGAACTGCTGGCGGCAACGATGAAGTTTCACCCCGGACGGGTGGAACCAACGATGCGCCTTTTGGGTAACGACGAAATTCTCGTCAAGCTGAGAGCGGGTGAGAGCGGCCGGCAAATTTTGCAAGAGTCGCAAGCACAGCTGGCTGAGTTTCAGAAGTTACGCGCCAAGTATTTGATCTATCAATGAGCCTGCAGTATGGCTTGAACACAATACACTGCAGCACGCGACAAGGAGACATGATGAATCGACGTTCCTTCGCTCAATTCCTGGGGAGTCCGGTCTTACTCTCGTCCTTCGCAAGAAGCTCCGCCGGAGCGCCATCACCGGCTGTCCCAGCGCCCGGCAAAGTCATGGCGATTACCGCGCATCCAGGTGACGGACTCTTCACGATGGGCGCCGCGCTTGCCAACCAGGTCGAACGCGGGGGAAGCGCCGTTCTCTTAAGCCTGTCGCTGGGCGAGAAGGGCGCTCCGAACAACATACCCGTTCAGCAGTACGGCGAACTTCAGAGAACAGCCACTCAAAAGGCCGCGAGCTTGATTGGTGCAGAGGCCATCTTCATCACGTATCCCGACGCGGAAATACCATTCAATGACGAGAGCTCAATGCGGGTGTGTGACGCCATCCGCGAGCACCAGCCGGACATCGTCGTGACTCACTGGAACGGGAGTTGGCACAAGGATCATCAGAATTGTCACCTGATTGTGCACGATGCAGTCTTCTACGCAGGTTTAGTTCCGCTCCCGCGCAGCCGGCCGGCGCACACTGTCTCGAAAGTCTTCTACGCCGAAAACTGGGAGGACGCCTCTAACTTCCTGCCGGATACATACGTCAATATCGAGCCCGTTTACAAGAAGTGGCTCCAAGCGTGCGATTTCTATCCAATGTGGCGGGGGCAAACGGGTTTCTTCCGCTACAACGATTACTACAGCAGTCTCGCCGTCATGCGCGGATGTCTTTCCGGATGCGGCAGCGCTGTGGCGCTGATGTCGGCCACTAATCAGCGGATGCAGCACCTTCAGTCTCTCTAATTGGCCGATTTTGTGCGGAAAATTTCGTCTTTCGTTTCTCGCGTTACTACTCTTGTTTTGTTGTCGGCTTGTGCCCTCCAGCCCCAAAGGCTGCCGCCGGCTGGGATACCGCTGGAGACAGCTCATCCGGTCAAGCGATTAGTTGACGCTACCCGCGGCCAGGACAAGCGCTTTGCGGATGCATTCCAGGAAGTTCAGAAGTGGGTCCAGAAACAGGCGTTTCCAGGCGCAGTGCTTGCGGTCGGCCAACACGGGAAGTTAATTGCCTGGAAATCTTTTGGAAAAATGGATTACTCCGACGACGCGGACCCAGTTCCGCGGAAGGCCATCTTCGATCTTGCATCACTCTCAAAGGTGATTGGAACCACTACTGCTGCAGAAATCCTCTACGGCCGCAAGGAGCTTGACCTGGATACTCCAGTAAACCCGATACATTCCCGAGTTTGCTTGCACTCCGACACGAGGAGGTCTTGGTGCGGAACCTGCTGAGCCACAGTTCCGGGTTGAATTCCCGGGAGGTCCTTTGGAAGCAGGCAAGCGATCGCCAGGGCATCATGCGCCTGGTGTACACGCTGCCGATGGATTTCAAACCCGGCGAAAAGATGCAATATCGCGATTACAATTTCATTCTCGTGGGCGAGATCGTCTACCGCATCACCGGCCAACGTCTTGACCAGTTTCTTGCGAAGAATGTCTTCAGGCCATTGAAGATGAAAGATACGGGCTACAACCCTTCTTCCAAGCGCCTCGATCGGATTCCGCCTACGGAGCAGGACAACGTGCTGCGGCACGAACTGGTCCACGGCGTTGTGCACGACGAGAATGCTTTTCTAATGGGTGGAGTCAGTGGTCACGCTGGTCTATTCTCCTCTGCGCGCGATCTTGCCGCTTTTGCACAAATGTACTTGAACGGCGGCACGTATCGCGGCAAGCGCATCATAAGCAAGGCGACGATCAAACTCTTCATGCAGCGTCAGTCCTCTCCGGCGGACACCACGCGGGCTCTCGGTTGGGATACTCCAGCGAAGCGATCGTTTCCGGACGATTTGGCCTCTGCGCACGCGATTATCCACACAGGTTTTACCGGCACATCCATTTACATCGATCCGGACCGTGACGCCTTCATCGTTCTTCTGACCAACCGCGTGAATCCTACACGCCGGAACGTTCTAATCAATAAAGCCCGGGCTGCGATTCATACGGCGGTCCTTACGGCTCTCGACAAATCTCCTAGGCTCTAGTGAATGACTGTCCGCAGATTCAAAGTCGTTGCCCGAAACGTTAGCCTGCTGCTCTTGTTTCAGAATTCCTTCGTTTTGTCCGGCCAGACGCTCCGAACTGATCCGCAACTTATGAAAATAACTCAGGAGATCCGTGCCGAGGACAGTAGCAAGGAGGCGATGGATTTCTTTGTCGGTCTATATAGAACAGATCACTGGGCCAATTTTGCGAAATTTCAAGAGAGCGCACAATTCTTGCAAAGAATCATGAGGGAAATTGGCTTGCGTGGGGTCGAGTTGCTCTCTGTGCCGGCGGACGGGGTCAGCCAGTACGGATTTTGGACAATGCCTCTCGCGTGGGACGTGAAACAGGCAAAGCTCGAAATCGTCGAACCGGCGGTTCCCGACGAGATGCGGGTTCTTGCAGATTACCGTAAGGAGCCAGCATCCCTCATCATGTGGAGCGGCCCAACACCGCCAGAGGGCCTTACTGCAGAAGTTGTCGAATTGAGACCATCTACTCTGGAACAGTTGAAACGCATCGACGTGAAAAACAAGATGGTGTTGACTGAACCTTCGCTCGATCTGGCGCAGCGGGGAGCAGTCAAAGCGGCCCTGTACAAGCAAGGAGCTGCGGGAATGATCAGCTATGCCACCGAGAACCCCGATTTGATTAACAATCACTATTGGATGAATGCATGGGGAGATTATGGTTGGGGTATTACAAAAACCAGCAGTCCGTTAGTCGGCTTCTCACTCACGCCAAGACAAGGCGACTATCTGAGTAACCTGCTCGCTTCCGGCACACGAGTTCGAGTGAAAGTACTTGCAGAAACCCGCTATTATTCCGGCCAGTACCCGTCTATAACGGCCGTCATTCCCGGCAGTAGTTCCAACGATGAAGTGCTCGAGCTAGGTCATGCGTTCGAGTTAGGAGCACAAGATAACTCGACTGGAGTGGCTGCAATGCTCGAGGCAGTTGCGACACTTCGGCGCTTAATAGACGCCGGCAGGCTGCCGCGTCCGAGGCGCAGTATCCGAATCCTCGTCATGAGCGAAGACTACGGCTCATCTGCCTATGTCGCCACTCACATGGATCGAATGAAGCGGACAATCGGAGCCATCTGCATGGACACTCCGGCGGGTCCTTACAACGAAACCGGCGGATATAGCTTTGCACTCAATCCCGATGTGAGCCGCTCTTACCAGGACGCATTGATCGTGCGTGTCAGCGAGAATTACTACGCAGCGTTAGGGCAAAAATTTCCGCGGTGGACTCCGTACCGGCCGAGATCAGACTCCTATCTGAGCGACCCGATGATCGGTGTTCCAACGGTTTCCGCGACTGGTAGCCCCGGCGCAGAGAACGTACACCACAATAGCGCTGACACGCTGGACCGCGTAGATCCACGTTCTCTACGGGATCTCAGTTCGATGGTGGCTGCGTTTCTTTACTATTTGGCATCGGCTGGCGACAAAGAAATTCCCTGGCTTGCCGAAATCACCACAGATCGAAGCGATCAGAATGCGATTCGCGCGGCTGCTCCTTTCCTGAGCCGCATTGCGGCGGCAGAAAAGAACGGGTCTTTGGCGCACCAATTAGCGGCCGGTCTTGCGCAGGTCAATTACAACGCCGCTCGCGATCAGGACGCCCTTCTTTCCGTTCTTCGCCTGGCGTCATCTGGAAATAGGGAAAAACTCAACGCCGAGTTGACTCCTTTGCTTCAGCACGTGCGCCGATTTGCGAGCGAACAATGCCAAAGACTGCAAGACGCTGCGAATCAACGCTCGATCGAACTCGGCTCTGCAACGCCCGTCAAGGCTTCCATGCAGGCCATGGATCCTTCGCTTACTGAAGCTTCGCACCTGATTGTCAAGCGCAAGCGATTCGGACCGGTCACGCTCGATGACCTCCCGCTGGAACAGAGAGAAGGTTATCCCGGTTTTGGCGGAACTCCCGCTCCGCTTACACTTCTCTACTGGTGCGATGGCAAGCGTACCATTGCTGAGGTCGTGCGCTTGATCGAGTTGGAGCAAGGGCCCATGAACTTCGATTTTGTCGGCTATTTCAAGTTTCTTGCCAGACACGGATATGTCGAGCTCCTTCCGGCTGTAAAGTAAGCTTTCGGGCATTCACATCCAACCAAGAAATATATGGATACGGGATCTGTTGCCCTGGTAATACTGGTTCTCCTGGCGTCAGCGCAAAGATCACTCGAGCTGACTGTCGTGGCGCAAAATCCATCGCCGATGGCGGAGCACACCCGCGCGCACCTTCGGCTGTCGGCGCAAAGCCTGGAAGGCTAGCGCGAAAAGCTGTCGCTCGGTACATTGTTCGTGCCGATAAAGCTTCAATCGAAGTCTCAGGCATCTGTGCTCTTCTTCTTTCATGCGCAAGGCTTAGTGCCTGAAGTAGCGGCCGCCCGTAATAACGTGGTTGTCGTCAGTGTCGTACTGGACGCGGACTCTCGTGTTTACGCAAAGCCATTTCTCGACCCGGCGTTTTTTGGAAACTTGTGGCGAGAAGCAGAGACTCATGCGGGAATGAAACTCGGCCCTATTACGCTCGCAGGCTGAAGCGCTGGTTGTGGCGCGATCCGGCAAATTATGAGCACGCCGGAATACTACGAAAAAGTCGCGAACGCCATCATGATCGATGGCATTCACACTTCATATGTTGCCGGCTCTCCCAGGAGCGGGGAAATGCTGTCATGGTGGATTCCCAAGGCATCAAGTACAGTGCTTCAGATCCGTGCGCAGACGGCCAGGCAACCCCGAGAATCGCAACTACTGGGGGCCTCCCATGACTTCGTCGAAGTAAATGACGCATTTTAATACGTGGGCGATACGGATGCTTTGAGAACGCGAAGACGCTAGGCAACACTGATCGAGTCACGGCTCTATTCACCTTTCGTATCACATTCTCATTCGTAGTTGCATCGGCTCGCAAGAAAAGTACACTTCGCTCAATTTACAAGTCGTGCACCTCATCTTGCCTTCAATGACATTCTTGCGACCCCTGTTTCTATCCTTCTACCGCGCACTGCAGGATGGTACTGTGAACCTTGTGGCCAGCTTGCCCTTCGGATTCAAAAATTGGCGATCGTCTAACGCGTGGCCTCGCAGTCGGACGTTCTCCGGCAAGCTCCCTTGAAGTGGGGATGTCGTCCATTGAGAAACCCGGCCCGCCCGGCCCACGGCCGGCCTCGGCTCAGTCGGAGATAACCCGGTTTGCCGAGCACTGGCCAGGCACTCGAAGAGAAGAATACGTTGAAGCCACCTGGAATTCAATGGGAGCCCAATGGCACGAGAGGTTCTATGCCGAATATCAAGAAAGCAACCAGCCAGCAGCTAGCGCAATGATCGTGAGCTTTACTAGCCAGCCGACCGCGTAGGACACCACAAACACCCGGTGCAACTTCATAAATGCAGCGTTAGTGAGGATCAGTGGCAACGGACCGATCAGCCAGACTGCAACCGCCAGTTTGACCGCGCTCGATACAGAAGGAAGCCTCAGCCAAGCGGTGAGATACGCAAAGACACCGCAGACCAGAAATGGTAGCGGGCTGGTCAGAGCGATCGCTCTCCCTTCGGCACCTTGACGCCAGGTTTCGGGATACGTATGGCGTCGATGAATCCAATCGCCGGCGAAGAACCAGTCAGTGAGCGAGGCGACGATACCGGCGCAAAGAACGACCGCGACCCAATTCCACACCGTTTCCCTCCAAATACCAAGACATTGTACTCGTACTGAGACTTGTTGCAAGCGGTACGTGAACCAGTTTTTTTGAGGCCGACATTATTGCTCCGAACTGTCGCGCGGCATCGCGAGAGCTAGAATTCCTGGGTGCTTAATCCGCGAAAACTCACCGCAATTGATCTCGCTTTCCTTGGCCCGAAAGTTATCATTACCTAGTTCGTTGCTGGGGTGTTCTTGAGCGCCGCTCTTGGGGTCTTCGTTTTTAGTTAGCGGGCACGGTACCCTAGCTCAAATCGCTCTGGGGCTTTATTTGATCTCGCTAGGCGTCAACTACATCCCAATGCTGATCTATGCGATTGCGATCAACAAAGCGAAGAGTGCCACAGCGGAACTGGGGAGCGAACTTGATAACAAGAGCACCGCAATCGCCAGGTATCGTCGCCAGTCTCTTTGGCTGCTTGTGCCGCTGATTACCCCTTTTATGGCGCTGAGACAAGTTCGCAAGCGGCGCGTGAACAATGAGTAGCGCTCAAAAACCACACTCCGCTGCTAATTCTTGTCGGTTGACTGGCGATACGAAAAGAATCAGCCGCCTCCGGACGCTACGTTGACGGACGACTGCTGCTCAGCGATGACTTTGCGTCTGCTCAAGGTACTGCGCATCATTCTGGCGTAGTCACCGTCAAGAAACCCGACGCGAAACAGCCATTTCCCCAAGGCGCCAAGATTGCCAGGAAAGACGTTGTCTTTCAGCTTGAAGGAGTATGTCCACTTCACGCGAGTGCGCGCGCCATCAATCGGCACTATGCGGAATTCACCGACCCCGTATTCGTATTCAACGGGGCGCGCCCTAGGTGTCGTGTAGTTCCAGACGATATATCGGAAACGTGAGAAGTTGGGAAGTGACTCGTGCTCCAGGACCTCCTCATGCGTAGTGCTTCCATCAGTCAGGCAAACAATGCGGCGGGATCCTGGTGCGCCCCACTCGCCCGAGGTGAGAAGATAGATTCCCTTAACACCGGGCAGCGAGCCGGACGGACGTATATTAGGAATGTTGTTTCGCTGTCGATCGTTTTTGCCGTCGTCCTCGCGGGAAATCATCCGAAATGGACGGTCGATCACGACCTGTTCTGTATGCGAAACAAGCTCTCCAGTGGGGGCAACCGTCGGATGAGGGCTGTCCACGAATCCCGGCGGTGGTGTGCAAGCATTGCTCGCCGTACCTTCAGCGCTCAGGCAGACTGAAGCGAATACACCGAGCAGGACAGCGGTCTTCAACTCGTTTCTCATGAAGCGATCGTAGGGCGGGATTGCGTAGTCAGGCAGTAACATTCGTGCCAGCGCGTGAGATATGACGCTAAGTGCGTCCCGATGACCATCCGGCGCGCGCAAAGCAAACTTGTAGCCGGCAAACAGGCCCGCGAACACCTAGTACAATCGCAAGTCAGCAGTTGTACCTGGGACAAAGCCTTAAATGACTGCAAACATCTTTGTTGCCAACGCCAAGAAGTGGACCACGGCAAGGACTGACGTAGGCCTCTTCAGCAGTCTGCTGCTGATGCTGGTAATGGGCGCCATCGTGCGTTCGGCTATCACTACGCGGCTCGATGGTTTCACAATCGACGAGGCCTACCATATCTCGGCTGGCGTCTCCTATGTACGGCTGGACGATTTTCGCATTAACCCGGAGCATCCTCCACTGGTCAAGCTGTGGGTGGGAAGCTTCATCTCCCGCACCGGTTTCAGAGCCAGCCCTTTGCGTTCCTTTTCTGACAAGCATGACGAACGCACGTTTGCCGAAGAAGATGTCTATCTCCGGAACGATCCTGACGCCGTACAGAGGCGTGCAAGAGCCGCGATGTGGGCGTTGAACGGATTGCTCCTGGTGGTGCTTGGGTTTGCGGTGCGAAAGGCGTTCGGTCCGGGCGTGGCGCTGGGAACAATCGTGTTTCTCGCGATCGACCCTACGGTAGCCGCGCACTTACCCGTAGTCATGACTGACCTGCCCGTTTCTCTGTTGTGCGCATCTGCTGTGCTGCTCACGATCCCGGCGTTCCGTGCTTGGAGGTGGTTAGATCTTGCAGCGTGCTCCCTGGTGCTCGGACTCGGCTTGGCCGCCAAGCATTCGGGTCCCGTGTTCCTGATCTTTGTAATCTTGACCGGGTCAGCCAGAGTGCTCCTTGTGCCCACGCCTCGTGCGCAGACCTCGAGGCTGCTGCGATTCGGGATGGTGCTGGCGGTCGTGCTGGGCGCACTAACTGTGCTTTGGGCAAGCTATGGATTTCGATACACGGAAAGCCGTGCACCGCGCGACGTTTTCAATCGCCCGCTAGCGGACAAAATCGCGGATGTGAAATCGCCGGTCTATCGAGCCGCGCTCCAGGGGATGCAAGCGATGCACATCGCTCCGCGGGCATATATTTGGGGCCTCGCCGATACAGTCCGCGCGGGTCTGGAAGGTCGGGTCACTCCAATCACTGCTTTTGGGCAGGCTTACATAGAACGCGGACCGAAATACTACTTCCCTGCAATGATCGCTCTGAAGTTGCCGATTGGGCTGGCGGCCTTCGTTCTGATAGGCCTGTTCGCGGTTGCGGCGCGGCGAGTCCCAACAGAGGGTGTTGAAACCGTGCTTGCAGCGGCGGCCTTGTTCGTAGTAGTACTGATCGCGGGTTCCACCTACGCCGGAATCCGTCATGCGCTGCCGGTTGTGGTCCTGCTGGCGGTGTTAGGAGGGATTGGTGCGCAGTTCGCGTTCTCCTCGAGATCCGCCACGTGGAAGGCCGCCGCCGCAGTTGCATTAGCATTTGCCGCCGCATCCGCTCTGCCCGCAATGCGCCCATGGGAGTCCGCCGCCCCCATAGCGTGGCCGGATCTGAGGGGGAGATCCCAAATAGAAAGCGGGCCAGGAACGTGCGTACCGCAACGGCACCACCTAGGCCAAGCGCCACCCCGGCAAGCCCCAAGAATAGTCCATTTCGCAAGATGAGCCAGAGAATGTCTGTTGAGCTCGCACCGAGGGCCAGTCTCACGCCGATCTCCTTTGTCCGCTGGGCAACCAGGTAGGCGACAACACCATATGCGCCAATCACGGCGAGAATGGTTCCCAGCGCCGCAAAGAGACCCAGTAAAACTGTTATCAGTCGCGTGTCCGTGGTCTGATTGCTCATGTCGATGGGGCGCTCTTTTCCCATTCGCGTTCGGTTCGTTCCTTGAAAGTGCACTTCTCTTCCATTGAGAATCCGGATCGGCATCCGAGCCGCGGCGACGCCCTCACTCGGCGGTAACCCGGTTTAGCCGACCTCAGGTGCGAACCGGTATACTTTCCTGGACATCTAGGAAAAGGATTTTTTAATGCCCAAAGACACGCTCCTAGGCGCGCTCGATCTATTAGTACTCCAGACATTGGCGCGCGGAACGCAACATGGATACGGCATTACCTGTCATATCCTTGCGGCATCCGGTCATCAGCTTCGAGTCGAAGAAGGCTCTCTGTATCCGGCTCTCCGGCGAATGGAATCGGCGGGTCTGATCAAAGCTGAGTGGAGGCGGAGCGAAAACAATCGCCGGGCGCGTTACTACCAGCTCACAAAAAAGGGCGCAAAACGACTCGCACAAGAGATGCAGACTTGGGAGGCGCACACGGCAGCCGTTAAGACATTTCTAGAGTTTGCGTGAGAGGCCGCAACGATACTTCGTAGGTTGATCAATTCCATCCGCCGCAAACGCTTGGACGAAGAGATTCAGGAAGAAGTTGAATTTCACCGGAGCCAGACCATGGGCTCGTTCGGCAACGTAACGGCAGTTCGCGAACAAATGCGAGACGCAAGCACGATTGTCTGGTTTGAAATCCTGCTTCAGGATCTTCGCTACGGTTTGCGAATTCTGGCGCGCACTCCGGGCGTCAGCGCGATCGCTGTTTTATCACTCGCTCTCGGGATAGGAGCGAACGCTGCGATCTTCTCACTTCTCGATCGCGTTATTCTCAGCATCCTCCCGGTCAAGCAACCGGAGCGACTGGTTCTCTTCGACGACGTGGAGCCCTATCTGCGTTACAAAGAGTTCCAAAATCGCAGCCAGGCCTTTTCGGGAGTGGCTGGAACCGCCAGTCTCGCTGGCGTCGTATTCAACGGAAGCGACAATCCCGAAAATTCGCTTACAGGCCGCCTTGTCTCCGGAAACTACTTCGAGGTTCTTGGAGTTCAGCCCATGATGGGCTGCGCTCTGACGGACGCCGACGATACCGATCCTGGCGCTCATCCTGAAGTGGTGATCAGCTACGCGCTCTGCCAGGGTCGCTTTCACGCAGATCCAACCATCGTCGGCAAAACTATCCGCTTAGGTGCAGGGCGTCTGAACAGCGGCTGGAGCACGGGAGGCTTTGAAGAAGATCGACCGGTTGTTCCGTCCAACCGCAATTTCTTAATTCTGGGAGTCATGCCGCAGGGGTTTTTGGCGAAACAGTCGGCGAGCGCCCGGACTTCTGGGCGCCACTCAATATGGAGGAGCATTTCCTGCCTGGCCGTCATTGGTTGTCGCGCCGCACTGCAAGTTGGGTCCGGGTCATTGCCCGCCTCAAACCCTCCTCTAGTCAAAAACAGGCTGAAGCGGCCACAAACATTTTGAATCGCCAGCTTCTGGTCGAAGAAGAAGGACCTAGTCTTACCGAGACGCGCCGACGTGAGCTGGAACAAAACAAGATCAAATTCCTGGACGGTAGCAAAGGATTTTCAGACCTCCGACAACAGTTCGCAAGGCCCCTCTGGGTACTGATGGCGATGGTTTGCGTGGTGCTACTAGTACTACTGTGTCATAAAATATGATATGCTGATTTGGTTGTGAGCGCCACAGCATCGAGGGCGCCAAGCGCACAACAGAAACGGCTTGCTCAGTACCTCGACAGCTTGGCGCAGGCAGCCGGACACGCAGACCGGATTGTTCCTTTTAAGGCAGACTGCACAGGACTGCTGTTGCCGGGGGAGCGGAAGAGTATCGAGCCCATGGCAGCGCGCCTGGATCCCGATCATGTGGGCCGCATGCATCAGTCACTGCATCACCTGGTAGCGGAAGCTCCCTGGGAAGACGAAGTATTGCTGGACCGGGCACTGGACACAGTGCTACCCGCGATGTTGCGGCAGGGTCCAGTAGTGGCCTGGGTGGTGGACGATACGGGCATTCCCAAAAAGGGGCAACACTCGGTGGGTGTCACGCGGCAATATTGCGGTCAGGTAGGCAAGCAGGATAACTGCCAGGTAGCGGTGAGTCTGTCGATAACCACCGAGGAGGCCAGCATGCCCATCGCCTTCCGGTTGTATCTTCCGGAAGTGTGGGCCAATGATCCACCAAGGCGGGAGAAGGCAGGCGTGCCCAAAGAGGTTAGCTTTCAGACGAAGCCGCAGATTGCACTGGACCAGATCCAGCGAGCACGGCAACGAGGCGCTCCCCCGGGCGTGGTTCTGGCCGATGCCGGTTATGGCAATGACACGCAGTTCCGGAACCGGCTTACCGAGTGGGAGCTACCCTATGTGGCTGGTATCCAGAGCGTAGTCACGGTGTGGAAGCCGGGTGAACAACCCAGCCCCGCACGGCAGGGAAAAGGCCTGGGCCGTCCGCCAAAACTCATGCAGCGGGATACGGAACATCAGCCGGTAACCGTGAAAGAGCTGGCGCTGTCGCTATCGGCGGATGTCTGGAAAAACGTCTCCAAGGCGACAGGGAGTCACGAAGAAACTTAATTCCCGGTTTGCTGCGCTGCGTATTCGTCCGGCACATCGCGATTACTGGCGCGCGAAACCGCACCCGGAAGAATGGCTCCTGGTCGAATGGCCCCGAGGTGAGAACGAACCCACGAAGTACTGGCTCTCCACTCTTCCAGCCGACACACCACTCGCCGAACTGGTCTATTTCGCCAAACATCGCTGGATTATCGAACGGGATTACCAGGAACTGAAACAGGAACTGGGGCTGGGACACTTTGAAGGGCGCAGCTGGCGCGGATTTCATCACCACGCCAGTCTGTGTATAGCCGCTTATGGCTTCCTGGTTTCCGAGCGAAGCCGTTTTTCCCCCTCAGCCCGTGCCCGCCATCTCGGATTACGCGTCGCCCAACGATCGAAACCATTCCGGCCGCGCGGCTCGCCGCGTGCGCCCCGAGCGGCATAATCCGCATTCGATCGCGACCTTAAGAACAGTCATCGCCCGCTACCTACTCGGGCTGCTTCCGCGCTGCCCCTTTTGCGGTTCGCGTTCCGGATAGTCCTCCGCATCGATGTCGGCATCCACTATGCAGGAGGCAGGGCGCGAGTGATTCGGGGCCGTCCGCCATGCTCCGTTGAGAAGTTCAACTCCGCTCAGTTTTTCCAGCGCAATGCAGCGCCAGTTTGCCGGCGATCCAGGCGGTTCAAGGCCGCTCTCACTCTCGCCTCCGTATTGATAACAGAGCACCCGAAGCTGGTCTTGCTTGTTCCGCCCCAACCGGTGTGCACAGAACAGGCGAGGATAGTCGTCATAAACGGCAGAAATCGGCCGCCGGTTCTTAATCGCCTCATATACGATCCGGTAAACCGCCCCAAGCTGCCTCGCTCTGCCTGCGCCCGAACCCGCCACTCTTCCACACTACGCTCCACCTCACTGAGCCCGATCATCTCCAACGCAGTTTATGACACAGTAGTACTAATTGCCTGTGCGAATTTGGCAAATCTTCTTCAGGCGAGAGGAACGGCTCGACGCCGGGAAATAGGAACTAGGCTGGCTCTTGGCGTGGACCGGCCCAGACTAATGCGTCAGCTAGTCACTGAAAGCTTCTTGCTTTCTCTATTCGGGGCTGTTTTGAGCGTGCCCATTGGTTGGTTTGCAAGTCGTGCGCTGTTCACCATGGTCTCCGCCGGCAATCCGGCACTCGTGATGAACCTTATACCCGACAGCCGAGTGCTGCTGTTCACGGGAGCGGTTGCCGTCCTAACCACGCTGTTGTTTGGCGTCGTTCCGGCACTTCGATCTACTCGAGTCGATATACATTCCGTTCTAAAGGGAACTGAGCACGCCACCACGAGTAGCCGTTCACGCATGACCGGAGAAAAGGCCGTAGTCGTTATTCAGGTTGCCCTTTCGACGACTCTATTGTTCGGCATGGCGCTATTTACTCGAACGTTGTACAACCTCCGGATGCAAGACCTCGGCTACTCGCCGGAACGACTCATCACCGCCAGAATTGACCCCATAGGGGCAGGTTACAAAGGAGACGAGATCGGCAAGATTGCTCAACGTGTTCTCGAGAAACTGCGAACGCTGCCGGGGATCGCAGCCGCTTCGTATTCCGACAATGGCCTATTTGCCGGCCGCGAATCGGGCACTCGCATTCGTGTAAATGGGTTCGTACCCTCATCGCCTAAAGATTCTAATGCCCGCTTTGACCAGGTCGGGCCTGGATATTTTTCCACCGTCGGCATTCCTATGCTGCTGGGCCGCGACTTCGCTGATACGGATACCGCCAACGCGCCGCGCGTAACGGTCATCAACGAGAGTATGGCGAGATTTTATTTTGGTAAGCGGAGTCCACTCGGCGAGACGATCTTCTATGACAGTCGACTGAAGTTCACGCTCACTGTAATCGGTGTCGCAAAGGATGTCCGGGACCACTTGGTGCGAGACCAGCCCCCGCGCCGCTTTTACGTCTCTTACATGCAGCCGGTCGATGGACAAATGGGAACCGACTATGAAATACGAAGCGCGCTCGCCTCTGCGGGTCTTGACCGCCAGATACGTCAGGCGGTGCGTTCAGTCTCTCCGCGACTTGGCATTGAATTCATTCAGCCGCTCGAAAAGTCCATCGACAACTCCATGCTCCGGGAGCGCCTTATCGCTCGGCTTTCGATCTTGTTCGGACTACTCTCTTTGCTATTGGGATGTGCCGGTTTGTACGGAATCATGGCATATTCGGTCGGACGTCGGACCCGGGAGATTGGCATTCGTATCGCGATCGGCGCGCAGCCACACAACGTCGTCTGGAATGTAGTTTCCGAGACGCTCTTGCTGGTTGTCGGAGGATTGCTGGTTGGTATACCGCTCGCCCTGTCGCTCAGCCGGTATCTGCAGTCACTGCTGTTTGGCTTGACGCCGACGGATAGCTGGTCGATATTCGTCGTTGTCCTGATTATTGGATTTATGGGGCTCGTTGCATCGATTATCCCCGCCCGTCGCGCCACGCGAATCGATCCAGTGACCGCGCTGCGTTGCGAGTAGCAGGCGATTGCGACCTCCACGGGCGGGGCTGATTTGCAGGCGTTCGGCTCAATACTCGGCAAGTCGGGTTCTCGTCCATTGAGAGCCCGGACCGATCCGCAAACCGCTGCAGGTTTCAAGTCGGCGATAACCCGGTTTTTCGTTCTCAACCGTCGCTTTTGTGGCCGGCGTAACAGGTTATCTCGCCCTAGTGGCGGATTGTTGCAAACGGCTCCGGTTGGTGCCAACACTTGACAAAAATACGTCTACAGGCATAAATTTATTATGCCTATGGAAGATAGCCCTAAACCCGGAATGCCTCCCGGAACCTTGACCATGCTGATTTTACGCGTGCTTCAATCCGAAGCGTTGCATGGATATGCGATTGCGCAACGCATTCACATCCTTTCGCGCGAGATCCTGGCAGTCGAAGAGGGCCTGCTCTACCCGACGCTTCAAAAGATGCTGTTGAAGGGCTGGGTAACGGCGAGATGGGGCATTTCGGAAACCAACCGCAAGGTTCGTTTCTACGAATTGACTAAGAAAGGCCGCGAGGAACTCAAGGGCGAGTTGTCAGAGTATCACCGCTTCACGCAAGCCATCCAGAATGTCTTGCGTATTGCCTGAGGGGAAGTTGCCGATGCAGGAACTGTTTCGCCGTTTGCGCTATTTGCTAAACCGCCGCCGCTGTGACCGCGAACTCGAGAGCGAGATGCAGTTTCATCGAGAGATGGCGGCGAGAGTGGGCCATGCCGGATTCGGCAATGTGCTGCGGCTCCGAGAAGAAGCGCGAGACGCGTGGGGATGGACATGGATCGATCGTTTTGGACAGGATTTGCGATACGGAGTTCGCATCATGGCTCGATCACCGGGGTTCACGCTGATGGCAGTGATGGTTCTGGCGGTTGGTATCGGAGTTAACGTGGCCGCATTCAGCGTGTTTGACATGGTCGCGCTGAGGCCTCTTCCGGTCCCCGATGCAAATCGCCTCGTGAGACTGGAACGGAGGTCGCCGAATGAGTACACGAGCGAAATGGCGTACCCATCGTTTCTGTTCTACCGAAACCATGCAAAGACGCTGTCAGCCGCCATGGCGGTGCTTGGGATTCCACCCATGCAGATCGATGACGATATACAAGGCACGAGCGCTTCGTTCGTGACCCCGAATTACTTCACGCAGTTGGGCACTCGCGCTGGCTTTGGGCGCATGCTCGATCCAAGGGTCGACAGCGGCATTGGCGCCCCGCCCGTGATGGTGATCAGCTACGGTCTTTGGCAGCGCCGTTTCGGTGGAGACCTTGGCGTCGTGGGCCGAACGATTCATCTGAATAGGAAACCAGTCACGGTTATGGGTGTGACGCCCTACGCGCTGGCCACCTTAGGCGGGCAAGATCCCGACGTGTGGCTTCCCATTGGAGAACAGCCGTACTTTTTCGACGGCAGCGGGGTCCTAAATGACTTCGATAATGCAAGCGTGCGCATGTGGGGCAAATTGGCGCCAGGAGTGACCGAGCAGATCGTCGGACAGGAACTTCGATTCTTGACAAACGAGCTTCGGCGGCAGCATCCAACCGCGGTTTGGGACAATGAGTTCATCCAGATCTCGTCTGGTGGACATCTGCAAGTGATGCAGCCGGAGATGTATCAGGTCGCGGTGATGGTCGGCGTACTCACTTTGTTGATTCTGGCTGTCGCATGCGGCAATTTAGGCGCTTTGCTTCTGGCGCGGGCTGTTCAGCGGGAACGTGAAATCGACATTCGGCGGGCGGTCGGGGCGAGCGGTGCGCGCGTTTTCCGCCAATTGTGCACTGAGAGCCTGCTGCTTGCGAGCGTGGGGGCGGTTGCCGGGCTCGCCCTTGGATGTACTGTTACTCGCATCGCACTTACTAAATTGGACGCGCCGAAGTGGTTGAGCGCGGTACCGGATACGAGGATCTTGCTGTTTACGCTCGGAATGAGCTTCGCGGCGGCAGTGTTGTTTGGGTTTACGCCGGCGCTTCAAATTGCCCGCCAGGGCAAGCACAAAATTATGGCGAGGCAGATTTTGGTGAGTGCACAACTGGCAGGCAGTTGCGTGCTGTTGATTGTAGCCGGACTGTTGGTTCGGGCTGCTCACCACGCTCTCTACACAAATCCCGGGTTTGGCTATGAGCGGCTCAACTCGATTGATGGACAACTCAAGCAACACGGCTACACCGCATCGCGAGCAAGAGGTTATCTGGATCAGATGCAGACCCGGCTTCGCGCCATACCTGGTGTTCGCTCAGTATCGCTCGTCTTGCTTCCGCCGCTTGGACATGCCGTCTCCTATGCCACCGCGGCGATCAACGGACATAACGTGAGGGTTTATCCGAATTGGGTCGCGCCGGACTTCTTCGCGACGATGCAGATTCCTATACTGTTGGGCCGGACCTTCTATCCAAACGAGAAGAACGCAGTGATCGTTAGCAAGTCCTTCGCACGCGAACAATGGCCGGGCCAGAATCCTTTGGGAAAACTAGTCGGGGACGGGAACGCAAAGGATGTGGTCGTGGGGGTCGTGGCCGATGCACACATGAATGCGCTGAACGACGATGACGCCCTGGAAGAATATTGGACTGCGGCAGGGGAACAGATGACGGGTATGGTGGTGATCGCGCGGACCGACGGCGCGGCGGAAAGCCTGCCAACAGCCGCCAAATCGATCAGTGAAAGCCTCGATCCCAAGCTTTTCCCCGAGATCCGGTCGATCAAATCGCTTTATTCGGAGAGCGTCTTGCAAATCGAGCGTATTGCCGGGGCAGTAACATTGGTCGGGCTCGTTGCAATTGGCTTGGCTGGCGTGGGTGTCGTCGGGCTAGTGAGTTTCACTGTTCGACAAAGGACGAAAGAGATCGCAATTCGCCTCGCTTTGGGCGCTAGTTCGAACAACATCTTGAACGTGATTCTGCGGCAATTCTCAGGGCCAGCGGTCATTGGATTGGTAGTTGGCACAGCCATCGCTGCCGCATCGTCCAACATGCTGCGTCGCGCACTCTACGGGATCAGCAATCTCGATCTCATTGCATACGTGGGAGCAGTCGGGTTTCTGGTTGCGATACTTGCCATCTCAGCTTTGTTACCTGCGCGGCGGGCATTACACGTAAATGTGTCCAAGGCGTTGCATTACCAATAAGCTTAGGACGCATGATGGGTTGATGAACCGGATTAGCTCCGGATCGCTCCTGGATCACGGTCGATTCGGAAAGTGAACAGTCCAGCGCGATCGCGAGTCTCCAATTACCCTGCATAACGGGAAACCGTAACTCGATATTTTGCTCACGGGTTGAAATGTGGCGTTTCATTCCATTGAACATCCGAACGGCTGACTTCGCGTGGTATCGGCGCACATATATTCCAGGAGAACGGGCCGCTGACGCTGTGCGCTTTCGTCGTTTCTCGCTCCAGCTACTCGGAGGCCAGAATCAATCTGGTAGCCATGCAGCAGTCGTGTGCTGAGCGTGTAGGATGACGTACCTCTAAGATCGAGCTCCTCTTGCGGCCTGTCTTCCGTTCAGCACCTCTCCGCCGGGCTTGGCTTCAGGGCAATTCCCGCGCTCGGCAGCTTCGCTCGCCAGTTCCAAGCCCTAACGGGTTTCGGTTTCCCTCCCAGATTGCCGGCGCGCCTTTTGAAACTCTACAAACAATCTATTCGGGAGCCACCGAAAAACAGCCTTGCTCGCCTGGAGAGCGGCCCCCTTCGCACCGGATCGCCCCGACGGATCGGGGCACGAAAGGAAAACAACAAAATGTTCTGCAAGAATCGCATCACTCTCATTGGTTTCGTCGGCCAACCGGCTGAGACACGATCTACCTCGAATGGCACTGTCTACACCCGCTTCTCGCTCGCTACCAGCGTGAGCTGGAAAGAGAAAGCAACGACTGAATACAAGACGCGCGTTGAATGGTATCGCATGATCTGCTGGAATAAGCTGGGCGAATGGGCCGGGACTTTGCAGAAAGGCGCCTACGTGGAAGTCGAAGGCGAGCTGCGCTATCGCGAATTCACTCCCTCGGAATCCGATCGCAGTGTTCGCGTGGCCGAGATCTATGCCAGATCCATCCTGGCGCTCGACCGCTCCGAGTAACAGCCGGGTGCTGAACCTGCTGACTCGGAGCCAAGCGACGAACCCGCCGACTGACGCGTCAGCCGGGCATCCGATCCGCATTCGATGCCCGGCTTTTCATTGCATCGAGCCTCGCCGAATCTTTCCGAAATAATTTTCAATTTCGCTCTTAGACTTTGCCACCGAATTTACCGCTATAGGAGCGAAAGGGATGCACGTCTTGTTTTTTGGCCCACGCGGTGAAGAGATGACGCCGTTAAGAGCAAGTACAAACCTGATCACTCTCCAGGGTGGGCAAGAAGGTGGGCATTTGGCTGTAAGTTATTGCAGCACCGCGGACAATAAAGTTAATTGTGCACTTGACAAAGCATATGGATTCAGGCATACTTGAAGTATGGCAGGACTCCTTCAGAAACAATTCCAAGACGAAGACGCGGCGCGGGAGCATTTGGAGAAGTTGCTCTGGCCGGATGGCCCGGTATGCCCCCATTGCGGAGTGATCGGAGAAGCCACAAGGCTGGATCGCGAAGAGGGAACTGATACACACGGTCGCAAGGGCTTGTATCAGTGCAAGGGTTGCCGCAAGCAATTTACTGTCACAGTCGGAACGATTTTCGAAGACAGCCACATCCCGCTAAACAAGTGGCTGTTGGCGTTTCATCTGATGTGCTCATCCAAGAAGGGCGTGAGTGCATTGCAGCTTCAACGGAACTTGGAACTCGGTTCCTACCGGACAGCATGGTTTATGTGTCATCGCATTCGTTGGGCTATGACGCAATCTCCAATGGCCGAAGCGCTTGCAGGAAAGCTGAAAGGTATCGTTGAAGCGGACGAGACATGGATCGGAGGAAAAGAGGTCGGCAGCGGCCATACCGGCTCAAACAACCCGCTCAGCAAGAAGACTCCCGTTCTAGCGCTTGTCGAGCGAGGCGGTAATGTTCGGTCGTTTCCGTTGGAACGGGCCACACTGAAGAACATCAAGCCGATTATGGAACGGCATGTCGATCCTTCGTCTCACCTCGTAACCGATGAATTTCCGGTGTACTACATGATGAGGAATGATTTCGCCTCGCATCGCACGGTGAGTCACAGTTCCAAAGAATACGCTCGGAGGAAGCTGACATGACGGTGACCACGAACACCGTGGAATCGTTCTTCGCGATCTTGAAGCGCAGCAACTACGGTATCCATCACCACATGAGCCGCAAATATTTGGGCTCCTACTGCTCGGAGCGCGACTTCGTTTACAACGGACGCAAGCTAACGGATGATGAGCGCACGGCGAAGGCGCTTAAGGCCAGCGAAGGCAAGCGGCTGATGCTGAAACAGCCAAAGAATAGCGACTTCTAGCGCTGCGAGGTGCCACTAAACGGCGCACATCACTAATTAAGCTATCGCGCTATCATTGCTGCCACAATCTAGTCAAAATATCCTACTCAGGCATTGACTATTCTTGGAATATAGCCGAATATAATAAAAGCGGCCTAGGCCCCAATCTCTTCAAAGAAAAAGCCTAAGCCGCCTAAAAGGAGGTCTCTTGTGAAGACCGCGTTATTAGTGTAAGCGCCCGGTGAGGGGCTCGCACCAAGGGGCGGGATAACCGCCCCACTCACAACATGTTACCAGAAAGGAGGACCCAATTCAAGTGCACAACGATATAAGTGTGTCGGAACTTCTCGCAAAGCTGAATACCGATGTTCAGCAGTGGGAGAAGAAACGGCAGCTTGCCGAAGAGGCGCTTCGGCAGGCGACCGCAAGAACGGATGAATTGAGGCAAACTATTGCAGGTTTGCGCCGCTACATTCCTGAAATTGAGAACTTTAGTGAGCATTCATCTACTAGGGATGATTCAGTCGGAGAATTCTACGGCATGAGTACAAGAGAGGCTATCAAGTGTGTTCTTCAGCGGGCAAATCGACCGCTCCCAAGTGCAGACATTGCCCAACAGCTTATCGATGGAGGCATTAAGTCTGAGTCAGCGAGTTTTAAGTCTAATGTCTCCGCTACATTGAGTGTCATGCAGTCCAAGTATCAAGAGGTCATTAAAACGCCTCAGGGCTGGATATTATCTCAGCCAAACTTAGCAGAAACTCATGAAGCCGCTTAAGCAAATCATGCGGCGGTGGCGGAATAGGAAGACGCTCCCGATTTGGAATCGGGCGGTGGCCCCTCTAGTCAGGACAAGCCCCTTGCGGGTTCGAATCCCGCACGCCGCATTCAGATTTCAGTATACGGAGTTTTGCCGATGAAGAAAAGCGATCATACTGGAGGTGTGCCACGCCCCGGAAACGCCATTCACATCCCGCTAAAGACCGACGAAGCGCTTCGGCTGGCGCTGAAGGTCAAGCCGACGAAGGACATGCCCCGGCCAGGGGCGAGTCCGGTAAAGAAGAAGCGCAAGAAGCGAAAGAACAGGTAAATGGTTGGCGCAAAGCAGCGATCAAATTGTCGTATAACGCAGGCTTATCAAAGCTGCGGCGATAGCGTTCTCGCGAGCTTTTCTAGATAGTCGGCAGCATCTGAAATTGGAGAAACACCGGCAAGGAATCCTTGAAATGCAATCAAAGTAGAACTGTCGCATGGGCTCAGCGAGCCCGCCGAAACATTTAAACGTGTCTCTAATTGCTCTCGATATGCTTCCGCTTGTCCTAAAAACTGATTTCGGAAGTCAAGTTTTTCTCGTTCATTAATAGACTCATACGACTCAATGCCTTGATTGCCACGAAGCGATGCTTGCTGTTCCAGTTGCTTATATCGTGACTCGAAAGCTCTCATCTTTGCGGCAA
>JBAUZG010000377.1:0-2545 GCA_049585195.1 Bryobacteraceae bacterium | reverse complement strand
GAATAATTTGCAGCCCCCCGTTCAGCCCGGCACGTTGCGCAATGACGATAACGCCAATCGATCAAAGCCCCGGGCCGAGCCCGGGCAGCCCGCTCAGGAGCAGCCTCCGATTTCAACTTTCGGCGAGCACTGGAACCTGTTCGTGCAGGAGACCTTCGGTCCCCTTAGCGCGGCGGGCACAGTTTTTAACGCTGCTTTCTCTCATGTCACAAATTCGGACCCGAGATATGGCACGAATGGCGCCGCTTTTGGCCAGCGCATCGGCGCTTCGGCGGCCGATATCGCCACCGAGAATTTTTTCGGCGACTTTCTCGTTGCCTCAGCTTTGCACGAAGACCCGCGCTACGTTCGCCGGGGCGAAGGTTACGGCTTCTGGTATCGGTTCGGCTATGCCATCAGCCGGGCCGCTGTTATCCGTACCGACTCAGGCGGCGCGAGCTTCAACTGGGATAATTTCCTTGGTAGCGCAATGAGCGCGGGCTTTTCGAATCTCTACTACCCACCGCCCAGCAGGACCGGCGGCGCCATGCTCATTCATTTCGGAACCAGCGTCGCTGATAACGGGTTCATTAACCTCGCTCCCGAATTTTGGCCCGATTTTCGCCGCAAAGTGCTGCATTGGCATCATCACGGAAACGCAGCAGATCCCGAAGCAAACGCGCAAAAATGAGAACGCTTCGGTTTAGATGGTGTTCCCATCCGTCCGAAACCCTGAAACGGAGCCGGAAGCGTAAGCGCCCTTAGTTGGCTTACGCTTTAAATCGGCCTTAAGTAAATGACGTTGAGGGTAAGTGACTATGAGCGTACTTTGCGGATCACGGTTCCGCGTTCTGCGCGCTCCTCGGGAGTCGCTCGACTGTAATCGGTACTTGACCGGACAGGAGGCGACTGAGTTTTACTGTTAGCGATCTTCTCTGAGATAGCGCGATTCTGGGCGATGCGAAGGGCAGTTCGTTCCGCGGGAGTCATCAAGTGAAATGGTTTGCTCATTGTTAAGCCTCCGCCTCGGTCAGATTTTCGCCCTCGGAAGGCGGCATTGGCCGCTCATCTTTGCGCGCGAGCCGCTTGGCCATTTTTTCCTGCTGTCGCTCTTTACGCTGTTGTTCCTTTTGACGCTTCTTAAACGTTTGTGGTCCACGACCCGGCATTGCTTGCTCCTTTAGAAATGAAAAAGACCGCCCAGCGTGTTGAAGCCTAAGGTTGCGGGCGGCCCACAGAGTGCTTTATACGGCCCTAGTCCGCCAAATCGGACAATTTACCAGCGCGATCCTCGCCCGCGGCCGCCGCCGGAATCGTTCCGCCGCCCGCCGTAACCGCCGCCGGTCGGCTTCGGCCGTGCTTCGTTTACGTTCAGCGTTCGCCCGTGGAGTTCGGCTCCATTGAGTTGAGAAATGGCGGTTTGGGCGGCCTGCGATTCGGTCATTTCGACAAAAGCGAAGCCGCGAGCTTGCCCTGTGTCACGATCCGTCACGATATTCACGCGCTCCACGCTTCCGTAAGTCGCGAATGCGGAATGAAGGTCGTCCTGAGTAGTCTGATAACTGAGATTACCGACAAAAATGTTGGTCACTGTGTTGATCCTTTAGTTTGAGAATTATCTTTGTCGGACTGCTCTGAAACCAACTTGTGGAAGAAGGAGAAAATAGCGGCCAGAAGGCACTCGGAGGTTAGATCGGATGCGGGCAAAGACAATGTAAGTATACCAGAAGTTGAGGCGTACTGCCGCATTCGTTGAATGTGCATTGGCCGCGCTTACTTCCATGCGGCGCGTGTTAGTCGCCTGTCATCGCCAGCGGCGCCAACACCCGCGGACAGGCGGCCTCTACTGGCAGCTGATGCTCTCGCTTGGTTTGGCCGCTGTCCCAGCTCTCAATGCCGTCGTTAACAACGAGGACCTCAATAAAATCGAGCGCATAAACTCAGGCAAAAATAAGACGCTTTGCTTCGCGAAGCGCGATGAACGTGGTTGGAGGGTTGCTGACGCCTGAACAGACTGCCCACAAAGGAACCTCGATTCCTTTTTTGGCCGTGACCGGAGCCAAGCGGCACAAGTGCCGCGGTTGGTGACAGAAATCTTCAACCGCCTAACTTCCACTAACTGATCAACTTACGCGCGCCGGCCCAGCGCCGCCCTCCCTCGTCCGTGCTACTTCTACGGGCGAACCAATGTCAGCAACAGAAATCACCGCTCCTACTCCGGTCGCTGAACCGGGTGTCTCAACCGGCCCAACTAGCGACGACGGCAAGGCCGTTTCCTCCCGCAATGCTGTCAAGCACAATCTCTGTTCCAAGAAACTCACCGGCTCCGATCTCGAAGAATTAAACGAGATCCGCGCCAGGCTGGACAACGATTGGGAACCGCAAACCGAAACCGAGCGCATGCTCCTCGCCCAAATGGCTCTCAGCCAGTGGCGCATGGATCGCGCCCTCTCGCTCGAACTCGCCGCCTTCGACCAGGAATTTGGGTTCGGGCGTAGCACAGGCGATTGGTGCCGTTGTGCGAAGCCCGAATCAACGTTGGATCCAGCCGCTCTCGCCCTAACCC
>JBAUZG010000376.1:0-3966 GCA_049585195.1 Bryobacteraceae bacterium | reverse complement strand
TGGCATCGAAACGGGCGGCTGCCGCCGCGGTATTACCAACTCCTAAGCCAGTTGAGAACCGCGGAAGCGAGCGTTATCCTTGACGATGCGCGAAAAGCCGGTGTGGAAGCGGTTGTGCGCCAGACGCGCGCCGATCTGGCGCTGCTCGAAACGCAGCTTGCCATGGAATCCGAGAAATCCGTGGGCTCTGGCGAGACGTTTGGGTCCCAGAAAACACTTGAAGGTATCCAGCACGCCTTGGCGGATAGCGATGCCCTATTCAGCTTCAATCTCGGAGAGCGCCGATCGTGGCTTTGGGCGGTCTCGAACCGCTCGATCAACCTGTATCGACTTCCCGATGGCGGAACACTCGAGCGCGCTTCCTCGCTATGGGCCTCTCAAATACGGGCCAGCCAGAACGCCTCGGCACAGCCGGGAGTGCAGTTGGCTCGAGCCCTTTTCGCCCAAGTTCCGGCACCAATCTTCAAGAAACGGAACTGGCTGGTGGTTAACGACGGAACGCTGTTTCTTAACGTCCCGCTCGCGGCTCTGCCGGACCTGTATGGAGAGCGTGCCATGAAGGTGAACGGGGAATGCAGCACGCCGCTCATCGAGAATCACACCATCCGTTATCTAAGCAGCGAGTTCTCGTTATCGACCAACCACGCTCCTCCGGAGCAGAAAATTCTGTTCGCCGGTGTAGGCGATCCCGTTTACAACATAGCCGATGACCGCTACCAGGGCGCTCGCAGCGCTCCATTTAGGCGGGCAAGTTACAGCCCGGCCACAACGCTGGCACGGCTGGTGGGCAGCGGAAAAGAAGTGCGAGAATCGGCTGATGTGTTTCCTCAGGCCGAACTACTGATTGGTGCGGCCGCAAAGACAGAGAGCTTGCAAAAGCTACTCGAGGCAAAACCGGCAGTCATTCATCTGGCTGTGCACGTGGTTTCGCCTGCCGACCGTCCTGAGGAAGCAGCCCTGGCGCTCAGCTTGGGAAAGGACCAATTTCCTGAACTGTTAACCTCCGAATTGATCTCGACATACCGCGTTCCGGGCAGTCTAGTTGTCATGAGCGGGTGCGATTCTCAACAAGGAAAGGCAATTCCGGGCGTGGGAGTTAAGGGTTTAAGCCGCGCTTGGCTCGCGGCGGGCGCGAGTGCCGTAGTGGCCAGTACCTGGCCGATGCCAGACGAAGACGGCAGCTTCTTTCGATCGTTTTATCAACACTTTAAGGCAGAATCTCAAACGGTGGCCTCGATATCGGCGTTGGCCGCTTCCGCTTTGGCCGACGCACAAAACGAAATGCGGGCCTCTAACGGATTCCGTCACGACCCCGCCTTCTGGGCGGCTTACACCGTAATTTCGAAGGAGTAGGTTTCTTATTTCATGTTGGCAATGCGAGCAAGAGCTTCACAGAGTGCATCGGATGCCGTTAAGCAGACCGACAACGAAGCGAAGAGCCCCGCCGCGGATACCAGCAGCGGCCCCAGCGTCGATTGGGCGGCGCTCGTGGCGCAGATCAAGAACGGCGAAGACGCCGGGCTTGAGTTCCTATACCGACAGTTTAGCCGTGGCATACGGTATTATCTCTGCCGCCATCTCGGGCCGGAAGAACTCGACGATCGGGTTCATGACACGTTTCTCGTGGTAGTGCAGGCCGTCCGAAAGGGAGATTTGAGAGAACCGGAACGCCTGATGGGGTTCGTACGTACTATAGTCCGCAGACAGGTGGCGGCGTATATCGATCAGGCTGTGCAGACCAGGCGCGACCAAACCGACATCGAGTCGGGCGTGTTAGTAATCGACGGCAAAAGTGACCCGGAACAGCAAGCGATAGCAAAGCAAAAGAAAGAATTAATGAAGTCTGTGCTGGAAAGTCTGTCGAAAAGAGATCGGGACATTCTGGTTCGCTTCTATCTGAATGAAGAACCGCAAGAAAAAATCTGCGAAGAGATGTGCCTCACCGAAACGCAGTTCCGGCTTCTAAAGTCGCGGGCAAAAGCCCGGTTTGGTGAGATTGGCAAGAAAAGGCTGACCGCTAGTGGAATTTTTTCGGTTTTCTTGAGAACACAGGAGCATTAACGCCCACTCATATGTTGTGAGAGGCAGCGATACTTTGCTGACAACTTATATGGAAATCAGGATTGGGGAACATCCCTCCGAAGAATCTCTCGAGCGGTACTTACTTCGGCAGTCAAATGCCGAGGAGTTGGAGACTGTGGAAACACATATCCTGGCGTGCTCCGACTGCGTGGTGCGTCTCGAGAAAGCGGAAACTTTCATCGCCACAATGCGGGTGGCGTACGCGGAATGGAAAGAGCAGCACGAAACGGCAAGAGAACGCGAACCGCTATTCACAAGAATCGCAGCCTGGCTGACGCCGATGCGTTTGAGCTGGACGGCGGGTTTGGCCGTATTGGTTGCGGCTTTGATTGTGGCTCCTGCTCAGTTCGCCTTGCGGTGGCCGGTGGCGCCAGCACAGGTGAACCTGGCTGCATGGCGCGGCGTGGAATCAGTTTCGGTTCCATCACGGCAGCCACTCAGCGTTCACTTAAACTCGATTGATCTTCCGGACGGAGCAGTCGGTGTGCAACTGGTTGACGCCCTGGGCCGGGAAATTTCACACGGATCGGCCTCTATTAAGCAGGAATCGGCTCAGGTTTCTTTGCCACCCCTGCACCGCCGAGGTACCTATTTCCTTCGGCTGTACTCGGTTTCGAATACCAAGAGCGGCCAGCGCGATCTGCTCCGGGAATTTGCTTTCCAGGCCAGATAAGTTCAGACTAAATGGATTCAAAAAGGGGCGGCCCGCAAGGGCCGCTTTTTTGCGTTTTTAGAAGACTTTGCGGTGCAGGCGCTCGATCGAGAATTGCGCCGTATCGGCAACGGCCATAACGGCCATAACACCCGCTTGAACTGGATCGGTTACAACCAGATCGGATGCGGCGGGTACGCTGCCGGCCATATTAAGGCTAATCACCAGCAGTCCTTGGTCGCGGACTTCGCGAACAGCTGCCACTATATCTCCACCCATCAGCGACCCAGCAAGAACGAGAGCTCGCACGCGGGGAAGGCGCCGTACCGCGCGGACCGCCGCGGCAAGTGTTTCTTCTCCCACCAAAGGAATGGTGTCAATCGAAATATGTTCCCCGCGGATATTGTGCCGGTCTGCTTCCGAGATTGCTCCCAAGGCCACCTGACCAACCTGCGCGCCGCCTCCGATGATGATGATTCGTTTGCCGTAAATCTTCTGCAGAGTCTGCACAATTTCAACCGAACGAACGGCAGGCAGGGCTCGCAAATCCGCCGCGAGCGTTTCGGCCGGCCCCGGCAAATCCAGTTCGAAATAAATGCGAGTCTCTGTTGGCGCGTCTTCGATGATCGATACCGACCGGATGTCTCCTTCATGCTGGGCAATGATCCCGGTTAATTGGTGCAGCACTCCCGGACGGTTGAAAGCGACGATGACTAGCCCTGTCTTATCGGTAACAGTCGCCATTAGAGGGCCACTTCATATTTTTTCAGGAGCTTGGACCACGCTCCCTGCGCGTCGAGCAGAAATTCGATTACCTCGCGCACAGCTCCTGAGCCGCCGATTGCTTCCGTGGTCGCCATCGCAACCTGTTTCACCTGTGGCCGCGCGTTCGCGGTCGCGAATGTCAGCCCAACCCGCCGCATGATCACTGTGTCTGTCAGATCGTCGCCGACATAGGCTACCTGGTCTCCCGTGATGCCTGCCTTGTTGAGTATCTCGTCCAAAATCGGAATCTTTTCGATATGCCCCTGGTAAACGTACGTCATCTTCACCTGGCGCGCTCTCTCTGCGGTCGCGGGAGAATTCCGGCCGCTGATGACTCCTGTTTGAATCCCGAACCAGCTCAACCATTGCAGCGCGATTCCATCCTGGGAATCGAACCCTTTCGTTTCGCACATCCCACCCTGGCCGTCCGGAACCATGAAGAGATGGCCGTCGGTCAGCACCCCATC
>JBAUZG010000375.1:0-12435 GCA_049585195.1 Bryobacteraceae bacterium | reverse complement strand
AGAGTTTACCGCGCGCGACAACACTCCGGGCGCGCCGCCGGCGATCATCGTCAACGAAAGCTTTGCCCGCCGATTCTGGCCGGCATATCCGAATGGCCAAAACCCGGTGGGGCAATACATGCGGGAGGGCGCGGACAAAACTGGCTGGGTCGAGATCGTGGGTATTGTCGCGGATGTACGCGAGGGTGGACTTGCAACGGATGCGGGACCGGAATTTTACGTTCCGTCTGCCATGCATCCTCCGCAAACGGCCTACCTCGTTGTGCGGACTCAGGGCAATGCGCTCCGTTTCGTTAGCCTCGTTCGAAACCAGGTGATGGCAATTGACCCCGACCAGCCGGTTTCAGATGTCAAGACCATGGAAGCTGTGCTTGATGCGACACTCGGTCAGCGCCGGTTGACAATGACGCTGCTCGCGTCGTTTGCCGCCGTGGCTGTGCTGCTCGCCGTAGTTGGAATTTATGGGGTGATCGCCTATTCGGTGGCGCAGCGAACGCACGAAGTCGGCATCCGGAGAGCATTAGGGGCGCAGCAGAGCGACATTCTCAGGCTTGTACTCGGCCACGCGCTGAATCTGGCGCTGGCCGGCATCTCAATCGGTATCGCAGGAGCGTTCGCGCTGACGCGCATCATGAAGAACTTGCTTTTCCACGTCAGCGCCACCGATCCAGTGACATTTGCCGGCATCGCCTTGCTGTTCGCAACGGTGGCGTTGGTAGCCAGCTACATTCCCGCGCGGCGCGCTCTGCGTATCGATCCCATGACTGCTTTGCGGGTTGGATAGGCCCAAGCTGTCAAGAAATGGCGATAACTTCCGCATGCGCAGCGTTCGGGAAATCGGCTATCGACTCCGCCAGGAACTCACGAATCTACGGCTCTTCGCCGCGCCGCCTAGGGCGCAAATCGAAGCGAGAGGAGCGGCCTCGGGTTTTCTTCCTGATGGAGCCGAGGTAGCAAGACGGCTCGCCGGGGCTCCCTTCGCCGCCGAAATCGAGCAACTTGCCCGCGAAATCCTGAGCCATGAATTTCCCGTCTTCGGAAGCCAGATCAAGACGGGGCCTTCGATTGATTGGCGCCTGGACTACAAGAACGGTAAAACAAGCGGCACTCGTTATTTCAGGCTGGTCCCGTACCTCGACGTCGCCCGGGCAGGCGATCACAAATGGATTTGGGAATTGAATCGCCACCAGCATCTCGTCGTGTTGGCGCAGGCGTTCTTGTTCTCAGGTGACACGCGATATTTGCGAGAGATCGAGAACGAGATTCTAGATTGGCTAGAACAAAACCCGTTTCAGCGCGGAATAAATTGGGCGAGCGCGCTTGAAGTAGCGTTTCGCGCGATGTCCTGGGCTTGGGTGATGCATCTGGCCGGGCCTCATCTCGCGCGGCACACGCAAGGACAGATCGAAAGGGGACTATATCTTCATTCGCTCCACCTGGAGAACAACCTGTCTATCTACTTCTCCCCAAATACGCACCTGTTAGGAGAAGCAGTTGCCCTGCATGCGCTTGGCGCCTTATTTCCGCACCTGCCAAATGCCGCGCGCGCGCGGGAAACCGGAAGGCAAGTTGTCCGCGCCCAGATTGAAAGCCAGGTTCGCGCGGACGGCAGCCACTTCGAACAATCGACTTACTACCACGTTTACGCTCTCGACATGTTCCTCTTTCATGCGGTTCTCGAGCCGCCGGACGCGAGTCTTCGGTCGACGGTCGAGCGCATGGCTGAATTTTTGAGCCGGGTGCTGGGAGCCGGTCGGCGTTTGCCGTTCCTAGGTGACGACGACGGAGGCAGGTGGTTTCATCCCTACGGCGAGCGTGACACGTTTGGCCGGGCGACCCTGGCTTGCTGTAACGCCTTTTTCGGAGAGGAGCGCTGGCCGTGCGAACCTGCGGACTATCATAGCCAGGCTTACTGGTGGCTTCATGTCAAGGATGATTTGCCCTCATCAGCATTGCGGAACGAAACACCATCCTCAACGTTGTTTCCCGACTCGGGGTTAATCTTCTTCGAGGCTGAGAATTCGACGATCATCCTGGACGCGGGGCCGATGGGCACGGGCTCCGCCGGACACAGTCACGCCGACGCGCTCAGCTTGACAGCCTGCATCGCGGGGGCCGATCTGCTGATTGACCCAGGTACGTTCACATATGTCGGCAATGCCCAAGACCGCAGTGCATTTCGCGGAACAGCGGCCCACAACACAGTTCGAATCGACGGTCTTGACCAGGCCGAGCCGGCAGGCCCTTTTCGATGGACCAATACGCCGAGGGTCCGAATTTTGCGCTGGGACAGTTCCGCCGCCGAGGATGTTGCGGAAGCCGAATGCAGCTATCGGGGATTCGAGCATTGGCGCTGTGTCCGGTTTCTGAAGCCGTTCGCTCTCTTGGTCGTCGATTGCATTCGGGGGCCGGGAGGCGAGCACCTGATCGAGCAATTCTGGCACCTCAGGCACGAGGCTCTTCAAAACCGGCTCGCCGTTATCGAAAACCCGGAGCTCATTTCCGGCTGGCGATCGAGATGCTTCGGCCAGCGCGAAGCCGCGCCTGTGATGCGGGTGATGAAGAGAGGAATGCTGCCTGTTGTATTCGCGGCGGGCATCTGCCTCACGGACGGCGTTGCTATCGACATCGAATCCAGCGTCGACTCAGTCTCTTTTCAAGTAAATTCGCCTTCGAGAACTCTGGCTATTTCCGTTATTTGTCCTCATCGCAAGGTTGGATAGGTCCAAGCTTCCGGCCGGTCGATGCTGGCTCGCGCTACTCAGCCGCTTTAGCTGCCAGCGCTCCGGCCACTGCGATATTCTGTAGCAGCTCGCGCGGTACGCCGTGCCGCTCCTGTAGATAATCCGGGCTGTTGTATGAAGCCCAGACTTTGCCGTGGCGATCTTCCCAGATCAGAATCTTAAGCGGGAGATCGATGGCGATGCTGGGAGCAGCCAGCATGATTGGAGTTCCGGCCATGGGGCTCCCAAAGATTAGCAGCTTAGTTGGAAGCATTTTCATTCCGGCTTTTTCCGCTTCTCCGCTGTGGTCGATCAACGCGAACAGAGTGACTCCCTTCGCTTCCAGGATCCTCTTGAGCTTCTCGACTGTTTCGTCCACCGAGTGATTGCTGGGCGTGTCGATGATCCCATTACCTCTACTGAGCGTCATAGATACCTTCTTACTCTTTCCAAACTGCGGACCATTTGAGCTTCGAACTGAGACGAGATAGATCGCCATTGACAGTCCGGCCAATGCCAGAAAGAAAGCAATCGCGACAGCCTGGATCGAGCCACGAGAATGCGATACTTTGACGCGATTCAACTCCCGGAACAATCGTGAAGAAGACACGTACAAGAAGCCCTGCAGCCGGCTAGAAACTCAACCCTCTTCCTTCAGCTTGAGGCGGCTCTTGTTGTCTTCGAGAAACGCGCGCAGCTCTTCAGCCGCCGCCAACAGTTTGAGCCATTGCTCGTAATAGAGAGTAACCGGGAACCGGCCCATGCCATAGACACTTACGGCGCCCTTATCGCTCACCTTAAACGAGACGGAGCCAGGGCTCTTCTTTTGTCCGGCCTGGCGCTCTAGTTCTGCAATGCGTGCCAGCAATTCTTCTTTGCTTGGTTCAGTCATAAGGTTCACTCAAGTCCCAACTCGCGCGGTTGGTCTTTATTGTGGTCGGCGCGTAAGTCTCTTATCTTCTATGGTGCGAATGGGAGACTTGAACCCCCACGCCCATTACAGGCGCTGGAACCTAATGCATTCTTATAGGCGCCATCCCACACCACTTTCTTCCTAATCAATTAGCTCCAAACCATCAGCCGCAGCGAAGAGCAGCCCGATCATGCAGACAACCTGCGGACTGCCTTTTCCATTCCAATCTATCAACTGTCGCGACACAAGTTATTGTTGAGGGCGCCGTTAAATGGTCTGCTGTGGAGCCAATTTCTGTACAGCCAGATCGTGCGACTGTTGCCGTCACTGGCGGAAAGCCCATTATTTGACGAAGGAGTAGAAATCAAAATGGGACCAAGAGGCAAGTCTTGAACAATCATCCCGATACTTTTCACGAAGGTGAGCGAGAGCTAGGAGCGGTATTGGTGTCGTCAAGCTGAATTTGTAGAAACTTTAGAAACTGCGGCCAATCACTTGCGAGCGTACCGTGCCCTCCCGAGTGCATGTAGTAACCGAGTGTGTGCATAATCGCTACCCCCGCGGGTGGCCATTCATTCGTGTCCAGCCCTTGCTTCCCGAGCAGCGCGTAGACAGGCCCCGCCGCTTTTTCCGCTAAGAACTCGCCCTTCGGATCGGACCAATAATCGGTGTCACCAGTCTGCAGGAGTAACGGTCGCGGCGCCATGAGCGCGATGAGCATGTTGGCGTCCACAGGGAGCTGATCCACGTGTTGCGCGAATCTCGCGTAGTTGGCGCAGAATTGATATGGGTATCGGCTCGGCGCAGTCAAATGCGCTATCGTCTCACCATAGTTTCGGCGGCTTAGCGCGGCGCCTCCTTCTCCAGAGCAGCAAGCTATCACGGCTGCGAAGCGCGTATCGCGCGCCCCGGCCCACAGCACGGTCTTTCCTAGCCGCGAGGCGCCGTATAATGCCACGCGTTTTCCGTCGATCCCTGGATCCCTTCCTAGATAATCCAACACCCGGCTCAGTCCCCAACCCCAGGCGGCAATCGCTCCCCATTCATCCGGTGCGGGCTGTGTCTGCCCGGGCTTCAAGTAGAGCGCCCGTACTCCATACCGCAAGCCGCCGTCGAAATCAGGCTCAATGTCGCCGTAATAAACGGTTGCGAACCCGAAACCTGCATTAATCAGCGGAACCACATCGATCTTGCCAATGGCCATTCCCAGCTTGCCGGGCACTTTCTTGTGCTCTCTGTTCCATACTTCACCCTCCTTCACATCTGGATCGCTAACCGTGACAGAGTTGGCCGTAAAACTAATGCTAAGGAGCAGAGGCACCGGCTTCTGTGTCTTCGCCGGCAGATAAACCAGCAGGTCCATTTTGGGGCCTGTCTTGTCGCGCGAGAAATAAATCGTTGTCTGCTTACGAATAGCTGTGCCCTCAAACGCAGGCGTGCCTGTATCGAAGCAATCATAGGTCAAATCTGCCGGCGCACCCGGACTTCGCCCAAATTGATTTTCTTCAAACAAGCGCACAACTTCCGGCCGCCGCTGGGTGTACCAGGTCTTCGCATCGCGCACTGGCTTGCCATTAGTCAAACGCAGTGGATCCGGCAAAGTGTAATTGCCAACGTGCGCCTCATCGTAGTTCACCGGGATTCCAGCAACCTCCTTAGGCTGTGCGGGCCGTGTTTGGGTTAACACGTGAGCTGGCTGTAGGAAGACAGCAGCAATTACAAGTACTGCCGCTCTCAAAAACCTTAAAAACTTGTGGACATAATATCTAGTTCTGCCATCCTTGCCGGTTTGATGCACGGGGATTCGTGGCGTCTCGCTGGTTGGATCAGTAGGACCGGCCACGACCAGCATCCCCGATCGGAGTCCGATAACATCTCTGTTCGAGAGCCCAACATGATTTTTGTCACGCGCTCCAAACACGAGCTGTCGAGGGCAGCGACGTTCGGCGCTTTAGCCCTCGTTTGTCAGATGGCCATGGGACAGCAATCGCCGCCGCTGAACTGGACGCGAGAACAGGACCATCAGAACATGATGGATCAGCTGGGTATCAAAACGCTCCGTCCTGGGCCGAGCGGGAATGAGAAAGACGCCAATCACGCCAACTACGATGAGGCGAAGGCCAATCCATTTGGAGATTTGCCCGATGCGCTCACATTGAAGAACGGGCAAAAGGTCACCTCATCGGGACAGTGGTGGAACCAGCGCCGCCCGGAGATTGTCGAGGATTTCGAGCGCGAGGTGGTAGGCCGCATCCCGCCGTACGTGCCTAAAGTGACTTGGGCCGTGAAGAGTACAACCAATTCGAGCGCCGGTGTTTTCCCTGTGGTTGAGAAGCAGTTGATAGGACACGTGGACAACTCGACGTGCCCTTCGATTCACGTAGATATCGAGATGACGCTGGTGACACCGGGCAATGCGAAAGGTCCCGTGCCCGTGATGATCATGTTCAGCAGCGCGGCTATTCGTCGGCTCATAGCAAGCCATCCGGAATTTAAGAAAATGATGGGGACCGATCCGCCTTCGACGGAACAACTCATCGCCGGAGGGTGGGGATACGCTCTCCTCGATACCGGTGGCATTCAAGCAGATAACGGCGCAGGCCTGACGAAGGGGATCATTGGCCTCACGAATAAAGGTCGGCCTCGAAAGCCGGAAGACTGGGGTGCATTGCGAGCATGGGCATGGGGCGCTTCTCGCGGTCTCGATTATCTGCAGACGGACCAGAGCGTTGACGCGAAGCGTGTTGGCATCGAGGGGGTCTCGCGTTATGGAAAGGCCGCGCTCGTGACCATGGCATTCGATACTCGCTTTGCTGTGGTGCTGGTGGGTTCCTCCGGTGAAGGCGGTGCCAAACCGCACAGACGCAATTTCGGAGAAGAGGTGGAAAATCTCACGGGGTCCGGCGAGTATCACTGGATGGCCGGCAACTTTTTGAAGTACGGAGCAGCTCAGGCTTCATTCGGAAGCGAGAACGCCAGCAACTTGCCGGTGGACTCGAATGAACTGATTGCGCTGTGTGCGCCGCGGCTGACATTTATCAGCTATGGGCTTCCCAAAATGGGAGACGCAAAATGGCTGGATCAGCAGGGCAGTTTCATGGCGACCGTGGCTGCGGGTGCTGTCTTTCGGCTACTGGGTGCGAAGGACCTGGGAGTGAATGACGACTATCACAGTGCGAAGATGCCGCCAGTGAACACGGGGCTGCTCGATGGCCAACTTGCATGGCGCCAGCATGACGCGGGCCATACCGACGCCCCAAACTGGAAGTACTTCATCCCGTGGGCGGACAAGTTCCTCGACTATCACCCGGTGCCATGGAAACTTCCGGCCGATCAGCCGGTTTTTCGAACGGACGCAAATTCTTTAGTTGCTCACTCCCAACTGCTTGCGAAAGCAAAGCAGGGCGCAATCGACGTCTACTTCGAGGGCGACTCAATCACGCGAAGGTGGGGTGCTCTCGATTACCCCAACCTGCTCGCCAATTGGAAACACAACTTCTTTGGCTGGAATGCAGCGGATTTTGGATGGGGCGCCGATCAAACACAGAACATTCTCTGGCGTTTAGAGAACGGCGAATTGGATGGAGTTAACCCCAAAGTCGTCGTTCTGCTCGCCGGCACAAATAACGTCGGCGATCCGTCGATCCAGGAGAGCGCAGATGCGAAAGCAGACGGCGTTACTCGAGGCCTTGAGGCCATTGTGCATGTGATTCAAACGAAGGCGCCGCTCGCGACGATCATAGTCATGGGGCTCTTCCCAAGAAATGACGATATCGCGCTAATGCCCATCATAGACAAGATCAACAGCAACCTGTCTAGGATCGCGGATGGCCAAAAGCTTAGGTATCTGAACATCAATGACAAACTCGCCGGGAGCGATGGAAGGCTGTTCGAGGGCATGATGAATGCAACAGACAAGCTCCATCCAACTGTGAAGGCATATCAACTCTGGGCAGATGCACTGAAACCGCTCCTGACGGAGTTGCTGGGGCCTCCCGCTGCCGTCGATCACGCCCCGCCGCCGACAGGCAATCCCGCCGCAGGACTCTGATCGAGTACGGACCATATGGCTAGAAATAGCTTTCGCGGGCTGAGTTTTTCGCTGCTCGAACGTGTGCTGTGCCGCTACAAATTTCTCAGTTTCAGCGGAAAGTGCAATTGCAGCGAAATGGCGAAGCGCCCGTCCTAACCGAACTTCGTCACCGGACCGCTTACTTGCGTGCGCGGCTCGGCCAAACAGTTGAATCCACAAGCTTCGTTTCCGAGCCACGACCGCCAGGGAGTGGTCGTGTGAAACAGGCACCGGCATCGAGGTATTGGGCGGATCAGCTCTGTAACGATCGTGTGAATGGTACGGGCGTGATTAATACGAATATGAGCTCGAGTTTCTCGCGACTACGAAGAACCAAAGCAGACCACCGCGCGTGGCAACGGAATAACTTATTCTTCGCGCAGCGCTGTTATCGGCTGCAACTGTGCGGCTCGCCTGGCAGGTATTAGCGTCGCAACTGTCGCGGTGATCGCGAGCAGCGCCGGCGCCAAAATTAAGGTGAGAGGGTCCTTCGCCTTCAGCTCAAATAGGAGCGATTCAGCATATTGTGATAAAAACAGCGACGCAACGACGCCGATCGACAACCCTGCAGCCACCATGATCGTCGCGTCTCTTGCGATCAGCCGGTAGATATTGCTTCGGCTCGCCCCCAGGGCAAAACGAATTCCAATTTCGTTTCTTCGCCGCACCACGATATACGACATCACCCCATATAGACCTAACGTTGAAAGACACCCGGCCAATACGCCGAAAGCGACTGAGAGATTTGCCATCAGGCGCTCTCGCAAGACGGACTGCTGAATCTGCATGTCGAGCACGCGGAAATCAAAGAGCAAATTCGAATTGAGTTGCGCCGCTTCGCGCTGAATGGCGGATTCGAGTGAGCTTAGCGACCCACGCCCCCGGATCACAAACGTCCTATCGCTTCCCGGGTGCTCATTCTGGTCCATTGGGAGGAACGCGATACTCGGCTCCGGCTCTCTGAGATCGTTATACCTGGTATCTCCAACCAGTCCGACGATTTCATAGACGCTGTCTGGTTTGCCTGCGAACCCTTCCACCCGGAAACTTCTTCCCACTGGATTCTTCCCCGCAAAGAAATGCTTTGCGAACGACTGGTTCACCAACGCGACCTTGGGCGCGCCCAAGTCGTCGTGACTATTAAAATCGCGTCCCGCAAGCAACGGCGTGCCCATGGTCGCCCAATAACGCGGTCCCACGCTGTTGAACCAGGACTCCTTGCCTCCCGTGCGAGCCGCGTCATCATCGGCGTGCACATTTTCGTTCCATCCGTTCCCGCTAAACGGCGTGAACCCAACCACGGCCGCCGAAGCCACGCCGCCGAGCGAATCGATATGCGCTTCGAGTTCGCGGAACAATACCTTCCGTTTTTCCGGGTTTTCCAGGCCCGGGCCGCTTGCCGTGACACTCGCCACTAGAACATTGCGCGAATCAAATCCCAAATTCATCGCCAGCAACTTCTGTAGGCTCCTGCTGAACAATAGGGCCGCTACCAGAAGAACCAGCGAGAGCGCGACTTGTGTCATCACCAATATGCGGCGAAGAGCGTTGCGCTCACGCGTTGCAGTGGACGTGCGAGCGCCGTGCATGGCTGCTGCCGGCGCACCACCACTGGCCCGAATCGCGGGAGCCAGTCCGAAAAGAATGCAGGTTAGAATCGCCAACCCGGCGAGAAATCCAAATACATGCCAATTCAATCCCATTGGCACAGCGATTGAGTTATAATCCCCGTTAAGAAACGCTACGAGCGTACGGCTCAATACCTGTGCCAGGCACATTCCAAGTAGAGCTCCGGCTGCCGCCAACAGAAGGCTCTCGGTAAGGAGTTGCATCATCAGCCGGCGACGTGAGGCTCCCACAGCCTGTCGTACCGCAATCTCCCGTTCGCGGGTGCTAGCGCGCGCCAGCAAGAGATTCGCCAGGTTCGCGCACGCAATAAGCAGCACCGACCCCGTAATCGCCATCAGGATCCAAAGCGGATTCGCAAATTGCCTTCGCAGCGCGGAAACACCCGCGCTCGCAGAGACTGCTTTAAATTTGTTGTTGAGGTATCTCTTGACGAAATCAGGCCGGTATTCTGCCGGCACCGTTTCCCGAAAAATCGTGGGTGATAGATTGGCCACGTGCCTTGACGCCCGTTCCACGGGCCATCCGGGCTTCAAGCGTGCGATCGGAGTCAGCCACCACGCTGTTCGGTCGAAGGCGCGACCCTTGCCGTCTTTCGCAAACACGTTATCGGCGCACAGCGGGAGCGCCACGTCGAAGCGCTGTCCCGGTTCGACGCCAAAGAAAGAAGAAGGGGTAATTCCGCCGATGGGAAAACGGTGCCCATCCAGGCTTATGGTCTTGCCAATTACATCGAGGTTCCCGCCAAACTCACGCTGCCAGAAACCGTAGCTCAATACAGCAGATCCGGAGGAGCACGCGACTTTGTCGTCCTCCGCTGACAAGCCTCTTCCCGCTATGGGCGCAATCCCGAGCACATTTAGAAAATTGGAACTCACCAACAGGCCCTCGGCATAACGGGACCGTCCCGATTCGCTCAGGTTGAACCGCGTTGGCCAGAACGTGAGCATCTCCGAGAAAGCCTGTTGGTGCTTCCGCAGCTCCTCCATCTGCACGTAAGTGAACGCTTGTTCTCTCGATGAATACGAGCCGGCAGTAAAGAAATCGCCTTCATTGCCTGCCCGCGCGATGGTCACCAACTGCCACGGATCCTTGACCGCTAATCCGCGCAGGCGTATCGCATCTAATAGCTGGAAAATCGCGGTATTTGCACCTATGCCCAGCGCGAGCGAAAGAACGGCTACCGAGGCAAATCCGGGGTTTAGCTTTAGCTGACGCAGCCCGTACGAGATATCGGCGCGCGCCGCCTCCAGCCATCCCACAACGTTCATATCTCGTGTCCTCTCCTTTTGAATGGAGTAATTGCCCAGCCGCCGCCGGGCCTGCCGCCACGCTTCCGCCTCCGGCACTCCCTCATCCACTAGCCGATCCACAGTCTCGGCAATGTGAAACGCCAATTCGCCATCGAGCTCTTCGTTCAGCCGTCCGGGGCGAAATACATTCCGCAAACGCGCGTACCAGGGCATGATCGCCTTCTCTCAAATCACGAATACCGGAGAACTCGTGCGACCCCGCGCGTCAACCGCGCCCAGATCTCCCGCTCATCGGCCAATTGCTTCCTTCCCTGCGCTGTAATGGCATAGACCTTTGCTTTGCGTCCTTTATTCGTCAGTTCCCACGTCGAGGAAATCCACCCATCCTGCTCCATGCGATGCAATGCCGGATAGAGCGAGCCCTCTTCCACTTGAACCAGTTCGTCGGAAACGGAGTGAATATGAGCGCACAGGCCATAGCCGTGCAACGGCCCGCGCGCATCCAAGGTACGCAACACAAGCAGAGTCAGAGTTCCCTGCAGCTTGTCGTTCTGGCTCTTTGGCATATCTAGCTAGGTATAGCTTAGGGCCGCTCAGCGTCGAGTGTCAACCGGAATCTTTCGCCTACATCCACTTGTCTGAGCCGGCTAGTGGGTTGCGGCATTCACGCATGCCCCACCTTATGCTGCGCAAGTTATCCCGCCGACAGCAGTCCGTAGGTGAGGAATACCATCGCCACGATGAGAAACAGAATCCGCCAACGATGAAGGGCGTCCCATTTCTGGTGATCCTGCCACCAGTGCGCCGGCAAATCATTTAACGCCAATCGAGCAATGCGGTTATTGATTGGCACTAGCGCCGAGACGCTGTAGACGATGATAGCGATCGAAATCATAATGGCGACGAGAAGGAGATTGAGAGTCGCTCCGCGCCGACGGACGTAGGCTTCAATAATCTGAAGAATCAGGCTGAGGGTGTACCAGAAAGGCATGATTCTGCCGAGGGAGCGGGCAAGTAGGCTTGACGCTTTTGCCCGCGCATGTTCGTCTAGCTCCCAGAGAGTGGGGTTGACAAAGACAGAAACCGCAAGCTCGTTGCCAATCATGAAGCCCATGCAAAGAATAGTCGCTAGATCGAGAAAGTGCATCAGTTTTCATTCCTTGAATAAGATCTCAGCTTTGTGACGATGATCCCGGGCCAACTGACTCAACGTGATGTGCTGACTAATTTGTCAGTATGATAGTGGCTTGTTGTAATGCCTGTATCCAAAAAGGAAAGTTCCCCCTGTCCCATTGACGCGATGCTATCGGTGATCGATGGACGTTGGAAAGGAACTATTCTTTGGCGCCTATTGGACGGCCCGATGCGCACGAACGAGTTGCGCCGTAGCATCCCAGGAATTACGGAGCGGATGTTGATTCGTCACCTGCATGAACTCCTAAATGACGGAATCATCGTGAGACATGACAGGAAGAGCACGCCTCCGCACGTGTCCTATTCAATCTCGGAATACGGTATGACTTTGGCGCCGGCTCTTGAAAAGATCTGCGAATGGGGGCGACAGCATCTTGCTCGAGTATCCAAACAGCGAGAAGCTTGTTGAGAATATCCCCCTGTTAACATCCGTTGCGCCGCCGTGCTGAACAGGGTGTCCGGCTAGCCGGCCACACGGTTGCAAGTATATCCTGCGATGACCCGAATTGGCGAGTAAACTTATAGAATGTCACCGCAAAATGATAATGTCCTAATCGTGCCAAATAGAAATGTCCTATTGACAAGGGCACGCTGGGGAGTTGGAAACGGACCAACTCGTAATGACCCAGAAGGAGCGCGACCGGCTGGTTGCGC
>JBAUZG010000374.1:0-11006 GCA_049585195.1 Bryobacteraceae bacterium | reverse complement strand
GGCGCATGTTTCGGGTGGCCACACGAGTCTAATAGATCTTCAGCCGCTTCCATCGATTTGCGCAGTCTCACAAGCTTCTCATCCTGCGGGTGCTCCTCACCAAAATAAACACAGAGTCCGCACTGTCCCTCATGTACGTGCAACATGGCTGGCTACCTCTCCTGAAATACGCCCGGATTTCCATTTCGGCCTCCCAGGCTAGATCAGTATACACCGTCCTGGCATTTCCAGCGGTTCGGCGCCTGAAGATTTATTTGTGGCAAGATCGCTAAAAAAATGAACAAAACGGCAGCAAAAGGAATATTCAGGTAGACAGCTTTGCATAACATGAGAGTTACGGTCGGATAGAAATGCCGGAACCCCCTCCAGAATCAATTGCCATCGCGGGTGCTCCGGCGGCCGAGGTTGACCAAGCGAATACGGTCTCTCCCGTACAGGAAGAAGTCGTCGAGCTCTTCGATCAGCTAAGGGACAGGCTGCTCCGTTATCTGTTGGGCTGTTCTCTCGCTAATTCGGATTCAGAAGATATCGTTCAAGAAACGTTCCTTGCTCTCTTCGAGCATCTGCGGCGAGGTAGATCGCGCCAGCATCTTCGTGGCTGGTTGTTTCGGGTTGCGCACAATCTGGCCCTAAAGCACCGGCGAAATCAAAAAGATTGGGCAATTATTCCAGAACCGATAAGCGGCGCAGAGAACTGGGTGGTCGATCCGAGTCCAAACCCGGAAGATCAGTGTATGAATAATCAAAGACAGAAGCGGCTTCTCGCCATAGTGCGGGAATTGCCGGACCAGAATCGTTGGTGTCTGTATCTGCGGGCGGAGGGGCTCCGATATCGTGAGATCGCGGAGGTTCTGGATATATCGCTCGGCTCAGTATCTGTTTGCCTCGAACGATCTCTGTCGCAGATTAGGCGCGCCCTCGAACGGTGAATTATGGCAGCTGAAGAATCGCATCTTTCGGATCAAACACTGCTCATGGCCATAGATGGCGAGCTCTCCGCCGTAGACGAGGCACGCGTTCAGTCGCATATTGCCGGCTGCTGGGACTGTCGGACGCGCAAACAAGAAATGGAGGGGGCGATTGGTGAATTTATGCGACTGCACCGGCGCCTCGACCCGCAGATTCCGCCTTCCGCCGGCCCTCGCGCGCTGCTGAAGGCGCGGCTGGCTGAGGTCGCAGGTACACAAAGGCCCTCTTGGCTGCACCGGCTTCGAACCAGCCCGTTAAGAATGTCTTGGATGATTTTGGGAGCGGCGTGCGCAGTCGCGGCGATGACATTTTTCATTTCGCGTCTGTGGAACGCGCAAACCGCCGAGCCGGTGGTCTCCGTCGCGGTCCCAAATCCTAGCCTCACTCCTGGCGCCACCGTATTGGAGAGCTGGCGGGAAGTCTGTAATGACTCAAATGCGAACAACAAGGCGGTACCGGTGGCGCTCCGGCGAAGGATCTTTGATGAATACGGAATACGGACCGCGGATCCGAGCGCTTACGAGATCGATTACCTGGTGACGCCCGCTCTCGGAGGAGCGGACGACATTCACAACTTGTGGCCTCAATCCAAAAAAGCAACGGTTTGGAACGCGCAAGTCAAAGACGCGTTAGAAGATCATCTTCGGGACCTGGTTTGTGAAGGACAGCTTGATCTGGTAACCGCCCAACGCGAAATTGCAACGAACTGGATTGACGCTTATAAGAAATACTTTCATACCGATCAACCGCTGACCCGGTTCAGATAAAACCAGATCACAATTATTTTTCACAAAAGCCTGAACAAAACACCGGCAAACGGAATACATATGTGTGGGCAGTTTGAAACGCCGATGCTGGCGATGGCTTGGGCGCGGGTACGTGGCTGTGGCTCTTTTGCTTGCCAGCGTAAGCATGCAAGGTCAAATTCCGAACGGCAAGATCCACATTCAAGTAAAGGACCCATCAGGCGCGGCAATGCAAGCGTCGGGGAAATTGGAGAGCCTCGCACCAGGAGTGCAGCGCAATTTTCAAACCGATATGCGGGGAAGGTATACCTTTGGCAATTTGCCGTACGGCCGCTACCGGCTGGAGATTTCCCGAGCCGGGTTTGCCAACCAGTCCCTAATGATCGATCTACAGTCTGCAACGCCCATTTCGCGAACTGTTACGCTGGCCCTCACTTCTCAGATTTCCAAACTGGACGTGGTCTCGACGACGCCACTCGCCGGGACCAACCTGACAACTGACCAGATCGCGGCCCCTGTCCAGACAGCGACAGCGGCCGATATCAAGAACAGCGGCGCGCTCGAGCTTGGGGATTTCATGAACCGGCGGCTGAACGGCGTGTATTTCAACGAAATGCAGGGCAATCCGTTCCAGCCCGATGTGAATTACCGGGGCTACACGGCTTCGCCACTGCTCGGCACGCCCGAGGGCCTTTCGGTCTATGTGGACGGCGTACGGCAAAATCAACCGTTCGGCGATGTGGTGAGCTGGGATCTGATTCCTAAAGATGCGATCTCAGAGGTGACGCTCGTGCCTGGTTCGGACCCTCTGTTCGGACTGAACACGTTGGGAGGAGCGCTGTCGGTCACGACCAAGAGCGGTATCAGCAGCCCCGGCCTGAGTGGAGGGTTATTGTACGGCAGTAGCGGACGGAAGGAGGTTGATGGCCAATGGGGCGGCGGCGGAGCCACAGGGTTCAACTGGTTTCTTACGGGGCTCGGCTTCCACGAATCGGGTTGGCGCGAAGATTCGCCTTCGGATGTTCGCCAAGGGTTTGCGCGGCTGGGATGGCGTACAACCAAAACCGACCTCGCGCTTACCATGTCATACGCCTACAATACCCTGCTCGGGAACGGCTTGCAGGACTACCGCTTGCTCGCAACGAACTATTCAAGTGTCTATTCCATTCCCGATAGCACCGCGAACCGCTCTCCTTCTTTCAATTTCATCGCCCGCCACACTTTCAGCGACGCGCTCGCGTTCTCCGGCAATGCCTGGTTCCGCAACATCCGTACCGAGGCAATCGACGCCAATTTCAACGATGATGCGGTCGGTCAGGATATTTATCAATCAACGCCGGACGAGCAGGCGGTCCTCACAGCAGCGGGCTATACCGGTTTCCCGGCGAGCGGCGCCAACATCGCGAACACACCGTTTCCGAAGTGGCCCTGTATCGCGGAAGCGCTGACGCTGGGAGACCCGGACCAAACGTGCGATGGCGTCAACATCTACTCGAAAGAGGTGCAGAAAGAATTCGGTTTTTCCGGGCAATTTACATGGATTACCGCGCCGAAGATCGGGCGCAATCAGTTCGCCGCCGGAGCGGTTTTTGACCGCGGCATCATCGACTATGCACAGACTACGGGCTACGCTTATGTCAATCCTAACTACACACTCACTAGTGTTCCGGCATGGCAGGATGGATCGACGAGCGTGAATGGGTCGCCCGTCGATTCACAAGTCGCTCTGCACGGCGTCACGCCGAACTGGAGCCTCTACTTCACAGACACGCTCACTCTTCCCAAGAATGTGAATGTGACGGTCTCCGGACGCTATAACCGGGCCACCGTCGATAACACGGATCTTCTCAACCCTATAGCTGGTCCCGGTTCGCTCACCGGCGACTATGTGTTTCAACGATTCAACCCAGCCGTTGGGATTACCTGGAGTCCAATCTCCAGCGTGAATGCCTACGCGAGATTTTCTCAAGGCAGCCGTGCGCCCACGGCCATCGAACTCGGCTGTGCCGATCCGAGCGCTCCCTGTAGCTTGCCCAATTCGTTGTCCTCTGACCCGCCGCTCCAGCAGGTGGTCACGGACACGTGGGAGGTTGGCGTACGCGGGAAGCCGGAGCTATCGTTCCTCCAAAACGTTCGGTGGAATGTAGGAGCGTTCCGGGCCGAAAACCACAACGACATCCTTTTCATCGCGGCGCCCCAGACCGGCACCGGTTATTTTCAGAACTTTGCCAAAACACTGCGGGAAGGGTTCGACGCAGATCTAGACGGGCGCATCGGACGTGTAACCTGGGGCCTGGATTGGACATTTCTGTCGGCCACTTACCAGAGCACAGAGGTCCTTGATGGCTCGGCCAACAACACGAATGACATCAGTTTGCAAGGATATCCGGGTCTCGATGGCGTTATCACGGTTCACCCAGGGAATCGAATTCCACTCATTCCGAAGCATACCGGAAAGGCCTATTTGGATTTCCAGGCTACCTCGAGACTCGGGTTCGATCTTGACGAAGTGGTTATGTCGAGTTCGTACGCGCGCGGCAACGAGAACAATGCGTATCAAGCCGATGGTGTGTACTACCAGGGACCTGGTGTTTCGCCGGGTTACGCCATCACCAACTTCCGCGCCCGTTACGATCTCACCCGGCATCTTCAATTAGCTCTACAGATCGATAATCTTTTCAATCACGAATACTACACGGCGGCGTGGCTCTCGAACACAGCACTCACCAGCCAGGGTGCGATCCAATCCCTGCCCTTCCCGGCATACACCACGGGACCCTACGCCGGAAGCGCGCCAGCGCAGAGCGTAACATTCTTCTCGCCAGGCGCGCCGATAAGGGCTTGGGTCGATCTAGGGATAACGTTCTGACGATTCGGCGAACCTCAACGCACCCGGCCCTGGAGTAACCCTTTTTGATCTTCCTCCACAACCTTTGAGTGGTGATTTCCAAGATGATCTTATATTGGCGATGAGGATTTGAGTTGTCGCTGGCTTCGGAAATCAGTGACGTTGGCGATCAGAGTCGGACTGTGATGCCGGAAACGGGCTCCGTCTCGCCGCTTTCCCTCTAACGGGCAAACCGTTGATTGATTTGCCGTGGGTCGCGTTCACGGCCATAGGGAATCGTCGATGACTATTCGCTCCTGTCTCACCATCTGACACACGATTAGGTCGTGGGCTTTTATGAAAAGTTCCATCGGTCGCCAGCCCACGCACTGCCATATCGGGCGTCAGAACCTGAAGAAAAATGCAGGATATTCGCTATTTGATTTAGAGTGGTCGTGAATCGGGGACAAAGCTCACAGTCATAAGAGGAGATCAAGACGAGGCAAACGGAACGAGGAGAAGCCACCTACGCGTCAAAAGGAATTGGCGCACGTATCCACATCGGCTCTGTTGAGAGTGAGATTGCGCCTCGCTCAAGCGGTGATCGACGCGAAATTAAAGCAATCCTGAATTTGATCAATCGCGTGCTGGCCGAACACTGCTGTACTCCAGGACGTCGAAATGATCGATAAGACCGATCTTCTTCTGAAGCAGCATCTCTATACGGTGTTTGGCGAACGTGATTCGGCGAAGCGCCGCGCTGCAATTGCAGTTATCTGGAACCACGACGGGGTTTTTATTTGCAGGTCCGGAGCCTTTGCTGGTGTTAACTCGATTGACCGAGCGATCCATAGTATTCAAGAACAGTTTCCGCAGTTTGTCTGCTCAGAGTTGAGTGCTCCCGAATGCTTCCACGGTATTGGCAGATTAGCTTGGGGCTACGGCCCTCCAAATAAGCAGCCACAGATAACGGGCCTCAACGTAGCGGTAGTATCTAATAACCGCCTGAGTGCCCTTTATACATTTTTTGATCCGCTGTAGTGCAACAGGGCCCGCCTGCGAGGGGGCCTTTCTGTTGCCCATGCAAATGGTCATTGCCAGAATCCGGCGTCGGTCAGATCTCGCCGCTGGTCCTTTGGAGCCATTGAAACTCGGGACCGGTTGGAGTTAATTTGAAGTTTGAAAGTAGGTGAAGTATTGCCTGCAGCTATTCGGGTCTTGATAGTCGAAGATCATCCGGTGTTTCAGGAAGGACTGGCTTTGATCCTTACATCACAGCCAGACATCAGTGTGGTTGCAGCCGTAGGCAATGCCAACGACGCTGTTGTTGAATTCCGCCGTCACAAGCCAGATATTACCCTTATGGACCAGCGCTTGCCGGGCTCGACTGGCACCGACGCGTTAGCGACAATTCGGGGGGAGTTTCCCCAAGCTCGAGTGATTATGCTTACGACTTCCGAAGGGGACATCGACATCCAAAGATCACTCGAGGCCGGGGCGGTTGCTTACGTGCTCAAGAGTACGCCAAAGGATGAGTTACTGCACATCATTCGCTCTGTGCATAACGGGCGGAAGCACATCCCGCCCGAAGTCGCTAGTCGACTCGCCGAATACATGGGCGAAGAAGATTTGACGGCTCGCGAACTTGAAGTACTCGAGCAAATTCGCGCGGGACATCGCAATAAGGAAATAGCCTTTCAGCTCTCCATTTCAGAAACCACCGTGAATTTTCATGTCCGCAATTTGATGGAGAAACTTCGCGCAAACGATCGAGCACACGCTGTCTCGATAGCGATACGCCGCGGGTTTCTGGAGCCATGATGGCATGGGCCGAGGTAACGAACCTCGGGTTCATGCTTTGTCGAAGTCCTCAAGGTAAACACAGCCACTATCGTTCGTCGATATCCCGCGGACCACTCGGTAATCTTGCTGGACAGGAACATACCGTCTCTGTGTAGCTCCTTTGGGCGACGATGTCACCGTCCACGCCCTGCTTGTTCCTGTTTATAGCAATCTGCATAAAAATACAGTATTCAAGCTGTCAGATCCGACGTGGCTCTTCGCAAATGGGCAGAGAAAAGTAGGATCAGAGGGTTTGATGCTTGAGCGAGTCCAGAACGCCAACGCTGTTGGTCAAAACCAGCTATGAGCGGGAATGGAAAGACTTTGTCAATGCAAATGGCAGAGCAATGTTTCAAATCGCTTTGCTTCTATCCGGTGGTGCGCATCTGGCAGAAAACACCGTTAAATTGGGATCCGCGTTACCAGAGCCTGCTGGAACTTGCAGAGACATGTGACGTTCCGGTCAGATGGTCCTGCAGAACAGGAGTCTGTCATACGTGCGAATGCGGACTGATCGGAGGCACGGTTGAGTACCAACCCGATCCGTTGGAAGCGCCTGGGAATGGAAACTTGCTTGTCTGCTGCTCGATACCGCGCACAGATATACAGCTGGACCTTTAGTTCTACAGCTGATCAGCTCTGCAGCATTCTTCGTTTTAGGGTCTGTACGACCCAAGCAAGGATAGAAGACTCAAAAATGACTTGACCGGGTACTGTCAGTACAAGACATGTCCCCTTGCCCGTAGATGTTTCGAGCGCCAAACGAGCGCCGATTTTGGCTGCGCGTTCACGCATCCCGATGATGCCGAAGTGTCCTGGCTTTCCAGATCTGAAGAGAGCTGGGTCAAGACCGACGCCGTTATCAAGCACACGCAGGGTCAGATTGGCGCCGTAGCGGGCCTCGATGGCTAAGGAGGTGGCGCGCGAATGCCTGCATGCATTGCGAACGGCCTCCTCGCCGATTCGAAACACCTCCTCACGTGCAATCGGATGCATGGAGCGGACGACTCCACTCACGGAAAGCGCGATTTGCACGCCGTCAGGTGCACAAAGTTCAGCGATGTGACGAAGGGCTGAACCCAGATCTTCTTTGTCTGTTGCTGAAGTTCGAAGCGAGTTGAGCGCGGCTCGTCCTTCTATTGTCGCCCGATCCAGCCAGCCGCACAGCCGGTCGAGCGCCTTTTCGGCTTGATACGGGTCATTCAAGTTCTGTCGTGCGTGATCTGCAACCAGCCGGCTGCCCTGGATAGTTTGCAGCAGAGTATCATGCAAATCGCGAGCGAGCCGAGTGCGTTCTTCTAAACGTTCATCGAACCGAGCGCGAAGCAAAGTTGCGTATCGTTGCCGCTCGAATAGATAGAGGAGAAGAAGGATTGCAAGTGCCAGCGCGAAAGCGAGTAGCTTAAACCACATCGTCTGATACCACGTAGGCCCGACGGTAAAGTTCAGTGTCGAACCCGTCTCGTTCCAGACGTCATCGTTATTGCATGCAATTACATGAAACCGGTAGTTACCCGGCCGAAGATCTTGATAGAAGGCTTGACGACGAGTTCCTGCGTCCTGCCATTCTTCATCCAAGCCCTCGAGCCTGTAGCGGAAACGCATCCGCTCCGGAATCAAAGACTAAGGCCCGTGTAGTCGATTTGAAGATTTTTGGTCAGGGGCGGCAACGAAACCTTAGCTAAAACGGAATACGATCTATCATCAGCAACAAGGGCCCGAATCGAAACGGGCGGCGGAAGCGAGTTTCTAACAATATGCCTCGGGTCTACCCGCGCTACGCCACTACGTGTCGCAAACCATAACAAGCCATCGGTGCCCTGAATAGCGCCTGGGGAATAGACTCCTTCTCGCTGCAGTTGTTCCGGCAAGTCGCTCACGAGATCGAAACGTTCATAGCGAACTCTGTAGCCTGGGTTCTTGAGAGCACTCTCAACCTCGCGCTTGGGAATGTGAATGATGCCCGGTCCGGCGGCCAGCCAAAGTTCGTCATTGAGCGTGGCAACGATTCCTGTGATCAAGCCGAAGCCGTTGCCGTCGGCTCCTTTGAGAACGTGAAAGTGGTTCCCCTGAAGAAAGGCTAACCCCGACTCGCCACCTACCCATACCTGCTCACTGCGACCACCAATCGTGTTAGGGAGACCGATCGCAAGGCCCTCTTTCGCTGAGAAAGTTTGAACTTGGCCGTGATCTACAACGGCAACAACCTCTCCATAGACCAGCCAGACTCGATTGCGAGAGTCCGTAAACGCTGCTCGGGCAGCCCAATCCGGATGGCCTTCCACTACTTCGATAAACTTCCAGGCTCCATCCTTCAATTGAAATTCTCCGAACCCGCTTATAGAAACCCACATGATTCCTGAACGATCGCGTGTTATTGCCAAGCTAATTATGAGATTTCTATTTCTCGAATGATCGGACACCGTTTTTAATTGATCCGGTAGCGCTATTTTTGAAAATTTGCCCTCTCTGCATTTCCACAAACCATCTCGGGCACTAAACCATATGGTTCCGTCGGAATCTCGATATGCCATCCAGATGTCTCGCGGTCCACCTTTGATCGGTTTACCGTTCCGAACGTCGACGATATCTCCAAGTTCAGTCCCAGCCCAGACATCGCCGTTATCAGCGGCCACCAAGGAAAAGGAATGCCCCGGCAGCCCGTGCCATGTGAGATTTCGATGGCGAAAACGGTCAAGTCCCCCATCCGTACCCACCCAAATATTTCCTTCACGATCTTCGAAGACCGCATCAGACTGGATGCCCGTCAAACCCTGCTTTTCGGTGAAGGCTTGAATGCCGGGGTCGACTTTCCCAACTTGTATGCCCCTTGCCAACGACGGAAATGGCGCGCGAACCAGCCCCTCCGGTTGGCCAGCCACCCAGAGAGCTCCATCACGATCGACCAGAACGAAACTGGACGAATTTGTCGGGTGTGGCGAGCGGCCGCCCGCTTGGGCCTGCTCTGGGCGAACAGTTTGTATAACTTTGTGCGTACTGTCCAGAAAACAGATGTCTCCATTCGGTAATTGAGCAAAACCATCGACTCGGAAGTTGACACGAAGTCCAGTGTTATGGAACTTTTTCTCTCCTCGCGGGAGAAACGTAATCAGGGCATTGTCAGCAACCCAAAGCGTTCCCCGGTTATCAACAAAGATGGCCGTGGGCGCGTTGCCGGGATAATTCCAATTCATGCCGACTGTCTGCCACTGATGCCCCTCTAGCCGCGCGAACCCGCCGATGACCGCGGCCCATATCGTCCCGTCCCAAGTTTGAGCAAAGTGCCGAACCTCGCTGACTGGAAAACCTGTGTGACCAGAATAGGCGGAATAGTTCGTCACGTTTCCATCTTTCAGAAAACTCGCACCGCCCCTCAGATAGCCAATCCAAAGACCTCCGTCGGAAAGAGCCAGGAGGGTTGACACTGAATCGGTAAGCAGCGATCCCACAGCGGGTTTGTAGCGCTCGAAGTTGAGACCATCGAAACGGAATAAGCCGTCGGTGGTGCCAACCCACAAATAGCCGTCCGTTGTCTGGGCAAGCTCCTCGACAGTTCCTTCTAATCCGTCCCGTGCGGTCCAGGCGGTATGGTACAGCTGGCTCAGCGGCTGGTTTGGGTCCAAAGCAAATCCGGGAACACAGAGCCACGCCATCGCCAGGCAGATCCTAAGGATTCGCAGAATTTGCTTCTTGGGATTAAATGCCGGCACTGCACTCGCCGCAACGAGGCGGAGCGCCGAGCGAAGGGGAGCCGATGTTAGCTTTCTCTTGCTCGTTTTTTGCCGCCTGAGCATGTGGCCCTTAAATCGCCTCGATACTGACAGTCTCGCTCAGACGAAGGCAAGGGACCGGTGTCATGAAAACATTGCGTGGTCGGATGTCAAAACTCCGAACCTGCAAAAAAATGCAGGGTAATCCCTGAACGCATTGAGGGTTTCATTTCCGCTCTAAGTCGCGATCATAAAACTGATTGAGAGAGTACAAGCCACGATGTCACCAGTGACAATAGCTTTCCCTGGTGTGAAAGGAAACAGCTCATGACCAACTCTGTTGCGATTGTCACTGGCGCGAGCCAGGGTATCGGCCGGGCCACTGCCGTCCGGCTTGCGCGAGACTTTTCCGCAGTGGCACTTGCCGCGAGGAACGAGGAGGCGCTACGAGAAACTGCTACCGCTGTGAAGACCGCCGGTGCAGAGGCTCTCGTTTGCGGCCTCGATCTCCGCCACCCTGAAGCCCCCGAAACGCTCGTCAACGACACACTCAAGCAATTTGGCAGAATCGACGCACTTCTGAACATAGCGGGGGCGGTGCCGCAGATCGACGTGTTTGAAATGACCGATGAGCAGTGGCACGACGGTATGGCGCTCAAACTGCACGGTGCGCGCCGGTTGACGTTGCTGGCATGGGATGCGCTGAAGGCTTCGAATGGCTCCGTAGTCTTCATGTCTGGCAGTGCCGCTCTTGATCCAAAGCCCGGGTTTGCAGCGGTTGCCGCGACGAATGCCGCCATTATCGCGTTGGCTAAGGCTTTTGCGGAACGTGGTATTAAAGATGGCGTGCAAGTCAACAGCGTGGTGCCGGGAGCGGTGATGACGCGTCGGCGCGAAGGTTTCCTCGACAAG
>JBAUZG010000373.1:0-32074 GCA_049585195.1 Bryobacteraceae bacterium | reverse complement strand
AGAAGTTGCGCCACTGGGTCCAGGCCCAGTAGAGTTCCGCAATCAAGCGCCGCTGTAGTTCCCCCGTGAGGCGGTGATAGCCCAGCAGATTCCGCACGTGTGTGCGATTCTTCTGCTCGACCCAGCAGTTGTCGTTTTTTTTCAAAGGACGAGAACGGGACAAAGCGATACCCTTCTGCTGGCAGTAGTCGATCAAGAGCTGGTTGAGAATGGCGCTGTCGTTATCCGGGTGCAGTTCGAGAAGGCGAAAGGGCAGACGCTGGCGGATGCGGTTGAGAGCGCCGCGGGTGGCGATCTGGGTACGATCCTCGATCACCTCGCCTTCCCACCAACCGGTAGCGATATCGACCATGGAGATGGTCCAGAGATGACTGCCCGCCGTGGATTGACCGCAATGGGCCACGTAATCAAATTGCATGTTGCCGATATGTGAGCGGTCCCAGTCGCTGGCCACTTTGATAGGGATGCGAGCGAGCAATAAACGGCGCTGCGGCGTATGACGATACCGAGGAAGGCGGCGACGCTGGCGCTCGGCTGCCAGCAGACGGTCGATGGTTTTCGGCGAGATGGTCAGCAGTTTGGCCGCCACTTCCTCGGCGCAGACCCATGCGCCGCGTTGGCGTAAGCGCGGCACTTGTTCACGCAGAATCGGCGTGAAACGCTGGCCACAGGGATAATCAAACAGCTTCCACAACTCGATAAGGGCGCGACGCACGGCGGCATCGTAGCGCCGCCGCCGAGCCTGGCTGCCAACGGGCGGGGCCAGCTTCTCGGGATGATTCAGCTTGCGTACGAGCACCTTGCGCACCAGGCCGGTGCGTTTCATCGCCTCTTCGAGCAGCAACGTTTTCTGCTTCTTTCCCGCACCTGTGTATTCTTCCCGGAGATCGCGTAAGTATTCATTCCGTGCATGACGGTCCATAGCCGGAATGTGGCCGCTCGGAGCTATCCCGCTCACAGCCTGCCCTCTTACGGTTACTTTTCTGCTGACCCAACACCTCCTGCTTCGGTGTCAGTTTACGTGACCCAATGCGCAGTCTGGCAAAGAGAGCAAAAACGGTGGTAGTATTGGGGCCACCCGGTGAATCGTTTGCCCCGATTCGAGGGCCGGTATGAACCAACCCGCCGCCCGGAGACTTCTCCGCTTTTCCATATTCGAGGCCGATCTCGATTCGGGCGAGCTATTCAAGAAAGGACAGAAGCTAAAGCTGCAAGGGCAGTCGTTCGAGCTGCTTACCGAACTCCTCGAAAATCCGGGTTGTGTAGTGACTCGGGAGCAATTGAAGGATCGGCTCTGGCCTGGGGAAACGGCCGGCGATTTCGATAGCAGCCTCAACCGGGCAATCAACCGAATCAGGGAGGCATTGGGCGATTCTGCCGAGAGTCCTAACTTCATCGAAACCCTCCCGCGCCGCGGTTATCGCTTTATCGGAACAGTTTCAGGTGCAAGCAACGTTGAATCGACTCCCCCTGCCGGAGCTGTCGACGCTGAGAAAGCTCTCCAGCCTCCAAGACAAAAGGGAAATTGGCGTAAGTTAGCAATCGCGGGAGCCGTCATTGTCGTTGCCGCTGTGTCCTTCCTCACGTGGTGGATGACACACCCCACACCAGTGCTGCCGCGAGATCTCAAGATGCGGCAACTCACCACGAATTCATCTGAAGATCCAGTCTCGAACGCTGTCATCTCGCCAGACGGCAAATACCTTGCCTACGGGGACTTCGGCGGCATCCGCCTTCAAGAGATTTCCACCGGTCAAACCCATGCGATTCCTAAACCTAAGACTTTGTCCGCGGACGATGCATGGTTCCCGGCTAGCTGGTTTCCCGACGGAACCCGGATGGTTTGCGACTGCTATCAAAATAGCCCCGGATGGCAAGGCAATCAGTAGCAGTTGGTCGGTACCGGTGCTGGGCAACCCGGTGCTGCTTCGAGACTATGCTATCGCTCCTTCGGTCTCTCCCGATGGCGCGCTAATCGCATTCACAAGAGACCGAGCCTACGATAATCCCTTGAGCGCATTCTACGTCCCTTGGGCTCGGGAACTGTGGGTCATGGGCCCGAACGGCGAAGACGCCAGGAAGTTGATCTCAAACAGCAGCAAGACGCTGTTTAACTCTGTTCAGTGGTCACCGGACAGCAGCCGGATTGCCTACTCAGGAATGCACCTTGATAGCAAGAGTCTATACGCGCCCGATATTGAGACGATCACATTGAAAGGGGGTCCGCCAGCCGTTATCGTGCCGGATTTCCTTGGGGTCGAGTTCCGTTGGATTCCTGACGGGCGCATAATCTACACGCGGGGTGAGGCGGCGCCAAACAATCGGAACTTTAATCTCTGGGCATTGAAGGTTGATCCCGAGACGGGTAAGGCGCAGGGCCGTCCCCGCCGGATAACGAATCTTCCTGGATTCCAACTCAGCAATATAAGCATATCTTCTGATGGGAAGCAAGTCGCCGTCCAGAAGATCTCTTACCGCCACGACGTGTATATCGGCCGGTTACAGGGTACCGACGAGCTCGAGACGCCGCGACGACTAACATCCAGCGAGCGTGCGAATGTGCCTTACGCCTGGACCCTAGACAGCAAGTCGGTCATCTTTACTTCTGACCGTACCGGTGTGAATGCGATCTACAGACAGGAAATTGACCAAGACTTAGCGGAACTGATTCCTACCGGTCCGGAGTCGGTCTGGGTGCCGCGAGTGACTCCAGATGGCACGTCAATCGTGTATCTTGCACGCTCGGACACTCAGTATCCCTGGCAATCGCGCACGATACGCCTGATGCGAGTACCCGTCTCGGGTGGTCCAAGGGAATTACTGATGGAGTTTCCGCCTTCGGAGCTTGATCTTGATTGCCCAATTCTGCCCACCGCGCAATGCGTCGTTTCGGAACACCCCGAAGGTGGAACTGAGGGGACGTTCATTGCGTTCGATCCGCTCACAGGAAAGCGGCGGGAGCTATTTAGAAGGAACGGCGCGGTCACAGATCTTCACGAATGGACGCTCTCTCCGGATGGCGCTCACATCGGTGAACTCCACAGGGACGCCATTGAAATCCTGTCTCTCACAGGACAGCTCGAACAAACGATTCACGTGAAGGGTTGGCCTTACCTGGCAACCATTGATTGGACTGCGGATGGCAAGGCTCTTTTGGTGTCCAACGAAGGGCCAACTATGGTCACGTTACTTCGGGTAGGCTTGGACGGTAAAATTCAGCCGCTATGGGAAATGAGAAGCTTTTTGAGCACATGGGCCCTTGCTTCCCCCGATCGCAATTATCTGGCGATTAAGGGAGGGTCCCTAAACAGCAACGCGTGGCTCCTCGAGAATTTTTAACATCGCCGGCGCGGAACTACACGAGCGCCAACTCCTCGAACCCCCCTGATCTCGAACCGACGAGCCTGTTCCCGAAGACATGAAGTGCTCTGTCCCGCTTGAGCACCAGAATTCTCCTTTGCATTATTTAACTACTTTGCTTGTTATAACCGAGACATGACGGCGAGCAACTCGGAGCGGAAGGAACGGCAGCTTTCGCGAGATCGCGCCATGGGCGGTCAAGCGAAAGGCCGGAGTTAGCGCCTCCGGCCTTTCAATTCCTGCTTGCCGCAGGAGGTGATGCTTATGCACCTCTGGATGAAGGTGGTTTCGATCTTCGGAACCATTATACTCAAACTTCGGTGGAAACGCCGTTAGCTCGAGTGTAGAGGGCGGCAGCGCCACTGCCGCCTTTCTTCACCGTCATTATAGACCAGGAACAGTTAACTCGAGTGTGGCGCCCACACCACAGTCACAACAATCTAAAATATTCTTATCTGCAGCGCATCAACTTAATCCGTCTGTCACTTCATGAAGCGCTTCGAACCAGCCAACGACGAAGAACGAAACCTAGTTCAATCCCTCGCCGATACCGAATGGCCTCTCCTCAAACCCGATCTGTTTGCCGATTACGAGCGTCAACTCCTAAAAGCCGCCTGACCCCGAACCTACGAACCTATGGGCGAAGACACGAAACCTCATATCCATCACTCACTCGCCAATCTCCGCGAGAATTACACGCGCGCCGAGCTTGTCGAATCCAGCGTTGCCCCGAATCCCATCGCGCAGTTCGAAACCTGGTTCTCCGACGCTTGCAACTCTCAACTCAAGGAGCCCAACGCAATGACCTTGGCGACGGCATCTCAAAACGGGCAACCCTCGGCCCGCATTGTCCTGCTCAAGGAATTTGGCGACGATGGATTCGTTTTTTTCACGAGCTATGAGAGCCGGAAGGCGCAGGAACTCGACCGAAACCCTCTCGCGGCATTGGTTTTTTATTGGGCGGAACTCGAGCGCCAGGTCCGGGTGGAAGGAACGGTGCATCGCACTTCACGCGATCAGACAGAACGGTATTTTCGGACCCGGCCTAAAGGCAGCCGCCTCGGCGCCCTCGCGTCCCATCAAAGCGCGGTCGTCCCCAGCCGCAACATATTAGAAAATCGTCTTCAGGAACTCGAAGCCCGCTACTACGCGACCGACGATGTTCCCGTTCCCGAGCTTTGGGGCGGATATTGCTTGCCTCCGCATACAATCGAATTTTGGCAGGGAAGGCCAAACCGCCTTCACGACCGTCTCCGTTACACCCGAACCCCCGGGCATTCGTGGCATCTCGACCGCCTCTCCCCTTAGGCAACCTGCAGGGGAGGGTGGGCTTCAGCCCGCGCGGGGCTTGAGCCCCGCTTCCCCACTCAACGAACTGTTTCCCCCATGCGTCAATCGAATGTGTTTAGCCTCGCAGCCCTCCAGTCAGCCGCCGTGTGCTTGGCAATAGCCTCTCTTTCGCTGCTCGGCGCATCCGACTCCTCTCTCACGACGCTGCTTTCCGGCGTAGACCGCCACTATAACCAGGCTCACACGCTTTCTGTCGATTTTACGGAGACTTACAGCCTCGCTGGCAGGAGCCACCGGCCTGAATCCGGTCAGCTCGTTCTGCGTAAACCAGGCCGAATGCGGTGGACCTACAGCGACCCTCCCGGCAAATTATTCGTCTCCGACGGCCAGACTGTCTATCTCTATACTGCTGCTGACAACCGCGTAGAACGCTCGCGCCTCAAAGCCACCGACGATCTGCGCGCCCCGATGGCCTTTCTATTGGGTCGGCTTAATCTGAAAAACGACTTCCGTGGCTTTGAGACAAATCCGGCCCCAAATGGCACGTACCTTATTGCGGAAGCAAAAAACGATCGCCTCCCGTACGGCAAAATACGCATGTTGATTGGGCCGGACTTGCAAATTCAAGAACTTACGATCGACGGTCGCGATGGAAGCGTGCTTGGCTTCGTTTTTCGAAATGAAAAACTGAACCCGCCTGTTCCCGACGCCGCCTTCCACTTCACCATTCCCGCAGGAGCCGAGTTGGTCGACGCCGTCAACTCGCCTTCAGGAGACAATTAACGCGTGGCTGAATTTCTACTGCGATACGCCGATACCCGCGGCCACATTCATGAACAGGTCGCCCAAGCCGGAAGCGAACGCGAAGCACGCGAGCGCCTGGCGCAACAAGGATTTCTCGTTTATTCGGCAAAACCGCGGGATTTCGGAGCCCGGCTGGGCGCGGTCGGCTCGCGGCGCCGCAAAACCGTCAATCTCGAGAAGTTCCTGATCTTCAACCAGCAGTTTGTCACGCTTGTGCGAGCCGGCTTGCCGATTCTGAAAGGATTGGATCTGCTCGCCGATCGGTTGACCGATCCCAAGCTCAGCCGGCACATTCAAGCAGTGCGCGCTGAAGTGAAGCAAGGTTCCGTTTTGAGCGATGCCTTTGCCCACCAGGGCGTCTTTCCACCCATTTACATCACGTCCATTCTCGCCGGCGAACGCAGCGGCGCGCTGGTGGAGGTTCTCGAGCGTTACCTGACCTATCAAAAGCTGACGCTGGCGGTTCGCAAGAAGGTTTTGGTCTCGCTCATGTACCCGGCGGTGCTCATTGTATTGGTGATGTGCATCATCGTGTTCCTGGTCACATACGTCGTGCCGAACTTCGCGGTGCTCTACAGCACAATGCAGGCCCAACTCCCCGTACCCACCCGGATTCTCATAGCCGTCGGCACCACCGCCCGCAATTACGTATTATTTGGTTTCGCCGGACTCATTGCAGCTGCGGTCGGAGCCTGGTTCTGGGCGCGCCGCGAATCTTCGCAAGCAACTCTCGACGGCTGGAAGATGAAGCTCCCGCTTTTCGGCGAGATCTGGATCAAGTATCAAGTAGCCCAGTTCTCGCGTGTCCTCAGCACGTTATTGATCGGCGGAATTCCGCTATTGCAGGCCCTTGACACCTCCGGCCGCTCCAGTGGCACAGTTCTTCTGAAGCGGGCATTAGAGAAAACGGCGACTCAGGTCCGCGAAGGCCGTCCACTCTCACAGAGTTTGGCCAGCACCGGCATTTTTCCTTCGCTTTCGGTCGACATGATGGAAGTTGGCGAGTCAACTGGCGCTTTACCTGCAATGCTAAATAGTGTGGCGGAATTCTACGACGACGATGTGGCGACTCGAACCACGGCCGTACTCTCCCTAATCGAACCCGCCATCATGATCTTTATGGGTATTTTCGTTGCCTTCGTTCTGGTGGCTCTGTACCTGCCCATCTTTTCACTGGCTAGCTCCGGTTCCCTCAAGTAGAACATGGCAACTGAAACCCTCAAATTCCAAGACCTCGGCGAAGAACAGGCGCAAGCCCAAGCGCTCGCCCGCCGGTACCGTTGCGATTTCATCGACCTGAAGGAATCGCGAATCGACGCGGACTTGTTCCGAACTGTGCCCGTCGATCTGATGTTCCGCTACCATTTCATCCCGGTGCATGCGCAAAATGGCACGCTCGAGATCGCCCTGTCTGATCCTCGGCAGATCACGCTCATCGACGAGCTCTCGGTCCTTCTGGGCAAGAAGCTGAAAGTCCGGGTTGCCACCTATTCCCAGATTTCCGATCTGCTCAAGAAGACCGAGCAGTCGCAGCGAGTACTCGAAGAGGTCACCGAAGGCTTCACGCTCGACGTTGTCGGCGACGAGGAAGGGATGGAAGAAACTCTCTCCATCGACCGCCTCACCTCTGAAGAAGCCAACATCGCGCCCGTCATCAAGCTGGTCGACACCACGATTTTTAACGCGCTCGAGCGCCGCGCCAGCGACATCCATATCGAAACTCGCGACCAGGAAGTCGCTATCAAGTACCGAATCGACGGTGTCCTTCAATACGCGATGAACCCGATCTCAAAAGAATGGCATTCGGCCATCATTTCGCGTATCAAAGTAATGAGCGAGCTCGATATCGCCGAGCGCCGCGTTCCCCAGGATGGCCGCTTCCGCGTTCGCTATAAGGGCCGCCTCATCGATTTCCGCGTCTCCATCATGCCGACGATTCATGGCGAGGATTCTGTGCTCCGCGTTCTCGACAAGGAATCGATGAGCGAGAAGTTCACCAAACTGACGCTCGACGTGGTCGGTTTCGAAGATTCAGATATCGTCAAGTTCCGCCGCTACATCAAAGAGCCCTACGGAATGGTGCTCGTGACCGGCCCTACCGGCTCCGGTAAAACCACGACGCTCTACGCTGCCTTAAGCGAAATCAAGAACGACGAAGACAAAATCATCACCATCGAAGATCCTGTCGAATATCAGATCAAGGGAATTACGCAGATTCCGGTAAATGAAAAGAAAGGTCTGACGTTCGCCCGCGGTCTCCGGTCCATTCTCCGCCACGATCCCGACAAAATTCTGGTCGGCGAAATTCGTGATCAGGAAACTGCTCAGATTGCAATTAATGCAGCCCTTACTGGGCATCTCGTATTCACAACCGTGCATGCCAACAACGTGCTCGACGTGCTGGGCCGCTTCCTCAATATGGGCGTCGAGCCATACAACTTTGTTTCGTCGCTCAACTGCATTCTTGCCCAGCGTCTCGTGCGCGTCATCTGCCCCCACTGCCGTACTCGCGTTCACTACGATGACGCGTACCTGCGCGAGAGCGGATTCGATTTGAAAGAATGGCGCGATTTTCCGTTCTATGAGGGACGTGGCTGCATCGAATGCAGCGGTACCGGGTTTCATGGCCGCACCGCTATCCACGAGCTGCTCGACCTTACCGAAAACATCCGCGAAATGATTCTGAACCGCCGGCCCACGTCCGAGATTAAGCGCGCGGCGAAGGACGAGGGCATGACCTTTCTTCGCGAATCCGCCATCCAAAAGGTGCGCTCCGGCGTCTCCACTCTTAGGGAAATCAATAAAGTAACGTTCATCGAAGGATAATCGAATTTTTGCCGCTGCTTGATCAAATCCAACGCTGGATTAAGGAACCCCCGCCCGAATACCTGTTCGAAGTGAGCGAGCATGGTCTCGCTTATCTGCAGACCCGCGATCCATCCAGTCTTCGAGTCCAACTTTTGGAAGAAAAAGCTTTGGCGGTCTCGCCATCACAGCCAAATTTTGTCCGGTTCGACCTGCTCGAATCCGCTCTTCCCAAACTTGGTAATGGACATGGGCCGCAGCGCCGCGCAAAAGCCGCGCTCGTGATTCCCGACTACGCTGCCCGCCTGTCGGTGCTCGATTTTGAGGAGCTGCCAAACGATCTCGAGCAACTGCTGGCGTTGATCCGATTTCGTCTCCGTAAGAGCGTGCCGTTTGCCATCGACGAGGCGCAGGTCTCCTGCTCGATCCAGTGGAGCGACCCGCAGCAAAAAAAACTCGAGGTCCTTGCGGCCGCCATCGCGCGCCCCGTGCTTGAAGAATATGAGATACTGCTCCGGGGCCGCGGTTTTCAGCCTGGGCTGGTTGTCCCCTCGAGCATTGCGGCCCTTCCGCTTTGCTCCGATTCGAGCAGCGCCGTAACCTTGTTTGCAAAGCTCGGCGGCAGCGTTCTTTCCATTTTGCTTATCGAGAACGGGCTCGTGCGTGTGGTGCGGTGCGTCGATCTAAGCTCGGAGGAGAATAATCCGGAAGAAGAGCCTGCCGTCATTACGACGCTCGTGCAGCAGACGCTTGCGTTTGCCGAAGACGAATTGGTCCAGCCGGTGAAGCGGCTCCTCCTTTGCGGATTTGGCAGCATGATAGAAGAATTGGGACCGGCGTTCGAAAGCGAATTCGGCGTTTCGTGCGAACCGCTTCTTTCGCGCCGGGGCCGCGCTTCCCAGCAAAGTGCCGGCTTACTCGGACTGGCGGAGCAGTTCACTGTATGAATCTCTCTAGAGCTCCCATTAACCTCGCCTCACATCCGTTTAAGCGCGAGCGAGCCGAGATAGCGCTACTCGCCGCAATCTGCGCCGTTCTCACCGTATCGTTGCTGATCTTCACCGGCCTGATTCTCGAGGATCGCGCTCAGGTTTCTACGCTCCGCGAAAGCATTCGGAACGACCAAAGAATGCTGGCCGCGATCGAGCGCCAGCAGGCGCATTCGCAGAGTATCATTGGCCGGCCTGACAATGCCGATGTCTTCGCGAAAAGCGTCTTCTACAACGAGCTCATTGCGCGCCGCGCCGTCAGCTGGACGCGCGTCTTCGACGACCTCGGCCGCGTCATGCCGCCGAGCGTCCAACTCATCTCGCTGCGTCTTCCTCAGGTCGCCGCCGAGACCGAAGGCGGCCGGAACCACATCGAGCTCGACATGTTGGTCGGCGCACGCGAGCCTCAAGCCATCATGCCTCTGTTTAAGAAGCTGCAGGAATCGCCCCTCTTCGGTGCTGCCGAAATTTCGAGCCAGGCGCCGCCCACGCAAAACGATCCGCTGTTCCGCTTTCGATTGACCGTGCCCTATGTCCAGAGATTTTGATCTGTTCAATTTCAAGGGCAGTTCCGGCCCGGCTTTCTGGCTCAGAGTCGCGCTCGTTTCGCTCGCTGCTCTGAATCTTCTCGCCATCTATTTCTATGTCGCCCCGCCCGGCGGTTCGCGCCGCGAGCTGACCGGGCAGGACGAATCCATTCGCCGCGATACCCAGGTGCGCCGCGCCGCGGCCGAACGGCTGAAACTGGTCTCCGAAAAAGTGCAGCTTGGCGGCGAACAGACCAGCCATTTCTCCGAGCAGTATTTCCTGCCGAACCGCACGGCATTCGCCGTTCTTCTTGGAGAATTGCTTCGCATGTCAACTGCGGCCGGCCTGAAAGAAGGACAACGCAGTTACTCGCGTGAGCCCATCGAGAACACCGACGATCTCGATCTCCTGACAATCAATGCGAACTACACGGGCGATTATTCCAGTTTGATGAAATTTGTAAACCAGGTTGACCGTTCCGACCAGCTTCTGATTCTGGACACACTTTCCGCTACCCCGCTGCAGCAAGGTGCGGGAATATTGAATGTGCAGATGCGGTTTCTTGCCGTCGTCAAAGAAGATGGCACCCAAGTCGATGGGCAAGTCGTTGGAGGCCACCAGTGAGCGCGGCTGTTTCCGCAAGGATTCGCGGCATGAAATTGGGAGCCGAACCTCGCAAACTGGCCATTCTTGGCGGGCTCGTAGCTCTGGCTGTTGGCGCCTATTTCTACAATTCCGGCGGCGACACAGCCGGATCTGTATCGACCGGAACCGCCGTGCATCCCGCGTCAACCGCGCCGCTCGAGTCGCCATTTCCGCGGCCGCACGTTCGTAGGCGCATTCACCCGAGCGATCGCAATACGCTACGAATGCAGGAAGTCACCGCTGAAGCCCAACGCGGCGATATCGATCCTACTCTTCGGCTCGACCTGTTGCAGCGCCTCAAAGGCGTGAAATATACCGGCGCCAGTCGCAGTTTGTTTGAACCAGGCCCGGCCGTAATAACTCCTCAAATGGCCGCCGCCAAACCCGTGAAGATCATGCCAGGGCCGCTACCCGGCCACGCGGGCAATCCGGCAGGCGGACCATCGGGTCCCGCGGGAGCCGCTCCCATTCCCTTGAAATTCTATGGTTTCGCTGCCCCGGTCAACGCGAGCGGAGTCCGCCGCGGATTCTTCCTCGACGATGATAATGTCGTGGTTGCTGACGAGGGCGAGACCGTGAAGGGCCGCTACCGCATTGTTTCGCTTCAGCCAAAGTCAGCCGAAGTTGAAGACCTGCTGACCAAGAGCCGCCAGAGTCTTCCCATCGTTCCGGAAATGGCCTCCAATGCCTTCTAAACGCGCGGGGGGTGGGCTTCAGCCCGCGGCGGACTTCAGTCCGCCTCAATTATCGTCCAACCCCGAACGAGGCTCCGCTCTCCTCATCGTTCTTGTCTTTGCGGCAATTGTGGCCATCATGCTCTACAAGGCCCTGCCCGACGCGTACTTTGAAGCGCAGCGTCAAAAAGAGCAGTTGCTGATTGATCGCGCGAACGAATACAAGACCGCCATCAAACGCTTCGTCACCAAGAATCAGACCTACCCGACATCGCTCGACCAGCTCGACAACTTGAACGGCGTTCGCTATCTGCGACACCACTACAAAGATCCGATGACCGGCAAAACCGAGTGGCGCCTTATCCACGTAATGAATCCTGGCTTCATTCTTACCGATTCGAAAGTGACGCCTATGAACAGCAACGGCACAACGGGACAAAATGGAGCAGCAGCGCCAAACGGCACGAACCAAGGCGGATTCGGATCAAACTCTAGCGCCTTCGGAACCAGCAACTCGACTTCTAGCTCTAGCAGCTTCGGCAACAACAGCGCTTTCGGGCAATCTTCAAGCTCCTCCTTCAATCAAAACGAAGCAGATTCCAATACTCCGCCCGGGCCATCAGCCGCTCAACTCTATGGAGCGCGCCGCCGCCCGCCTGCGATTCCCTCGACTTCGATGGAGGGCCAACAAAGCGACGACAATTCCGGCCAGCCCGATGCTGACAAGCCTCTGCCCGAGCCTGGAACGCCTGACACACAACAAGCGCAGAATGGCGCTCCCGACCCAGGCGGCACGCCTCCGGCGGGCAACGGCGCTGCGCAACAGGGCGACGCAGCCAGCGGACCTCCTGGAAGCGACCCCAACAATCCGGCCGCGAGCGCTCTGAATTCAGTCAACAGTGCATTGCGGCAGCAGCAGCCAAAACCCTCCACATTCGCGAGTAGCAGCTCGAGCAGCGGCCCAACGATTTCAAACGGCTCTATTGCCGGCGTGGCCAGCACCGCAAAGGGAAACAGCATCAAAGTGATCAATAAACAAACCGACTATTCCAAATGGGAGTTTGTTTATAATCCGCAACAAGACGCCGCTAACCAGCTGCAAAAAGCGATCGGTAACAACAATGCGAACGGCCAGAATCCAAACGGGCAAAATCAGAACAATACCTCTGGATTCGGCTCGAACTCTTCAACCAACACCGGCGGATTCGGTAGTACGAGCGGCAGCGGGTTCGGCAGCAGCAACACTTCCAACTCGACAAATACAAATTCATCTACAAATTCATCGAGCTTCGGCAATCACTGAGCCTGAAGGACTTACTTGTCCAGCTAGTCTGTAAAGATTAGTCTGAACCCGAAGATTTACGCACCGTTTCGAGCTCGGCATGGGTCTCTTTATGTAGAGGGCTGCGAAGAGCAGATTCGACCGATGCGAAAATCTAATTCACTTGCGCCTGGCGCGATATTGTTAGCGTGTTTAGCCAGTTCGCCGTTTATTGCCAGGGCGGCCGATGCAGATGCAGCGCCAGCAACTGCGTCAGCAATCGTAACCGTGGAACCGGCCCATAAAGGCCAGGAAGCTAAGCCTCTTATCGCCGACAATCTGCTTGTCTACACGGGGAAGGATCGAGCGCGTGTGACGGCGGTCGAGCCACTTGAAGGCAGCAGCGTCAAGACCCAACTCTTCATATATCTCGACGATTCCACTCGGGAAGGAGCGCTGGGCCCGAGAATATCCGAGTTGAAGGATTTTGTTAGCTCTCTGCCGCCAAATGTCGAGATAGGAATCGGGTACATGCGGAATGGAGCATACAACCTTGTGCAACCTTTCACGAGCGATCACAAACAGGCTGCACAGTCGGTCCGTCTGCCGCAAGCGATTCCGGGCGTCAATGGCAGCCCGTATTTCGCGCTCTCCTATCTTGTGAAACATTGGCCATCGCAGGAACAAACGGACCGGCGCGTGGTGCTAATGCTGACTGACGGAGTAGACCGCTATTACGAGAACAACTTCTCTCAAGACCCGTATGTCGATGCGGCTATCAAAGACAGCCAGCATTTCGGAGTACTTGTCTACTCCATATACTTCCGCGGATCGGGCCTCTACGACGAACACGGATGGGGACAAAATATGAGCCAATCGCGTCTCATCCAGGTGTCGCAGGCCACCGGAGGGCAAGCCTATTTCGAAGAATTTAATACCCCGATTTCGCTTACGCCGTACCTACAAAGGTTTGAAGAACGGTTGAACCGGCAATATCGAGTGACGTTTATTGCGAACCGGAATGCGGGACTGCAGAAAGTAAATTTCCGCAGCGAAGTTCCGGGCATCAAAATCAGCGGCCCCGAAGAAGTGTTAGTGACAGGCAGCAGCGGCTCCTGAAGCAGGGTCTTTACACATCGCGGACGCATCGAAAACCGATGTTCGTTGTGGCGCTATCGGGCGTGTTGGCCGTGCGCGCAGCAACCCTGTAACGATTGCAGTAGGAACGGTGGCAAAGGTACGATCCGCCCTTCATGACCTTTGCAACTCCCCTCCGTGGGCCCACTGGATTGGTCCGGGTAGCTGTCATGTGGTACGTGGTATCGAACCAATCGCGACACCATTCCCACACATTGCCTGTGATGCTGAAAAGTCCGTATCCGTTGGGCGGGTAGGCGTCGATCGGCGAGGTTCCAGCGTATCCGTCTTCAGCGAGGTCATTTAAGGGAAACGTCCCTTGCCAGACGTTGCACAGATGCCGCCCACCGGGTGTGAGTTCGTCGCCCCAGGGATAAGCCTTTTGTTCCAATCCGCCGCGCGATGCGTACTCCCATTCCGCCTCGGTGGGCAAGCGCTTGCCAGCCCAGCGGCAATAGGCTTCGGCATCATTCCAGGAAACGTGCGTGACGGGATGGTTTTCCCGGCGATCGATGCTCGAATCGGGACCTTCAGGATGGAGCCAGTCCGCTCCGTTCACACGGCACCACCAGCTTGCACCCGTCACCGTGGCGATAACCAGTTCGCTATACCGCTCCTCAGGAATATGGCCCTGAAACACAAACGACCATCCCAGCTTTTCCGACTCGGTTCGATAACCGGTCGCGGCGGCGAACTCGGCGAACTGCGCGTTCGTGACCGGATAGATGTCGATGTAAAACGGATCGAGGACTACGTTCCGGACAGGCCCTTCGCCATCGTCTGGAAACGCCTCTTCACTGTCCGTGCCCATCAGGAAAGAGCCGCCATCCAGCCTAAGCATGCCTTCGGTGAGCCCAGCCGCTGCCCGGATTCGTTCGGCTGAATCTGCTCGCGACTGCTCGAGTTGCGCCGCACGTTGTCTCGTGGGCGCGCAGCACGGATGAGGTGGAGTTTGGACCCCGAATCGCGCAAAGTCACGATTCATACACTCAGTGTAGTGTCGCGCCGACGCCGGTGGCGCGGGCCTCCGGCCCGTGCCGCCATTCGTGGCGGCATTTGCCTTGTCTGTCGGATAGCGGCATGGAAACAAGTCGACTCGGAAGCCGACTTTGCAGCCTTAAAGGCACGCTGAAGCGTGCGCCACGGGGCCGCCTAGCCCTACATGCCTGCCTGCTGCTGCTTATTCTGGGGACGGGCTGCCTTAATTTTCTTGATATCCAAAGATTTGTTGGCCCAGTCTTCAGCCTTCGCAATATCAGCCTTTGCGACTTCCGGATCGTCATCCAAATCGGCCTTCTTACGGAGAAGAAGGTTAAGGTAGGTCATCGCGTCGTCGTTCTCTTTGTCGATCTCGATGGCTTTCTGAAGATCAGTCATCCCTTCGTCAAGCGCTTTTCCGTATTTCTGCTGCAGCTCCTCGCGAACCTTCTTGTCTTTGATCGGGCCCGGATCATCAGGCTTCATTCGGAGCTGGTTGCGCGCCGTCTGAATATTTGGATACGTTTGGGCCCAAGCAATAACACCCAAACTGTAGTAGGCCTCTGAATCCCTCGGATCGGCCTCGATCCGGCGCAGATTCCATTTTTTGGCCTCTTCGAGAGCCTTATCCTTTTCCTCTTGTGTTCCCACGCCAGCTTTGCTGTATGCCATAGCTGCAAGCGAGGCGAGGGCGATTTTATTCTGAGGATCTTTATCGAGAACCTTCTGGAACTCCTGTTTCGCCGCCTGTTCCGCACGGTTATTCTCCGGCGAATCAGCTCCCGGAACCCACTGGGAAAAGTAGGTAGTAGCCAGGTAAAGTTGGGCGTTCTGGTTCGTGGGATCGAGTTCGACTGCGGACCTGAAGTGCTTCACTGCATCGACGTAATGCGAGTTCTTGTACGCCTGAACTCCCTGATTCAGTTCATCTCTCGACCTGAGCTTCGTACACCCTGTTGTCAGAATGGCAACGGCAATCGCCATTGCCCCAATCGTCCATCTTGATCTTTGCATCACCGAATTCCCCTCTTGTGCTGATGTCGATGACAAAAGGCGTGCGCGCCAGACCTACTGGCCTGCCTCGACCTTCGGCGTCATGATACCAACCTTCATATCCGGGTCGGCGCCCTTGGCCGCGTCAATGGCCTGGGCCACCCACCGGTATTCCAGATCCTTATCGCCCTTCACGAATACAACCTTCGAGGCCCGCGACTTAAAAATGTCCGCCAGCCGGGCCTGCAAATCCTCTGGCTTCACGGGATCTGTGTTAATCGTCATGCTGTGGTCGGCTTTGATCTCAATCACGACGTTCGGATCCTGGTTCGGAGGCGGAGGCGGCATATTGGGAGGCGGCGGCTGCGGCACCAGCGCATCCAGTCCCTTCGGTGTGAGAGGCGTGATCACCATGAAAATGATGAGCAGCACCAGCAAGACGTCGATAAGCGGCGTAACGTTCATATCGACTAGCGGACCGTTTCCGTGGCCGCCAACTGCCATTGCCATAACGAAAAACTCCTTTTCTCACTCTCTCAATAATCTCGTTGCGGCGTGGTTACAGCTCCGAGTTTCTGCGGTTTCTATCCTGGATTTGTTCCGTGATCAGCCCCAGGTTATCCACTTGCACCGTGCGAAGCGTGTCGATCACGTCTTCGATGACCTCGAATTTCGCGCGAGCATCCCCTCTAAGATATACGGTCTTTTCCGAGCGATTGGTCTGAAGATCCTTAACCTTATCGGCCAGCTTATCGAGACTGATCATATAGTTGCCAGGACTGATGAACACCCTGCCATCGCGGGTAACGGAAACAAGGATTGCATCTTCCTTGTCCGCTTCCTGCATCTTCACCGGGTTATGGGTCTTCACAAGGTCCACGTTCTGGCCTTTCGACAACATAGGCGTGATGACCATGAAAATGATGAGGAGCACAAGCATGACGTCCACCATCGGTGTGACGTTGATCGCCGACACTACATCGGGCGCCTTTGGTTTATGGAACATAGTCCGATTCCTTCCCAGAAGGCCGGGCAGGCCCGGCCACTACAAATGCATTCAGGCAACGCTACTTGGCGACTTTCTGAGTGCGCTTCAAGAAGTAGTCGATTAATTCCGAGCTCGAGTTGTCCATCTCGACGTCGAAAGCCTCGATGCGGTTGGTGAAATAATTGAACATCCAGACCGCGGGAATAGCGACGAAAAGACCGACAGCGGTAGTGATAAGAGCTTCGGAAATACCGCCCGCGACCGCGCCGAGACCCGTGGACTTCGAGGTCGAAATCGACTTGAACGCGTTCATAATGCCAACCACCGTTCCGAACAGACCAACGAATGGTCCGGTGGAACCGATAGTCGCCAGACTACTGACGCCGCGCTTCAGCTCCGCGTGAACAATGGCCTGGGCCCGTTCGAGCGCGCGGCGCGAGGCTTCAATTTCCTCGCCGGGGATCTCAGCGCTCAACTGGTGCGCTTTGAACTCCTGCAAACCGGCGACCACGACTTTGGCCAAGTGGCTCTTACTGTAACGGTCGGCGATCTTGATGGCTTCATCGAGCTTGCCGTCTCGAAGCGCGCCCGCCACAGCCGGAGCGAACAAGCGCGATTGCTTGCGCGCCGCGCTATAAGCAATTAACCGGTCGATCATGACTCCAATGGACCATGCCGACATAATGAAGAGGACGAAGACGACGATTTTCGCCATCCAGCCCATGTTCTGCCAAACGGAGCGCGGATCGAAGCTGATTCCTTCCGACGACGCTTCCTGAAAGAGCCAAAGTGCCCACACCTGAACTTGTAACAACATGCCTTTTCTCCTAAGAGGATTAAATCAAAAATCTGTTTGAGAACTTTCTAACCACTCGCTACTGACTCAACGTAAAATTCACCACGATATCCGTGATCACATCGACTGCCTCGCCATTCAACATGGTCGGCCTGTATCTCCATTGCTGGACGGCTTCGCGCGCCGCATTCACCAGAAGTGGATGGCCCCGGACTAATTGCAATTGGCGGATGGTGCCATCTTTGCCGATAATGGCGGTAAATTCCACAGTGCCCTGCACGCGCGCCGATTTAGCGAGCGGCGGATAGACGGGCATTACCTTCCGGATCAGGTTCGCTTCTTCCACCTTGCCGCCGATACGGACAGGGCCCGTCGGTTTTGCCGCGGGAGGAGGTGGAGGAGGAGGCGCTGCTCCAACGCTTCCCACCACGCCGCCGATGACGCCGCCCACCGACCCGCCGGGGACGCCGACACCGCCGACAACGCCTGCATCAGGCGGCGGTTCGCTTTCCGTGATTTGCGCTACCTGTTTCGGAATTACCTTCGGCGCCACTAGCTGATTCGAGACAAATTGTCTCACCACGGGCTTCACGATCTTGACCGCTGGCGGTGGCGGAGGAGGCGGTGGTGGAGGAGGCGGCGGCGGCGCGATCAATGTCGCCTTCAACTGCGCCATTCCAAGCGAATCCGTGTAGATGAGAGGAATCAAAATCAAAACGCCGAGCACCAAGCACTCAAATATCATCGAGATAAGGATGGTGGCCGGCCGTTTTGTTTTGGCTTGGCCATCGACGAGCGATTGTTCAAACATCTTCAGTCCCCTTTTTCAGGCCGCCCTGTCTACCCTGGCTTCGGCCCGCATCACGCGTAACTCGATAGCAAATGCTATCACTTTCTAAATCACCGTGCGATCTTAATCGATTCCCCATTTTTCGCCCGGCTGACATTGTATTACTTTGCCGCCTTCGCCGCATTGCGCGTGGCGGCCGGCACCGCCCGCACTGATTTTTTGCGCTGATCGGCAAAGTTCTTCCAGAAAATGAGAATCGGGCTCGCTACAAAAATAGACGAGTACGTGCCCACTAAAATTCCAATTACCAGCGCGAAGGAAAAACCGTTGAGCACCTGTCCGCCGAACACATAAAGCGACAGCGCCGTTAGTAACGTTAGTCCTGAGGTCAGCACCGTCCGGCTCAGCGTTTGGTTGATACTCAAGTTCACGAGATCACTGAACGAGCCGCGGCGCTGCAGCTTGATATTTTCGCGAATACGATCAAACGTCACAATCGTATCGTTCATCGAGTATCCAACTAGTGTCAGCAATGCGGCCAGCACCGTCAAGTCAATCGGTTTATTAAATATCGAAAAAAGTCCTATCGTGATGATGGTGTCATGGAAGACGGCAATCACCGCGGCGACGCCGTAGATCCACTCGAAACGAAACGCAATATAAATGAGCATCGCGGCCAGCGCGTACAACACGACTAGTACGGCTTGATGGCGGAGATCGGCTCCGATGCGCGGACCAACAATCTCGACCTCCCGGATGCTGAATATTCCGGCATAGCATTCCTGCCGAATCGCTTGAAGGACTTGCGGAGTCACGCCGGGAACTGACGAAAGTTCATCCAGATTCCGAATCAGGCCGGACCTGGGACTTGAGTCGCGAAACGCGAGGATCGCCTTGGCAAGCGACTGAAGCTGCTCGTCCGTCATCGGCACCGACGCTCGCTGAAGCGGATCGCGTAGCCTGTCGGCGAGAGCCGTGGCGCCCGTGTTGTTGATATCGAGCTTGCCGCTTGTGTTGCCAAAAGCGTCGTTCAATGCCTCGACCATCTGCTGACGCTCGAGATTGAGTGTGCGCTCGTCCTTTACTTCCGTCGATACCAGCACTTCCGGTTGTCCGCTGATTTCCTGCACATCAATTTCGCCCCGAATCCGTTTCCGCAGCGCCGACCGGATCTTCTCGGTGGGAGGCTGGTGGGAGAATCTGACGTGCATGAGAGCTCCGCCGTTGAAATCGATGCCGTATTTCGGGCCGCCTTTGATCCACAGGCTGACCAGGCCGCACGCCGTTAGCAGAAGCGACAGGCCGATAAATGGCCACTTCCGGCCAAGAAAGTCAAAGTTGGTTGCCTTGAAGATTTCCATTGAACCTTACAGGCCGGCATCCTTTTTCGTTAGACACCGGATATTCATACAGTGTTCCCAATGACGGGACGGAAATCGCGTTGGATTAAACGTTTTCATCGCCAATTAGATGCTGAGGCGGGTCACGGGCTTGGGACGGGTCAATTCCCAGTCGAAGATGACCTTCGAAACGAATACGGCGGTAAAAACATTGGCCATAAGGCCTATAACCAACGTAACGGCGAATCCCTTGACAGGCCCGCTTCCGAGCAGGAACAGGATAGCGCAGGAGACCACCGTCGTGACGTGGGTGTCGATAATTGTGAGCAGCGCTTTACTGAAACCTGTGTCGACGGCCGCCCGGACTGCTTTGCCGGCGCGCAATTCTTCTCGAATCCGCTCGAAAATGAGGACATTACTGTCCACCGCCATACCGATGGTTAGAATGATGCCGGCAATTCCGGGCAGCGTAAGAACGGCATCAAAATAACTGAGACATGCAATCAAGATCACGGCGTTTAAAATCAGCGCCAGGACTGCATTGACACCTGCACGCTTGTAATAGACGAGCATCGCGAGAATAACAGCCAGCACTCCGGCGATGCCCGCGGTGAACCCTTCGTGGATGGAATCGTTGCCGAGCGAGGGGCCGACCGTGCTCTCTTGAAGATAAATAACGCTCGCGGGCAGCGAGCCGGCATTCAGGTTGAGTGCCAGGTCGGATGCGTCCTGCTGGCTTCCAATGTTTTCGATGACGCCGTTGTCGCTAATCTGGCCATGGATAACTGGCGCGCTGATCACGTCTCCATCGAGGACGATGGCAAGCCGGTCACCGATATGCGCGCCGGTAAAGCTTTCGAATCGCTTGGCCGCCATCTGGCTAAGAACGAATGCCGTTTGCCAACTTCCGTTCTGGCCCTGCTCGCCGCGGGCACTCCGAATATCCTGACCTCGGACGAGAGGAGCTCGATTCAGCAGATACCAGCTCGTGTTACCGCCGGCATGGCTCGGAAAAAGCTTGGTTCCAACCGGCAGCACGCCTCCGTTTTGACCAAGCGCTTCCTCCCGGCTAGGGAACGGACCGCCCTTTACTTCGTACCAGTCGAGAACAGCGGCGGTTTGTAGGATCTGTTTGACACGCGCGGGGTCATCGACGCCAGGTAACTGAACGAGCAGCTCAGCATCGGTATCGGCACGGCGCTGCTGGACCGACGATTCCGAAAGACCCAACCCGTTGATTTTCTTTTCGATCGTGTTCTTTGTCTGCGCCAGTATCTGCTGCCGCATGGCGACCGCTTCAGTCGGCTTCATCGTCAGCCGGTAATCGGTCGGATTTAAGGACGTAAGCACCCATGCCGGATATTGCTCGGTCGCCATTTGCCGGAACTGCCCGGCTTGCGTTGTCGGTACGCCCTTCACCTCGATCGCGACGTTGGACGCGTCAGCCAGCGATTTCGCCTCATCGACGGTGATTTGTCCCACCTCCATGCCCGCTTTGCGAGCGGCGTCACGAATCTGATCGGCAATTGAATTCGCTTCGGTATTAAACGCGTCCTGCTCCTGAACCTGAACCACCAAGTAGGTCCCGCCACGAAGGTCGAGACCGAGGTGGATATTCTTGTGCCAGTTGTCAACCAGCTCCGCCTTGCTCTTTGGCAGTCCAACCACGCCATAGATGCAGGCCAGAACTACCGCCACGATAATTGCAAATTTGACTTTCAGATTTCGTTTCATGATGCTGCTTCACGACATATAAATGACGATCACGGAAGAAGAGGCCAGCTCACTTTTTTGCGACCTGTTCTTCGGCGGTGACGAGGCTCGTGATCGAGCTCCGTGACACCTGCAATTTCAAATTGTCCGGCTTAACTCGAAGTATCAGCGTATCATCACTATTCACCGCCACGATGGTACCGATAATGCCTCCAGAGGTGAGTACGGTCTGCCCGTTCTGAAGGCCTTTCAACATTTTTTGTGTATTCTTCCGCTGGCGCTGCACGGGAAGAAAAATCAAAAAGTAGGCGATACCGAACATCAGCACGATGGGCAGAATGCCGCTCAATAAGCCGTTCGGAGAGGCCGTCTGGAAGAGCAGGAATGCGGGAAGCAACGTAAGATCCATTGTGAAGATTATATGGTTATGGCCCTGGAAGCGTCAGGCTCACGCGCCTTCAATAGCTCTGCAAAGCGCCCATCCATAATAGACTGCCGGATGCGCCGCATCGTGTCGAGATAGAACTGAACGTTATGTAAGGTGGCGAGCATCGAGTAGAGTATCTCGCCCGTCTGAAACAGATGGCGAAGGTAGGCGCGCGAATACGTTCGGCACGTATAGCAATCGCACTCGGCGTCGAGCGCACTCTCATCGTCCATGTATTGCGCTTGTTTGATCACTACCTTCCCAGTTGACGTGAACAGATATCCGTTCCGGGCGTTTCGCGAAGGGAGCACGCAATCCATCATGTCGACGCCTTTGGCGACATAGAGGGGCAGCTCGGCGGGCATGCCGACGCCCATCACATACCGCGGGCGGTCGCGAGGAAGCAGTGGAGCCGTAATCTCGGTCATCTCCTGACTAAGCGCTCGCGGTTCGCCCACCGAAAGTCCGCCAATCGCGTATCCCGGGGCATCGAGCTCGACAAGCTCTTCGGCGCAAGCATGGCGCAGATCAGGGAACATAGAACCTTGCACAATGGGAAACAATGCGCAGTCGAAGCCTTTTTCGCGACGCGCGTAATGCGCCCAGCCGCGGCGCGCCCACTCGACCGTCCGCCGCATCGACGAAGCTGCCTCGGCGTGACTGATGCCATACGGCGGGCACTCATCGAGCATCATTAGAATGTCGCTGCCCAAGGCCAGCTGCACATCGACAGTCGATTCGGGCGTGAACAGATGGGCGTCGCCATTGAGATGCGAGCGGAACAGCACGCCCTCGTCCGTCACCTTACGCAGCGTGTCAAGGCTGAAGATTTGAAAACCGCCTGAGTCGGTGAGAATCGCGCGCGGCCACGCCATGAATCGATGCAGTCCGCCGAGACGCTCGATGCGTTCGTGGCCGGGACGAAGAAAGAGATGATACGTATTGGCAAGGATGATCTTGGCGTCAAGGCCGGTCTCGAGATCCCGCTGGGTCAACCCCTTGACGGTAGCCTGCGTTCCGACGGGCATGAAAACCGGAGTTTCGATCGCTCCATGAGCCGTGTGTAAAACTCCAGCGCGCGCATGCGTAACAGGACACTCAGCCTGAATCTCGAACCGGAGAGCGGACATTCAGTTTTATTGTCGAACGGAGCGTTGGGCACCTTGACTGCGACAACGGGTTACGTGGTGGGCAAAGCACTTCGGCCGCTGGCAGACACTGTTAATCGCTCGCGTGAGAACGAACTTCGAAGAAAATAGATTTTTGATGCGCGGTCAAAGCCTGCTTGGGTTGATTTTGCTGTCGCTGCACCTCGCGGCGCAGGAGTCGACGGCTGTTCAACAGCTCGAGCTGGATGCTCGCCAAAAACTTGCCGCGCGCGACGCGCAGGGGGCGCTGGCAGATTATCAAAAGCTAGCCGAACTGGCACCGCGCTCCGCCGCTTATCAGGATGAAATCGGATTTCTACTGGCCGCGACGAATCGCGCCGCCGAGGCGCTTCCTTATTTCCGCCGTGCCACTGAACTCGATACCAAAATGGCGCAGGCGTGGTTCCATCTGGGCGCCGCTTCCATGATTTCCGGTCAGGCTGAAGCCGGAGTGACCGCCTTGCAAAGAGCGGTTAAACTGGCTCCCGACCAGGCCGACTACCGCTTTCGCCTGGGGACCGCTTTGAGCGATACCGGCCAAACCGCAAAGGCGATTTCTGAACTCAGAGTAGCCGGAAAACTAGCGCCCGAGAAGGCAGCGATCTGGGAAGCGTTGGGGGTCGCCCTTCAGCGCGAGAACCGCCCCGCCGAAGCTCGCGACGCCTACCGCAAGGCCCTCGATCTTGATCCGAAGAACGGCAACATACGCGACAACTACGCCTATACGCTCGTCGTTACCGGCAAACCGGAGGAGGGGCTCAAGGAGTTCCGACGGGTTCTCGAATCTGATCCGAACAATGTTCATGTTTTGGTAAACGTCGGCTACGCCTACATTGCGGCTGCGAGATATCAGGACGCCATCAAGGAGCTTTCCGAAGTCATTCGCAACTACCCTGACAATCCTTCCGCTCACTATGATCTGGGCGTCGCATACAAACAAAGCGACGACCTTCCGCACGCGAAAGAGCATCTCGAACGAGCCGTTCAACTGGACCCGTCGCTGGCCGCGGCGCATTACACGCTGGGGTTGATCTACGTTGACGCGGGCGAGCCGGACAAAGCCGTTGCTCAATTTCGGAACGCGGTCGAGCAAAAGCCCGATTATGCGGAAGCCTGGTTTGAATTGGGCACGCTGCTCAAGGATCAAGGCGACGCGGATGGCGCGATTGACGCCCTGCGGCATTCGGTGGCGCTCAACGATACCGATGCGGGAGCCTTTAATACGCTTGGACTTCTGCTGAAACGCAAGGGCGATTCAGCGGGAGCAAAAGAAGCGTTTGCCAAGGCCGCAGCCTTGCGGCAACAGGAGGCAGAGAAGAAGGCTAAGGCCCTGCAGGACGGCGCCGCACGGATTTCGAAGTAATCACAAATGTTACTAAAACAATGCTCCGGCGACTTGTTCGGCGATCTTTCGCGCATTTTCTTCGAGCACGTCCAGCGCCATAGCGTGGTCAGGGACGCTGATCCGAACAATGAACATTTGATCGCGCACACGGCCGAGGACACCTCGATCGTCCTGACAGGCGAAAGCTTCGTTGCCAATGCCTTTGAGCTGCGTTCGATGGCGCCCGCAGTGTGAAAGATAGGACTCGAAGTTGTTATGCGAAGTGATGGGCCGGACTTCGATGCGCAGTTGATATCGCGCGCGATCCTGCGCTCGCACAAATTCGCAAGTAGTAGGGTTGACCTTCAGTTGAACGGGCCCGCCTAAGATGCCCTCGGCAGTCGCCCCGTTCAGCCACGGGCACGCTTGTGCGCCCGACAGCGTGGTCAACGCCAGTAACAGCAGACATCGCATCGGCGGCTAGCTTTTCTTCGCCGGTTGCAATTTATCGGAGCTGAGAATTTTGCCGCCTTCCTCGATAACGTACAGGCGATTGACCTCGAGATCCTGCAGCCGGTCCACCTGTCCGCTCAGCCAGCGAAGTTCGACGGAATCGACCTTTGTCGCGTGGTCCAGCCCGAAGTGCATACGCAGATCGTTCTGTGAAAAGTAGCTACCCCCGCTCCGTAATTCATCAATTTGAACGAGAGGCTTCGGCTTATCCGGCTTATTTTTGGCGGTTACAATGATACGCGTGCCGATGCCGGTCCGGTTCGATTTTGTGCCCACCAATTTGATCTTGATCCAGTTGCGATCGAGTGTTGAATCGCAGCGCAGCAACTGCGGAATAGCGTTGACGCAATTGACGGCCACATCAATATCTCCATCATTGTCGTAATCGCCAAACGAGCACCCACGCGCCGGAGCGTTCTCCATTATGCCCGGGCCGCCTTTTTCCGTAACTTCCTCGAACTGGCCGTTCTGGAGATTGCGGTACAAATACTTGTGCTCGGCATAAGTGAGGTCGGCCTTGGAACGATCGACTTCGGGGTAAACATGCCCGTTCGACATGAGAATATCGAGCCAGCCATCGTTATCCATGTCAAAAAAGCCCACCCCCCAGCCCAGGAGTCTCGTGTTCACGCCGATGCCGCTCGGGTAAGTGCGGTCCTCGAAATTTCCGTCGCCTAAATTTGTGTAAAGCGAGTCGGTATCGCCGGCGAAGTTCGTTTTCACGACATCCAGGTTGCCGTCGCGATTGTAATCGCCGATCGAGACGCCCATGCCGGCCTGCGGCTTGCCTTCCGGAGACAGCGCTGCACCCGATTCGATAGCAATATCTTTGAAGGTTCCGTCTTTCTGATTCTGATAGAGCGTGGCGGTGGAGGAATCGTTTGCCACATAAATATCGGGCCAGCCATCGTTGTCGAGATCGGAAGCGGCCACACTCAAGCCGTATGTTCCTGCTGTGTTCCAGATGCCGGCTTTTTGGCTCACATCTGTGAACGTTCCATCGCCGTTGTTGTGGTAGAGAATGTTCTTACCGCCTGGCAGCCCTGGTGGACCGCACGCTACGAGCAAACCCTTATAAGTGCAGGGGCCGGCCTCGGGCGGCGGCGCGGTCTTCAGTTGTAAATCGACGTAATTTGCGACAAATAGATCGAGGTGCCCGTCCTTGTCGTAATCGACGAACGTACAGCCAGTGTTCCAACGCGTCTTAGGACCCGCTTGAATCAATCCGGCTTCCTTAGTTACATCTGTGAAGGTGCCGTCGCCGTGATTACGATACAAAACGTTCTGTCCATAGTAAGTGACGAACAGGTCGTCGTGGCCGTCGTTATCGTAATCGCCGACGCAGCACGCCTGTCCCCAGCCAGTTTTGTGTTCGAGGCCCGAACCCTTCGTCACGTCGGTAAACGTTCCGTCGCGATTGTTCTTAAATAATCGGCAGTGCGGCTCCTGGCCGGCAGCGAAGCCTTCCAGCCGCCAACCATTCACCAGAAAGACATCTAGCCAGCCGTCGTTGTCGTAGTCATAAAATGCGAGGCCGCAACCCGTCGTTTCAAGCAAATACTTGTTCTTGTGTTCACCACCGTAAATTGTCTTAACCGCCAGCCCGGCCTCGTGAACCACATCGACGAAACTGACGCCAAGTGGTGTCCCTTCGATGGGCGACTTTGGCCCTTTCGCCGCCGGCCTCGCTTGTGCGTGATATTCGCGTTCGATCGGACCCGGCAGTTTGGCTTGCGGTGGTTCGGCCATAGCAAGCAGGTCGGCAAAAGGCAGAACCAGCGCGGTGCGGCTTAAGGAACGAATGAATCGTCTGCGATCAGCTTTCAAGAACCAAACTCCTTGACGAGTTTATCTCCCGTCACCGGCGACAACGTCGTCTCCCGTCAGATCTTTGTGCATGTGCCAAGGCACGCTTTCAACCGACATCTCGGGGTGCTTGCGCAGATAGTCTAACGAATACGTGGGCGAGCCGGGGTCAACTTGCTTGACGGCGAAGAGCGCCGCCTGTTCGGAAGCCTCTTTCTTCATACCCATTCGCCGGTACAGAACGGCGAGATTGTAGTGCGCGGCAAGATCGTCGGGATCAACGGCCTGGAGCGCCTCAAACTGCTGGCGCGCCTCTGGATATTTGTGCTGCTGATAATACGAGATGCCCAGTTCGCGCCGTGCGTCGCGGGCTTGCGGGTATTGCCTCACTACTTCTCTTAAGTCCGCGAGTTCGGCGTCGCAATTCCCTTCCCTCCGCTCGACCAACGCGAGATAATATAGCGCGCGCGCATTGCCGGGACTCAACTTTAATGCTTTTTCTAAACTGCTCCGAGCCTCGTTGTACTTCTCCCACTCGATGTTAGTGAGTCCTATATTGATGTAACCGTCGGCGTAGTCTGGTCGCAACGCAACCACGTTCTGAAAAGCCCGAATCGAGTCCGCGTATTGCAACTGATCGAGTAGCGCAATGCCGAGATTGTTCCACCGCATCCAATCGGGGTTGTCTTGTGTATCGCGCTGTCCGGCCGGGTTCTCGCCCAGATACAACGTGCGAGTCTTCGCGGCCAATTCAACAACCGGGTATGCGGGATGCTCGGGACCGAATACATTGTTCAAATAACTTTGCCGCAGATGGCGGTAATTCACCCGTGCCGTAACCGTGAGGGGTCCCTTGGCATCGGCAGGCACATGAAACTCGTAGCGAATGAGCGCTGAACGGCCCGCTTGTATCGTGTTGTCATAGGCCACCGAGTGAATAGTCCAGACCTTGTGATTGTCGACAAAATCGCCTTCCATATTCACCGGACGATTCGTAAACGTATGCGCGCGGGCATCCAGCAGCCCATTGGGCTTCAAGAATCCGCTATGCGCAATCTCCTTACCGCTCGCATCTTTCACCGTGAACTCGACCCAGGCTTCGTACAGATCGCGCACCTCGGGAACGAGCGAGTGGCCTATATTCTTGTTCTGCACGACCACCATTGCGTCAACCGTTTCATTCTGCGCGAGCTTGAACGGCATGGAACCAAGCGGCGCAATCAGCTTGTCGGCGCCGGCTTTCTTCAAAGCGAACAAATCGACATTCAAATACATTCCGGACTTGAGAAACGCGATGGTTTTCTGCAACTGTTCGTCGAACCCATAGTAAAAAGGAACAGCCGTGTTTCCGGCCAGCCAGCGATGAGAGGCAAATGTGCCTTTCTTCGCTCCGTACTCATCGGTCCGCGCCAGTTCGCGCATCATGTGGCACTTCTGGCATGTCGTGTAATCGGCCGAATAGAACGTAAGCGGATTCCGTTTCGAGAACTTTGAATTCTGCCATTCGCCATACGAGTCGAACGCGCGAATCCACTTGTAGTTATTCAGTGCGACGGGAAGGTTCGCCTTATGGCACGAAGCGCAGAATTCCGGCTGCCGGTACAAGTCCTGCATCACGGCTTTGGCATGGCGCTTTGGATACTGCATGATTTGCTCGTAGGGCACTTCACCGGGAATACGCCGGCCGTTTTCGTCCACCATTACGGAGGGAACTCCCATCACAAAGCTGCCATTGCCAGTGAGCGTAGAAATTTTCTGGATGGAGTGGCACGTCATGCACGTGAGGCCGTTTTCATCAAAGTGGCGGTCTATCTTCGAGTCCCGAGTCAGCGCTCCCGACAGGACGCTGATGGGATTGTGGCAGCTATCGCAATGACGTGTGAACTCGATGCCTTTCGTCCGCGCGAGAATATTGACGCTCGTTCGGTAAAATGGCGCGCGAAACGAGTTCGAGTGCAGCGCCTGGCGCCATTCGTCATACGCCTGCTGGTGGCAGTGGGCGCAATATTCGGCCGCCGGAAAAGCCCCCGGCTGGATAAACCGCCCGTCTTCCGTGGCAGCGTTGCCCGGCATGGCCATGCTGTCCTTGCCGAAGCGGAAATTGTAATATCCCCGGACATTCGCGTCGAAGCTTTGGCGCTCATCGCTTGAATCGCGCACAACGCCACCAGTCGGCTGTGCGCTTTTGCCCCCACTCGATTGCGCCCGCGTTCGCCCGGTAAAGACACATAGGGCCGCAACGAGAAAAGCGGCAAACGCGGCGCTATATCTGATCCATGGCTTGAATCCCACGGCCAACCCCGAATAACTGGATTCTCTCACTAATCAAATGGAGCCTGCGGATAGGCCGAGCCGGGAACGAGGCCGAAAGCTCGAATGAGGCCTAATACGTGGCGCAGGAGTCGATAGGATGACCGTTGTGAGCTTCAATGCGTGAGGCGTGGTCCAGGCGAAAGATTCTCAGCGCCTGACTCAAGAGACGCAGCCCTGTAATTCAACGGCGCAGGGGCGTCCGAAAAGGAGATTTGGAAATGACAGCAACAGCGAATGAAACGAGCGTCCTCTCGTCGGAGAAACTGCTCGAACACTGGCAGGGGCATCGGCGCCTGACGCGCCGCGTGATCGAGGCCTTTCCCGAAGAAAAGTTGTTCACGTTTTCTGTGGGATCGATGCGGCCGTTCTCCGAGATGGTGCTTGAGTTTTTGAAAATGGCCGAGCCGATCGTGCGGGGCGTCGCGACTGGGAAATGGATTGACAAAGACGACTTGGGTTCACCGCATACGAAGGCCGAACTGCTCGCGCTTTGGGATCAGGCGACGGTAGCGATCAATAGGCTGTGGTCAACAATTCCGCCCCATCGCTTCGCGGAGATTGACAAGGCGTTTGGTCAATGGGAGAGTACGGGAATTACCACGATTCTGTATGCGATCGACAATGAGATACACCACCGCGGTCAAGCATACGTTTATCTGCGAGAGCTTGGGATCGAACCGCCGGCCTTTTATGACAGGAGCTGATATCTGCCTTGTGGACTGCACAGGCTGGATGCGGGTGGCGAAATTCAGCTTCAGGCGATTTTCTGATCCATGGCTTGAATCCCACGGCCAACCCCGAATTACTGAATTCTCTCACTAATCAATCGGGCTGCGGCTGCTTTTCCCGGGCTTTAATCAGCCGGTCGGCCGTGCGCAGACCGCCCACGCGTAGGATTCCCGGCACGTTGAAGTTTGTCAGGTACGCCGCTTCAGAATCGACCAAGCTTTGGTTCGGCATGTGCAACCTGATGAAGATGTCTTTCGGCGCGACGGCTACCGCGAACTCGGCCCACCAGGCGGCGGATCCTTCGGCGTATACATCGATGGTGGAACAGTGTTGGGCAACGAGAAACTTTAGCGCAGTCAGGACATCTTGCACACGGTTGGATTCGTCGCCGCGGTTGAATGTGAGGAAATGAGGGTGTGAGCGGTCGCGTGGCGCAATCGCCGCTCCGGTTTGGAATGCATCAATCGTTAGCAGCGTCTGGCCGTTTGCCGTCAATCCGCGGGTTTGCGCGATTTTCTTGCCGGCCTCCGAGCCCGCCGGGTTTAACATCAGCACCGCGTTTCGGCTGTGATGCTCGAAGTAGCCCGGTACGCGATCGCCCATCCCTTTTCGACTCAGCACGATTCGATTGCCTCCCATTTTCCTGCTGACGACTTCGGCGGGCCAATTGACTTCGAGCGTGTCCTCCAGCAACTGACGCAACCGGGCGCGATCGTCGAGCGCCGAGATCTGGCGGTCCGATTCCTGACGCCAAAACTCGAACAGCTGGCGGTAGGTAACAGCGTTGACGGGGAGGGTTCTATCGAAGAGGGCGAGCATGTCGGGAAGGGCTTCGGTATGAATACCCTGTTCGCCAATCGAATCGGCATCGGGGGCGTGCAAGATTGTTTTCGCGAAATAGCGCTCGACCGCGACGCGGCTCTGCTGATTCAGATTGTGCGGCGCATCGAACTGAACAACTGAAACCGCATCCTTTTTGCCGTACAGATCGTACACTTTTTGAATTTCGGGGAACTCTTCGACTGGGACATGCTTTGTCCAATCGCCCGTAGCGGATACAATCAGCATCGGCCGGGGAGCTGCCACGGCAGCGATTTCAACGTTATTTGTGCTGAGCCGCAATCCGGGCGCGTTCTCGCAAGTATCACCGCCTTGCATATAAGCGGAAATCATGTTCACGGGAGCGGTGAACCGGATGCGATCGTCGACCGCGGTCAGCATTAGCGTTTGGGTTGCCCCACCCGAGGGACCAGTCATTCCTACGTCGGAAGGATCGACATCGGGAAGGGCTGCTACGAAATCCAGGGCACGAATGGAATTCCAGAGCTGTAGTCCGAGTGGTCCGAAAGACCACAAGCGCTCCCCGTCTCCACCGAAATTGTGTGGCGTTTGGACAGTGTCGTCGTATCCAACCATGTCGTACATGAAAACGACGAAACCTGTGCGCGCCAGAGACGCCGCCAAAGCCTGGGGAGTACAGAGGGGCTCGTTTTCCAGCCGTCCGTAGGGCCAATGCCCGTGCGCCAAAAGAACCGCTGCGTGCCGTCCAGCTTCGGAGGGGCGATAAAGGTTCCCGCCCAGGTAGTAGTTCGGGAAGGTGTCGATGAGAACTTTCTCGATTGTGTAACCTTTACGAACAATGCGCCCAAAGATCTGCGGATGTAGTGGAGCCTTCGCGGGCATGGGATCGAGCCCGGCAGCTGTCAGGATCTGACGCCTCAGTGACTCGCGACGCTGCTCCCAGGCGTCGAGCTTGGCTGGAGGCGTGAAGACAAAGTGCGTATCAGTATTGGGAACATTTGTATTGCGGACGTCCTGGTCCGGAATCCGCGCTGCCCAGAGCGCAGAGGCGGAGAATACGAGGCATATGGACAGAATGTGGTGGAGCAAGGGACCTCCTCGCTGCGGCCTGTTTAAAAGAGAAGTTACGGTGCACTAACTATTTTCAGCCGAAATCGCTGCATCTGGTAGATATCATTCGGGCAGATTCTTTTACCCTGTATGACCGCTTGGTATACTAAGTTGTCTTCTATGTCCTCGACCGGCCTGGTGAACGAAATAGAATTGACGACCGGCCCGACCCCCCGGAGCGTCGCGGCTAAAAAAATCATCCTACTGAAGCCGCGAGGCTTTTGCGCAGGGGTTGTACGGGCTATCGACGTGGTAAAGATTGCTCTCGACCTGTACGGCGCGCCGATCTACGTTCGGAAAGAGATCGTACACAACCGGTATGTTGTGGATGAGCTGAAGGAATCCGGAGCGGTTTTCGTCGAAGAGCTGAGTGAAGTGCCGGAGGGTGGGCGTGTGATTTTCAGCGCCCATGGAGTTTCGCCGATTGTTCGCAAGGAGGCTGTAGATCGTCGCCTGCAAGTCATCGACGCGACTTGTCCGCTAGTGACGAAGGTGCACCTGGAAGCAGTGAAGTTTGCAAAACAGGGTTACACGATCGTTCTCATCGGCCATCGCGATCACGACGAAGTAATCGGCACTCTGGGAGAAGCGCCCGATTCGATGGTTCTTGTCTCAGATGTGAATGATGTAGACCGCCTCAGGGTGAAGGATCCGGAGCGTATTTCGTACCTGACCCAAACCACGCTGTCGCTCGACGACACAAAGGAGATCATCAAGCGTTTGATAGAGCGGTTTCCGAAAATCGTGGGTCCGAAAAACAAGGATATCTGTTACGCAACCGAAAACCGGCAGCTCGCGGTGAAGGCGGTAGC
>JBAUZG010000372.1:0-6842 GCA_049585195.1 Bryobacteraceae bacterium | reverse complement strand
ATCCACAAGGGCAAGAGTAAAGCGGCCCGCCGCGCCATTCCAGTCACAGAGCGCCTAGCAGCCCTACTTAAAGTGCGCCAGAAGGAGACTGGATCGGATGGCTGGATCTTCCCCTCGCCCACTAAGCGCGGCCGCCTTAGCGAATCGCCCGTGAAAAAAGCTCACTACCGCGCCCTCAAAGAAAGCGGCGTGACGCCCTTCGTCATTTACGACCTTCGCCACACCTGCCTCACTCGCTGGGCCAAGTATATGAACCCCTTCGCACTCAAAAAGCTTGCCGGGCACGAATCGCTCGAAACCACGATGAAGTACGTCCACCTCAACGAGCGGCAGACTGAAGACCACCTCGCAGAGGTTCGCGACAAGCTCCACGAGGACCTTAAGCAAGAGGTGCGCGACTGGAACGCCCAAGAGCCGCCCGAGGATTAACCACACCCACCCTTGTAAGCCGCCCCGTTTTCCCTTTTGCCCACGCAATTTGAAGCTGACTCTTGCCCGGCAAGCCTGATCGAGCTCTAACCCGAGTCCTTTAACCCATCCACTCCACACAAATCGAGGCCCGCTCAAACAGGCCCGGCTAGCTTTGCCCTCGCCTCTTACAGGCGTCGCAACCTCAAGGCGTATCAAGCCAAGGTTGGCTCAGGGTGGGCATAGTATAGGGCATAGCCAGCCCAGCGACCCACTTTGCTGGAACGGCCTGCCGATTCTCGCTAACTAACTTTAGATTTAAACACTTAGAGGGCGTTGAGGCTTGGCTGGGAGGCAGGGACTCGAACCCCGATACGCAGATCCAGAGTCTGCAGTCTTACCATTAGACGACCTCCCATCGGGGTCAGCCATAAGTATAACAACCGGTTGAACCCACTTCGCTCGCCTGAAACACAGGGTTTTCCGGGTTTTCGGCGCTTCTTGCGGAGAGCGTGTGCGACCCTGATCCATCGGGAGGTGATCGAATGATCTCGAATCGTTCCGTGCCGGTTGATTCCGTACTGCCGCACGTGGTGTATCGGAACGTTGCCGACGCCATTGCCTGGTTGACCAAAGCATTTGGCTTCACGGAGCACTACCGCTATGGCGGATCCGGAGATTAGGTCAGCGGCGCCCAGGTCTATCTCGGCAAAGCGTGGATCATGCTGACAAGAGCGCGATCGGGCAGCGCGACGCCGCCGCAGCTCGGCTGCGGAACTCAAAGCCTGACGGTTTTCGTCGAGGATGTCGACGCGCACTTCCAAAGAGCGAAATCAGCGCGTGTCAAGATTCGCGAGGATCTGCACGAGACCGTCTATGGCGAACTACAATACGCGGCCGAGGATCTGGACGGCCACCATTGGCTCTTCTCGCGACACGCTCGGGATTTAAGTCCTGGCGAATGGGGCGCCACGGAGACCCAGGCGCCCCCGGGTCCGCTCGCGCTTCTACCCCGTCCACGCCTGTGCTATCTCGCCTCACACGACGATGCCGACAAGAAAGCAAACGAAAGCGTAAGTACCTTCAAAAGGTGCCTGCAAACTTTCTTCTACTTTCTATTGCCTTGACTCTTAGGACAATTCCGGCCTACAATAGCGTTAATTTTCGTGTTCAGGAGAATTCTTCATGAGGGAAGTCTTGTTTCAAGAGACGTATCCCGGCCGCTGTTGGATTCACGCCGGTTTACTTCTCGTTTGTCTTATTTCATTCCTTCTGCCCACCAGCATCAGGGCGCAGGAAGTCACGGCTGCGATTACCGGACGAGTCACTGACCCGACCGGAGCCGCGGTACCGGGAGCAAAAGTCACCGCAACCGACACGCAGCGCGGAACGCAATGGCCCACAGTCACGAACGGAGATGGAGTCTACAATCTGCCGCGTATTCCTGTCGGAACTTATAACGTGAAAGTGGAAAATCAGGGATTTCAAACCGCGCAGAAATCCGACGTCACTCTGGTGCTGAACCAGATTGCGCGTCTCGACTTCGCGCTGCAGATCGGAAATGTTTCGCAATCGGTTGAGGTCACGACCGCGGCGCCACTTCTGCAAACGGAAGCGACGCAACTGGGCACAGTGATCGACGCCCGCACAAACGTCCAACTACCGCTAGCAACGCGAAATTATGTGCAGCTTACGCTGCTCGCTCCCGGAGCCGTTACGACCGATCCATCCGAATTTACAGGTCCTGAATCAAGCTTCACTGGCGGGCGGCCATATATCAATGGCAACCGCGAGGAGGCAAATAATTTCCTGCTCGATGGTGTGGATAATAACCAGGTTTCCGAAAACGCCGTCGCCTACACGCCTAGTCCCGATGCGATCCAGGAATTCAATATGATTACGCAGAACGCATCGAGCGAATTCGGCAACTTCATGGGCGGTATCGTCAGTGTCAGCATCAAGAGCGGGACGAACCAGTTTCACGGCGGATTGTTCGAATTCTTCCGCAACGATAAATTGAACGCCAATAACTGGGGCAATAATTGGAATGGCCTTCAGAAGCCGCTCTTGCGCTGGAATGAGTTTGGCGGTTCCATCGGCGGCCCGATCAAGAAAGATAAGCTGTTCTTCTTCGCCGATTACCAGGGTTCGCGATTCGACCAGCCTGCGACCAGCAGCGCCTTCACCGTCTTGACGACCGCTGAACGAACCGGCAACTTCTCACAGTTACTGACGCAGCAGGGCGTTCAACTCGTGAATCCGACAACGAAAGTGCCTTATGCGGGGAACATCATTCCGACGAGCCAGCTGAGCCCGCAGGCGGTCGCGCTTATGAGTTCGTCGCTCTATCCGCAGCCGACAACCAGCGGATTAACGAATAACGCCGTCAACACCACGCATAGCTCCACCAATCAAGACCAGGGCGACGTAAAGGTCGATTGGAATCTCTCCGATAGTGATCACATTTTTGGCCGGTATTCGCAGGCGCACATCATCCAGCCGACTACCAACAGCATAGCCCTGCTGTACAATCCAGAGAACCTGTTCCCGAGCCACAATGGCGTGCTCGATTACACGAAAACCGTCAGCCCCTCATTCGTGAACGATTTGCGTTTCGGTGTGAATTACACGCCGGTTGTTACGGGCGAGCTATCGGGAACGGGCATTTCAGCGGCTAGCGTCGGTATTCCGGATGTCCCGACTGATATTCTGCCTGGCTTCAATTTCACGTCCGGCAACCTGAGCAACGTGGGCGTGGGTCTCGGCAATCCGGAAGTGCTGGAGAAGTTCAGCGATACCGTGATCCAGGGTGAAGATACGGCTATCCTCACCAAGGGAAATCACACGATGCACATTGGTTTCCAGGTATTTCGTGAGCGCATCGACACGTTTTACTCCGGCAATGCCGGCGTCGCGGGCCAATTCGATTTTAACGGCCAGTATTCGGGCGCGGCGGAATCCGATTTCATGCTTGGTCTGCCGAGCGAAGTACAGGGCGGAATTGCCGGCGGCACCTGGGGCCAGCGCTCAAGCGTTTACGCCGCGTTTTTCCAGGATGACTGGCGCGCCGCACCAAATCTGACCTTCAATCTTGGGCTGCGCTACGAATTGAATACGCCGTGGGTTGAAGTACATGGCCGTCAGGCAAACTTCACCGAATTCTCAGGCATCCTACAGTTGCCGAATCAGGGTAACAACAGCAGCATTCTCAGTGAATTGCAGGCCGCCGGCATCCCTGCCGAGTATGGCACCAACAACGCTCTTTATAACCAGTACAACGGCTGGACCAATTTCCAGCCCCGGCTCGGCTTCGCCTTTACGCCATGGGGCAATAACACCGTCATTCGAGGGGCAGTAACGCAATCGAGTTTCTTGGAAGGGACCGGCACGAATCTCCGGTTGACTCTCAACCCTCCTTTCGCGATTGAGCATGATATTCCGTATAGCCCCACTCAAACGCCATCCACTTTGGCGGACGGCTATACCGTCTTCGGAGGCCAGAGCATTGCCGACCAGTTTAACGGCGCCTCACTCCGGCTCTGGGATCCGAACAACCGCCCCGCAGTTTCCGATCAATGGAACTTCACGATTCAGCATCAATTTGGCAACGCGACCACATTGCAAGTGGGCTACGTCGGACAACGCAATACCCATTTGATGGTTCCAATTTATGCATCGCAAGAACTGTTGAATCCCAATGGAACGGTTTCTCCGGGTCTCTACCTCGCAGGCAACCCCACCCTGCAAAGCGAAATCGGCGCGGCGAAGCTGACCAATTCGAACGGCAACCAGAGCTACAACGCCCTGCAGATTTCCTTCCAGCGGCGGCTCAGCAATGGCCTCGAGTTTCAAGGTAATTACACTTGGTCGAAATGTATGACCAACTCGATCGGCTACTACGGCGGATATGGCCAGGGGCAGGGCAACTACTACTACTGGCAGAACACGTATGATGCCAGCAGCCAGTGGGGTCCCTGCTACTACGACACCGAGCATGCGGTTAACGGATTTATCACCTATGATCTTCCTTTCGGCCACAATCGCTCCTTCGGCAAGGACGTCAACAAGTTCGTCAACGCCGTAGCCGGCGACTGGCAGGTGAATACCATCTTCACTTTCCGCGGCGGTTTCCCATTCACGATTGGCAACTTCGAAGACAGCTCGAATACCCACTCGGCAGGGCCTCGCGCCAATTGTGTTGCGCCGGGGCAAGTCTTCGGAACATTGGACGCCCCGACAGGCGGATACCAGTGGTTTAATCCGAATTCTTACGCTGCGCCGGCCTCCGGTACCTTCGGCGACTGCGGCATCGGGACCGTTCGCGGTCCAGGGTTGAATACGGTGGACCTCAGCCTGACCAAGACCTTCAATATTACAGAACGTCAGCACCTTGAGTTCCGCGCCGAAGCTATTAACGTCAGCAACACTCCGATTCTGAATGCTCCGAACGTTTCTGTTCCCGGCACAACCGTAAGCAATGGCAATTTCGGTATCGGAAACTTCGGGACGATCACCAGCTCACAAGGCGAACGCAATATCCAATTCGCGTTGAAATACAATTTCTGAGCCAGTAACTCCAACAACCAAACAACAGGGCCGCGCGGGTATATCCAGCGCGGCCCTTTTTGCGTACGCTCGATCCAGGCTGTTATGATCCACTCGGGAGACTCTCGCCGTATGGGTAAAGTGCTGCGGGACTGTCGTTTCGCCTGTAGGCTCTTTCGAGCGTCGCCTGGTGTGGCCGCCCTCGCAGTCGTTTCCCTCGCGTTGGCAATCGCGGCAAGCACCACGATTTTCAGCGTTATTCACACGGTGTTGTTGGCTCCCCCGATCTTTGCGAATCCAGGCCGCTTAGTAGTCATATGGGAATCGAACGTAAGGAAGGGCATTGCTAAAACGCCCGTGGCAGCCGCCACGTTCCGAGATTGGCGGGAAAACAGCCGCACGCTCGAAGATCTCGAGTTGGTTGCGCCCGGCTCGCCGGTAACAATCACGGGCTCTGGTTTTCCGGAAAGGGCGAATTTGCAATACGCCACGCCGGGTCTTTTCCGTGTTCTTGGCGTTCGGCCCGCTACGGGCCGTTTCTTCCCGGAATCGGACGAAATCAACGCTATCGCTCCGGTCATTCTCAGCTATGGTTTGTGGCAGCGACGCTACGGAGGCGAGCCGTCAATCGCCGGCCGGAAGATCGTCGTAAACGGTGAGTTGCGCACAGTGTCTGGAGTTCTGCCGAAAGATTTTCATTTGTTCGACATGGACACGGACATATGGATGCCTATCTCGCTGCCGGATGCCCGTTCCGAGGATCGCTCCTTTCGATCGTGGTTGATTGCGGTCGGCAGGCTGAGGCCGGGCGCAACGCTCAAATCGGCGCAGGCCGAGATGGACGTGATTTCGCGGCGAATTGCGATTCAAAACCCCGGCTCGAACAAAGATTGGACAGCGAAGATTGAAACAGTCCAGGAAGCGCAATTTGGCGGGTGGAAAGGCGTTCTCTATCCTCTTTGGGGAACGGTGATCTTCGTTCTCTTAATTTCTTGCGCCAATATCGCCAACTTGTTTCTCGGCCGCTTGGCAACGCGCAGCCGCGAAATCTCGGTTCGCGCATCGCTTGGGGCGACGCGTGGCAGGCTGATCGTGCAACTCGTGAACGAGGGTCTTCTCATCGGGCTTGCCGGCGGGGGACTTGGCTACGTGTTGACGGGCTGGGGAATTCATTTGTTCGTAGCGCTAGCCCCTGGCGATTTTCCATTGCTAGATTCGATTCGGCCGAATCCGACAGTCTTGCTGTTTTGCCTGGCAACATCGCTTGCGAGCGGCGTACTGCTGGCGATAGTTCCCGCATTCGTCGGAACGAGGGTCGATCTGAACACGGCTCTGAAGCACGGAGCGCGGTCTACGCTTGGCGGGCAGCACGGCTGGTTCAGAGGTATGTTCGCGACTGTTCAGATTGCCTTTTCCGTGACACTGCTCGTCGGCGCCGGTCTTATGATTCGAAGCCTGTTGGGTGTCCTTCGCATCGATCCCGGCTTTCGGACGCAACAAGTTGTAACAATGCAAGTCTTTCTCGCCGGACCTCGATATTTTCTTTGGCGGCCCGATGGTGTCCGCATTCACGATGAAGTTGCGAACTTCTACGGCCGACTCCTCGAACGCATCGAGACTCTACCGGCTGTTCAGTCCGCCGCGATAGTAAGCTGGCTACCCGAAATGGGCTACAACACTGGGCGCCGCGATCGAACGTTCCGAATCGTTGGCAAAACCGAAGATACTGTCGCCCGTCCGCATGTCGCCGATTTCAACGCGATCAGCGAAGATTACTTCAGGACGCTTCAGATTCCCCTCTTGGCAGGACGCCCATTCGAGCGAACGGATACAGGGACTGCGCGCTGGGTGGCAATCGTCAATCGAACATTCGCCGAGCGCTATTTGCC
>JBAUZG010000371.1:0-1854 GCA_049585195.1 Bryobacteraceae bacterium | reverse complement strand
GCGCAGAATTGGCTCAATCTGAGCGCCGAACGCAGCCTCTCGAATTTCGATCAGCGGCATCTATTGACCGCGCAGTTACAGTACACAACCGGCATGGGAATGGCGGGAGGAACGCTGCTCAGCGGCTGGAGAGGCGCGCTGTTGAAAGAGTGGACATTCGCTACGCAGATCACCGCGGGTACTGGTCTGCAGCTGACTCCGGAGTATCTCGCCGCCGTACCGGGCACAGGAGTAACTGACGCGATCCGAGGAAACTACACTGGCGCGCCGCTTTATGCCGCGCCTTCGGGCTTGTTCCTTAATCCGGCAGCGTACGCAGCGCCTTTGCCGGGCCAATGGGGCAATGCCGGAAGAAACTCCATCACTGGTCCTGCACAATTCGCTTTGAACGCTTCGATGGGACGAACATTCCGGTTAAGCGATCGCTTTAATCTCGACGTGCGCGCCGACTCGACAAATGCGTTCAACAACGTGACGTATCAGAGTTGGAACACAATCGTGAACGGCACGCAGTTCGGGTTGCCAACCGCCGCCAACGCGATGCGCAGCGTGGAACTTACGATGCGCTTGAGGTTTTAAAAGATGGGATTTGTCAAACGCTCCCTCGCGGTCGCGGTTCTGTTCGCTGTGTGCGCTGGGGGCCAGCAGATCGGACAGAATGCGCCGGCCGGCGCCAATAATCCGTCGACATTTACTACCAGCACGCAACTAGTGATTGAGACGGTCGCGGTCACGGACAAAAGCGGCAACCCTGTCGAAGGACTAACCGCAAAGGATTTCACGATTACCGAAAACGATCAGCCGCAGACCATCCGATTTTTTGAACGCCAAAAACTGCCCGAGACGCCAAGCCCGGCGCCCGCAACCCAATACCAACCGGAGAATCTCAAAATCTACGACCGGCTCACTCGCACGCAAATTGTGCCCGAATCGCCTGGACACCCTCGATTCAAAGACCACCGCCTATTGGCTTTGTACTTCGACATGACCGCCATGCCTCCGCCCGATCAAATACGCGCGCTCGATGCTGCCAAGAAATTTATACGCACTCAGATGACGCCGGCGGATCTTGTTGCCATCTTGAGATATCAGGGCGGCTCCGTCGACGTGCTGCAAGATTTCACGGCCGACCGCGACCGGCTGTTGAGCATTATCGAAACCATGATCGTAGGCGAAGGTCAGGGACTCGATGAGAGCGGCAACGACTCGAGCACTCCCGATGTCGGGGCTGCATTCGGCCAGGACGATACTGAGTTCAACATCTTCAATACCGATCGCCAGTTGTCCGCGCTTCAAACTGCCGCGAAAATGTTGAGTCAGCTGAGCGAGAAGAAATCGCTCGTTTATTTCGCAAGCGGTCTCCGGCTGAATGGCTTGGATAATCAGGCACAGCTACACGCCACTATCAACGAAGCCATCCGCGCGGGTGTGTCTTTCTGGCCGATCGACGCGCGGGGATTGGTAGCGCAGGCTCCGCTCGGGGACGCGACCCAGGGATCTCCAGGCGGCCTGGGCATGTATTCCGGAACAGCGGCGCTGAATCTTACGACAAGCTTCCAGCGCTCGCAAGACACACTGTATGCTCTCGCCGACGACACGGGCGGCAAGGCCTTGCTCGATTACAACGATCTCACGAAGGGAATCGTGCAGGCCGAGCACGCTGTTTCAAGCTACTACATCATCGGCTACTACTCTTCGAACACCGTTTTGGACGGCAAGTTTCGCCGCATCAAGATTTCGCTGAATTCGGATCTCTCCGCGAAGCTGGATTATCGCCAGGGCTACTACGCCGGCAAGCAATTCAACAAATTCACCGCGGCGGATAAGGAACGGCAGCTCGAAGATGCACTGATG
>JBAUZG010000370.1:0-34671 GCA_049585195.1 Bryobacteraceae bacterium | reverse complement strand
GACAAGCTATCGACGATTTTGTTTCTGTCTACAATGCGACGGCCGCGCCCTTCGAGTGGAAAAAGGCCGTTGTCTTCCCTTCTAAACCTAAATCCAAGTACTCTGATTTATGCAAGTAGACACTAGGCGATCCGCTGAGTTTCTTCAGAATATGGACTGAAATAGGCGGACTAGCAGCGAAGGGAGAGTTCCCGAATGAACCGCTTAAAGGTTCGCGAGCGCAAGCTCCCGCTCTACAGACCGACATTGCGAGAGCCAGAGAAAATATAAAGGCTTTTGAGGACTCGCGCACAACAGACTCGCCCGACCGCGGCCAAGTCTGCCGAGTTCCTCTTTCGTTTGGTGCCGCGCCCGGCCGCTTATGCCGCTATTGAAGCTGGATTGAGATCTTAGGTTCCCTGGCTCAGTTGCGGTGTGTGCGGTCGCAAATCGGTAAATCAAGGTATATGATCTTGGAGGAACAAAGCAAGCTGATTTGCTGGACCCGCGGCTTGGCTGAGTCTCGAGGGAGCATCTATGTCAGATCTAAGAAGTGGCGGTTTCTCGGAATATCTGTCGTCCGGCAACGACGTACTAGCTGGATCGGCCAATCTGCCGAAGCAAGCGGCGGATGGATCACGCAGTTTAACTGGAATACCGGGAGAAAGCAGAAAGGCAACGCACCTTCTGCTTTACCCAACGCTCGACCAAAGCCGATTTATCGAGATAGCGCACGAGGACATAGTCGGCAGCAAGTCGCTGAATGCAGAGGAATCGCCGTTTGGAGCAGCGGGAGGAGTGCGCGTGATCGTGCGCCAAAACGCGACGATCACGAGTGGCCTTGTGGCGAAAGACGGAGAGGCCGGGGACGATTTCGATCTGGATATTCGGCTTGGAATGGCGGGCAACGTTGAGAAACGCGACGAAGGGGATGACACCGACGACGACTGCGATGGCACCGACAATGGCGACTGCGATGGCACCGACAATGGCGACTGCGGGACCAACGACTGTCCCGGTCGTACGCAGGCAAAAGAAGACACCTGCTTCACCTGTAACGTGTGCCGCGAAACGATTGAGATCTGCGTGACCCGCGAAACGTGTGAGACCTGTGAAACGTGTGCAACCTGCGCGACCTGCGAAACGTGTGAGACCTGTGCAACTTGTGGAGTTGATTGTGGGCGGCCAACCGTAGTGCCTACTCGCTGCGCCGACGAGTGCGGGATTGGAACGCGCGCGACTTGCTCCCCGGAATGCCAGCCCAAGTAGGAACAGGCAGAAAAGAATGGACGGCGTCTTCGTTGGGCGCGGCGGCCAACCGCGCACTCGAAACGGCACAAGACCTGGCGTGGCGGTTGGCAGAACCGAGCTTGGTAGAACGGGCGGCTGAGCAAGCTCGGCGGGATAGCGCTCACCCGCGAGTGACCAATTGGAGGCCATACACAGTGGCGCAAGGCTATGCCGGCCTTGCGCTGCTTTGCGCGCAGTTGGACAAATGCTTTCCGAATGAAGGGTGGGACGGAGTCGGGCGCGAACACCTGACTAGCGCAGCGCGGGAAGCTGAGAAACATAAACTCCTGCCGCTGGGCTTATTTTCGGGACTGGCAGGTGTCGCGTTCGCTGCCTGGGAGCTGTCCCGCGAAGGGAGCCGCTACGGGCGGCTTCTGCATACGTTAGATGAGACGCTGCTGGCGCGCGTGACGAGGGCGGCAGGGTATCTGCGGGGCGCGGCGGTGGTGAGCGTCAGCCAATTCGATGTGATTTCCGGTCTGAGCGGTGTTGGCGCGTACTTACTGACGCAGATTAGTGGGACGCGTCACGCAGCATGTCTGCGCGAGGTTCTGAGCGCGTTGGTGGAACTGTTGGCGCCGCGAACAGGGTTGCCGCTCTGGTATACGCCGCCCGAAGAATTGTACGACGACCGGGCGCGGGCGGTTTACCCGTTCGGAAATCTGAATTGCGGTCTGGCGCATGGCGTTCCGGGACCACTGGCGCTGCTTTCGATTGCGTATGCGAAGGGCGTTAGAGTGAACGGGATGGAGACGGCGATTGCCCGCACCGCCGAGTGGTTGTGCGCTGCGCGATGGGACGACGAATGGGGTATCAATTGGCCCACCGCGATTGCCGTTCAGCCGGGAAGCAACGGTGCTCTCGCAGCAGTAGAACGAAGACCGGGTTCCGACGGGCCAAGCCGCTGCGCGTGGTGCTATGGAGCGCCAGGCGTTGCACGAGCGCTTTGGCTGGCCGGCGAAGCGCTGGATTGCGCAGGCTACCGCGATATCGGGATCGAGGCCATGCGCGCGGTCTTTCGCCGTCCGGTGCACGTGAGGCGGATCGATTCGCCGAGTTTTTGTCACGGAGTGGCAGGACTGCTCGAAATCGCGCTGCGGTTCCGAAACGACAGCGAAGACCAAGTTTTCGAGGAAGGCTGCCGCGAACTGGTGGAGCAAATTCTGCGCCGTTACCAGCCACAATCGTTGCTGGGATTTCGGCATATCGAAAACGGCGCGCATGAGATCGATCAGCCAGGACTGCTGGATGGCACACCAGGAATTGCGTTGGTGCTGCTGGCGAGTTCGACGCCCGTGACGCCGGACTGGGACCGGCTTTTCCTTCTTTCCTGAAACGGATGTTATGAAACCCGCTGTCGTCCGACAGAAACACGCAGCCGCCGGAAGCCAGGAAGGAAAGCCTCTGTATGAAAGCTGCCGGTTCGTAATGGTGAGAGCGCCGCTACTTCCGGTGGAGGCGTATTTCGGGTTAGTGCCGGACCTTTTGGAGGACCAGCGTGTGCTCTGCGCTCTGACCGTGGGTAGTCCCTCTTTGGTGAATGCGATCGAGCGTTTCCGCCGAGACGGCTTATCGCGGCAGGATACCAATCGCATGCAAGCTAAGTTGCGGCGCTACGCGATCCGGATGTCGACGCGGCCGACGCCCTATGGGCTTTTCGCTGGCGTGGGACTGGCGACTTGGGGAACAGAAACGAATCTCGAGGTGATGCAGGCTAGCACGAGGACCCGTCCAGACATGGCCTGGCTCATGGAACTCGTGTTCGAGGCGGAGAGCAATCCTGCCATTCGAAAGCACCTGAAGTTGACGTCTAATCCGCTGGCGGTTATGGAAGGCGGACGGGTGTTTTTGTCTGAGCGCGCACCGGCGAAAGGATGGCGGCGCGGTGTTCCGGTTTCGTTGCGAGCTACGAGCGTGGTGAAACGGGTGCTGGAGTTGACCCGTGCAGCGACGGTCTATCGGGAAGTAGCAGCGGCATTATGCGCGGAGACAAAGGGCGCCACCCAACAAAAAGTAGACAGGCTGCTCACCGAGCTCTGGGAACAGACTCTGCTATTGACCGATTTGCGGCCGCCACTCACAGTAGACGATCCAGCGGCGTACGTGGCCGGCAAGCTGAGACCGATTGGAGCGGCGGCGGAGATTCTGGCGAAACTGGATGGTCTGATGAGCGCTGCGGCGGGTTGGGACGGGCTGCCCGCTGAGGAGAAAAACGTCAAGTTCAAGGACTTGCTGGCGAGCGTGGGTGTGCCGGCCGACGGCTCGAAACCAGTTCCAGTGCAGACGGATGCGACGATATCGCTGAGGGGGCGGATTAGCGAAGAGGTGGCGCGCGAAGCGGAGCGCGCAGCCACTTTGCTGGTGCGGCTTTCGCCTGCGCCTCGCGGATCGCCGGTGATGGCGGCGTACCGACGAGCTTTTATTAATCGATACGGGCACGAGCGGGAAGTGAATCTGGTGGAGTTGCTAGACGGGCAGCGTGGCCTTGGTTCACACGTCGGATATGGCTATGCGCCTACCGGTCCGGAAGGCGCCAAGGCCGGTCAGCGGGCGCGTGTTCTGATGAAGCTGGCCTGCAATGCGCTGAGGGAGCGGAAGCGAGTGGTGCTGCTCGATGAAGAAACGATCGCGCAATTGGAAACGGGGCCGGCGGACGAGCGAAGCGCGCCGCTGTCGCTCGATCTCAATGTGATGATCGGAGCGGAGTCGCGCGCCGCGCTCGACCGTGGAGACTTCAGTCTGGTGATTGGACCGAATCTTGGCGCTCAGGCTGGAGGGCGCAATTTGGGCCGTTTCGCGAGCTTGATCGGCGCGGAGGCAAGCAATGCTCTGCGCGAGTTGGCGGAAGCGGAGGAGGAGCGCACAACGGATGAAGTTTGGGCAGAAGTGGTTTATCTACCCGATAACCTGCGGATGGCCAACGTTACGATCCGGCCGGCCTTCCGTGAGTTCCATGTGGTTTTTGGCACGAGCCCGGAAGCGGGGGCGCGGCTGGTGCCGCTAGATGAGTTGATGGTGGGCGTCGAGAGCGGCAAGATGTATGTTCGCTGGCCTGCGGCGGGAAAACGTGTGCGCTTTTCGCAGGGACACATGCTGACGCACTACAACGCACCGGTAATGGCGCGATTCCTCTCCGATTTATCGCGGGATGGCGCAACCACGTTCAGCTCCTTTGATTGGGGCGCCGCGGAACAGTTACCGTTTTTGCCGCGCGTCCAAAGCGGGCGAATCGTTCTGCGGCTAGCGCAATGGCGCATCCACAAAGACACGCTGGAGGCTTCGTCTCGGGACGAATTTCGAAAAGCTCTAGAAGAGTGGCGAGCTCGATGGGATGTGCCGCAACGGGCGTACCTCGCGCTTGCTGACAATCGATTGATTCTCAATCTGGAGGCGGAAGAAGATATTGGCGAGCTGCTGGCGGAAGTGCAGAAGCTGAAAGAGGGTCAATCGCTCGTGTTGCAGGAGGTGGCGCCTGCGCTCGAGGAAGCTTGGCTCAGTGGCGCGGAGGGGCGCTACTACAGTGAGCTCGTGATTTCGCTGCTGCGCCGGCCACAATCAGGAAAGACGGCGGAGTTCGCCAGGAGAATTGATCGGCCGGCCGCGGTTGGGGCGCGGACAAGGGGTCCTGGCAGCGAATGGCTGTTCGCGAAGCTCTATTGCGCGCGAGATCTGGAAGACGACCTGATCGCGGGACCGTTGTTGACATTCGCGGAAAGAACGCTCGAGGCCAAGTTGTCCGATGGCTGGTTCTTCATTCGGTATTCGGACCCTCACCGGCATTTGCGGGTGCGGTTTCGCGGTGCTCCTCAACGGCTGGTGGCGCATCTGTTTGGGCACATGTGCGAGTGGGCAAGCGAGCTGGTGGAACGGGGAATGCTGCAGAAACTTACGTTCGATACTTACGAACGGGAACTGGAGCGTTTCGGGGGTTCAGAAGGTATGGCAGCCGCGGAGGAATTTTTCGCCGTCGATAGCCTTGCGGGGGCGAGGATGCTGAGAGCGCTGCGATCGGCTCGCGGCCTGCACGAGAAAACGGGCTGGTGGGCATTAGACGTCGACGATCTGCTGGACAGTTTGGGATTGGGCGCCGAGGAGCGCGTGAAGTGGCTCGCTGGGCGGACTAACGCGCGAGCTGCCGAGATTGGCGCGGATTACCGGAAAAGCAAGACCGGACTGCGAGCGGCAGTGGGGGATCCTGCCGGGTTTTTGGCATCGATCGAAGGCGGGGCGTTGCTCGCTGAGCACTTGGCGGCGCGGCGAACGGCGCTGGCGCCCGTCGCGCAGAGTTTGCGGAGACTGGCGGAAGAAGGCCGACTTACCCAGTCGCAGGACAAATTGTGGGGTTCGTTTGTCCATCTGCATTTGAATCGGTTGGCCAGCGGTGCAGCGGCGTCCGAGCACAGAATTCTGAGCCTGTTGCTGCGGACTCGCGAGAGCCTGAAGCAAGCGCCGATACTACACTCGAGAAGCGGAAAGTGTTTCGAATGAGCGCACTCGTCGTGGCGATAGGGTTTGTTTTGCCTGTTCCTTCAGTTTTGGGAATGCTTTTCTGTGTATCGACTACTCTCCGGAGGAGGCGCGAGACCTGGTCAAGCTATTCCTTTCTTTTCGCCACCGGTCTAAGGTTATCGTTTCGACACTGAACCTGCCTTTCGACGTCAGCGATCAGGTGCGGGTGATCGACACCTACAACCTCGAAAAGAAAGCCGATCGAGGACGAATGCCCCCGGTTCCAGAGCCTAACGAACCGGCACGACATCAAATTGGGCCATTACGGAAATTAATCAATCGGATCCGGACCAATACATGACAACTATCTGTTTCCTTTGCGGCACCGTCTGCTCTGCACACCGGGAAAGAGAAGTATCGCATTACGCTTATAAACCCCGGACCACAGCTGAACCACGTTGCCGTATAACGGGCGTGTCGGTGATTGAAGATGACACGGCCATAAGACTTCTGAGTTGCTAAGTCAAGCCCCTGAAGGGCGCTTTTTTCACAGGTGGTTTAGCAGCGTCCACGTGTTTTGCACATCCTCATTCAGGAAGCCAAAAGCTCAAAGGTGATTTCCTCTTTTTGAGGCTGGCAACGTATTTCGACTCGTCATACGGGACTCGATCATTCCAGCGGCGGAACAGAATTCGTTGCCATTTAAAGGCCAGGCAGCGAAGGGCGACGTGATGCTGCTTGCCTGCGCTGCGCAGCTGATCGTAGTAGGCCCTCGCCCAGCGGGAGGTTTTCATCGAATGCTGAGCCCATTCGTGAAAGGTTTGTCGCAGAAACTTTGGACAGGCTCGTCGGAACTGAACGGTTCGCGTTCGGCCGCTCGCTACCGTTACAGGCGCAATTCCAGTGGCGCACTGCATCTCATGAGCATTCCGGTAACGTTTGCCGCTTCCCATCGCTGCTAATAGGCGAGGCCCCATCACAGGCCCGGCTCCGGGCAAAGATTCCGCTACTTCCCAGAACGGATGCTGGCGACTGATGGCAGCGATGACCTTGTCAAACTTCTTGATGCTCGTTTGAATCTGCTTTAGCAACGGCACCAACGCGGTCACTTCCAGAATGTAGCAATCCAGCAGCGCCGCATCCCGCACCGCCGGCATTGCCGAGCGCACTTGATCTGCCCAAGCGATGGCTTCTTCCGGAGTCCGCCGATGCTGGCGGAGAAATGCTTCCAGTGTCTTGCGCTGTACCTTTTGTAATTGCTCCAAGCTGGGCCACCTGGTCAGCAGATCGAGAACCAGTCCTGCGTCGACGTCCTCGAACCAGTTCACCACGTGCGGAAAGTAGACTTTGAGGCGAGCCGAGAGCCGATTACTGTGTCGCTTGTTCTCCTCTACCCAATGCCGGCGTTGTTCCACCAGCATCAGCAAGCGACGAGTGGGTTCATCGTCCGATTCCAGCGCATGAAGACGATCGCGATGATGGACGAGTAGTTCCAGCAGCAGTTCCCCGTCCCTCGGATCGCTCTTGCTTCCGGAGGGTAGAGGGCCTGACGAAACTGCCCGGCGGCTTGTGGATGAACCGGGTAAATCTCGACACACTCATACTTCAGGAGCATCCAGACCACGGCCCCGTGTTTCTGTTCGATGGCTACTCCGATGCGACGACCATTGAGCCGGATCATCAACTGGCTCAACCAGCTGTCCAACGCTTCTGGTGTCTGCTCCAGGCGCCCTCGCTCCCGCTCTCCGGTGTCGGTCCATTGCAGCACCCAAATGTGCTCCTGGTCTCCCCAATCAAATCCCACCCAGGCTGCATAACGCTCATCCCGCCCCGCCTGTCTCTCTTGTTTCATCTTGCTGTGGCCTCCCTGATTGTTTTTTAAGCAAGCTGGCTTCGCGTCCCCGAAGGACTTATAGAATGGTCGTACTGCTATCCAGCGACGGCTCCTGAGAATTCGTCTTAGAAGCGAAGCACATCCCGCTGCTCGAGAGTCTTCGGGAAATCATCGAATGTTGGTCGGCTTGACTCGTAGCAGCGGGATGCCTGCCTTCTTTGCTTATTCCTCATTCCGATCTCTGACGCAAGCGTCGAAACGGTCCAGGACAATCAAAGAAGAACTTTTCCACAACCCCGGCGACCGACGACTGTGAATATCTTCCCTTTTAAAGCCAACTCCTTGGCTCGACTATAAGTCAGCTTCGGGGAAGTTCAACGTTCAGCGATCATCGGAAGATCCATCGCGAAAAACGCCACCGAGTCTCGCGATCCGGGGCAATCGTGTCGCAACGGGTAAGAGCATCCATCGTCAACCTCTATGCGCGCGTCGGCGCGATCGCGGATTCGGTGGCGCGGACGCAGACCCAACTCGACAAGCAGGTGGAGCACTCCGTCGACCGCGAAGAGTACCTGCGCCGCGACCGCGAGATCCAGCGAGCGCTCGAGCGGATGGCGACCAAGGATGAGCTGTGGGACGTGAACGAGACGCTGCGCTCGATCCAGGAGTCGATCGCGCCGCACCGCCGTTAGTTCTTTGAGACGGCGGCCCAGGCGCGTGGAACTTCTATTCAGGACGCATCTCATAGCGTCCGTTCCAAAGCCAACGGTTGCGTCAGCCTTCGCTTCGCCGAGTGCCTTCACCAGGGGCACGCGGTTTTTTCGCATCAGCTGGCCGATCGCCTTTCTCCCGGCTCGACGTTAAATAGCGATTTTGAAACTGGCGTTTGGTCCGAGATAAAGGAATGGAAACAGGCTGCTGGTCGTTTCTCTCGAATGGCATGACACTGGCCGACTTGTAGGGACGTATGTGGCTTACACCTTTTCGATGCGTAAAAGATGTCTTATCCGTTATCGCTTATGTACGCAACGCTGCGATCACTTCCGTCGAGAGACCGTCAGTCGTTCTTCCAGGACAACTTGCGCCGAACACCGCAGCGCCGCAGCAGTCAGACGAGCAATAGGAAGACAATTTCACGAATGTCGCCGAAGGCGATTTCCGCACCTTGTTCCTGCGTCCTGTCATGCGCCAAGTCTAGGCGACAGGCCGGCCGGCGTCCAGTCCACTTCGTACCGTGGGACAAAAAAAAGGGTAAGTTCCGCCCCGCTCGCCGGCACAGCATCTATGGGCTTTTAAGCGGGACGAATCTCCCGGACAAAACGGCCGATTGTCAGATTGCAATGCGCTCGATTTCGTCGAGCGTGATGTAGTCCGAGGTCTGATTGTAAAGCTTGGTCGTGCGCGGGCTTTCATGCGCGGCTATCGCCTGGGCGCTTTCGATGTCGCCGCCATTGAGCAGATAGGCTGTGATGCCGGTCGCGCGGAAAGTGTGATTGTTCGGCGTCGTCCCGAGGCCAGCGGCCTGACTCCGCCGCTTGACGATGCGGAAGGCATCAATGCGGCCGAGCCGATTTTCACCAAAGCCGCGCTCTTTCGTCATCGTGACAAACAGCGGCCCTTTGGCCGGGTTGCCGCGCGATGTCAGATAGGCGTCGAGATATTCTTCCGCCTTGTGATGCGCAGGCACCGCATGAGCCTTTCCGCCCTTTTCAGCCAGGCGTAACCACCATCGTTTGCCCTGGCGATAATAGTCGTCGACGTCCATGCCAATGACGGCCGAGACGCGCGCGAAGCTGTACACCATGACGCCGATCAGCGCCCGGTCACGCAGGCCGGCAAGGGCCGAGACGTCGGAATCGAACAGCTCCCGCGCTTTTTCCGGCTTCAGGACCGGCGTCTTGCCCTTTTCGACGACGTATTTCGGCCCCCGCACTGAGGCGGCCGCGTTGAAGGGCAGGATGCCGCCCGTCACCATATAGTCTAATAGCATGCGAATCGCCGCCAGGTGTTGCTTGACGCTCGGTTTCGAGAGACCCTCCGCCAGCAGCTGCTCGATATAGCCGGCGATAACTACCGGGTTCAGCTGCAGGAAGTCAAAGCCGCGATCCTCGCACCAGGCGCAAAACGCCGCGACGGCGTGGCCGTAAGCGGCGCGCGTGTTCCGGTTGCGAATATTGGGCGTGAAGAATTCGACAAACCGCCAAGAGGCTTTCTTGCCAGCTGCACCAATAAGCGCCGGCACTGGCAACGCTGATTTGGCGAGGGCCGGTAGAGAGGTCGATTTATTGACGATGGCTCTGCTCATATGGCCTCAGAACGGTATCTCATCGTCAAACGGGTCTATTTCAGCCGGAAGCGCGCCGGCCGGAAGGGGCAAGTTCGTGACGACGTAGAGGTTCAGAATATCGTCGCGATCCATGAACATGATCTGACTTCGCTTCGTGGCATCGAGCTTGTTGCCGAGCCAGTTTCTTGCGACTTTCGTGATCTCGCCGCCGGCGACGATGAAGGCGTGGTCGACCAGGACGCGCGTGTTCCTCTCCGGATCGAAAATCTCGTGCCCCAGCATCATGAGCACCTGATTGTGAATTTCGGCGATGTTGTGATTGCCGCTCTTGCTATCGCCGGCAGCGTCGAGTTTGTCTTTCTTCGCCTGTAGCCCGAAATACAACACGTGCTGCGTCGGCAGCACATATTTCATCCAGATGTCCTTGCCGTATTCGAGTGCCTTGTCTTTGTGGCCGCCGGCGGTGATGCGGTGGAATCCAAGCTGTCGAAACAGTGGCAGCAGCATCTCCTGGATCAGTTCGTCTTCGGAACAGCAATCTAGATACTTGATGAGGTCTTCGCGCTTCTTCAGTTCGGAGGCCGAGAACGGTTGGTGCGGGTTCGGACCGGAAACCGCGATCGTGTTCGTTGCAATGTGGCGCAGGTAGCACAGCCTGTCTTCTGCATAGAAGGCTTCGTACCCTTCGCGCGCCAGATGGTCATTCAGCACCGTCAGCGCTTTTTCACGTGTCGGGTCACCCTCTGCCGCTTCCCCTCGATCCATCAGCGTGCGGATAACGTTTGCAAAGGTCGGCGGCGGCACGTGCGGACTTGGTTGCAGTTCCTCCAGAATTCTTTCCAGGACGCTCGACACCCATTTATTGCGTGTCGAGCCGTCATGAGCGAACTCGGTGTCGCAATCCTTGAAGAATCGCGTGATGACGCTGCTGCTGCGATACGGAAACAGCTCTGAATGACCACAGATCAGGTCGGAGATCGCCCAAACCGTTTGCTGCTTGAACCTCATTTTAACTTTCACAAATGACGCAACATAACGTCCTTTATGTTACTTCATTTTGTTAAGCTGGCAAGTAAACTCTTAACTGTGCTTGTCGGATCGTGCGATAACCATAAATTCGCCAGACGGATGAGATGAAGAAGCTCTTTACCGAAAGAAAGCTAGGCTCGAAGCCGCGTGTCACGGAAACCCTTGATGACGTCACGCGGCAAAGCCTGCTGGAACTAATCAAGCGGCGGATGGATGAACACTGGTTCGGCCAGGCCTTTCCCAAGAAATGCAGCGACGGATACGGCTTTGCCGGAACGGAGCTGGCGGACCTGAAGAAACACATGTCGCTTTGGGGCGTCATCTGGCCAAATGACATAGAGGATGACAACCCGCCGTCCGATGATCAAATGTTTGATCTGCTCGAATATTCCTACGAACAAATCGCTGAAGCGGATGAGGGCAGCTATCACAGCTACATGCAGCACTATCACTACGGCTACGACCAGGACGCCGGCAGGGAAAAGTTTGCGGAGGATGTAAATCGCATTTTTGAACGGAACTGCATCGCGTACGAGCTGAAGGACGGAGAGATTCGCCGCTTTTCATCGGCAGTGTTGCACGAAAGCCTGGCGACGCCGGCCTTCAAAACAGGTGATGCCATTCTGGACGAGCTGCTGGAAGCCGCGCGCAGCAAGTTCCTGAAACCGCTCTTTCGACACGCGCCGCGAATCTCTGGAGAAGATCTGGGACGCATGGGAGAGGTTGAAAACGCTTGAACCCGGCGACAAAAAACGAAGCGTCAAAGCCTTGCTGGATAAGACCGCGACCGAGCCCAACTTCCGTGCACGACTGGAAAATGAAGCGCGCGAATTAACGGAGATCGGTAACAGCTTTATGATCCGACACACCGAGACCGACAAGACCCCTATCAAGATTTCCGGTCACGTCGATTATCTTTTTCTCCGCATGTTCGCACTTATCCGCCTGATGCTTCATATGACCGGCCGAGAGGCCATAGGCTCTGGTCCCGGAGCTTCGCAGGCCGACGACGATTTTAATTGGTAGATGCAGTACATGACAGCACGCGAGTTTTCCAAGCGCCACGGTTTCCGTTCTCATCCTCAAGAGTGCGTTCGGGAGGACAGTCCGCCGGCATTACGTCAATTCGTATTGCGGCATGTCAGCGCGCGAGCGCGGGCCGATATTCATGGCACTCGCGACATGGTCAGCGGAACTTTGGGCTATATCCCCAATCCAGCCAATCAATCCGTTTCCGAAATCTGGGCGGAAATCGCCGGGGCTGTGAACGCATGCGAATGGTTTCTTGTCTACGATCTCATCGAGGAAATCTTCAGGTCTAAGTGGCGCGACGACAAAGAGGATTTCGCAGCCGAGGTCAACAATTTTTTCGACGAGCAGAACATCGGCTGGCGATTGCGTGCTATTCCGCTTCCAGACTTCCCGGACCTACTGGCACCTGAAATCGTCATCAAGGGTGATCCTGTCTTTGAACAGTCCATGAACACGGCAGATGAAGCGCTAACACCGCCTGCACAAGCGACCGCTCGCGCGGAGCTGCGAGAAGCACTTCATGATCTATCCCGCCGGCCTGATCCAGATGTGACTGGCGCCGTCCACCATGCCATGGCAGCCCTGGAGTGTGTGACAAATTCTGTGTGCGGCGAGACGGGCGAGACATTGGGTCAACTCGTAAAAAGGTACCCAGCTCAATTCCCGCCTCCTTTGGGCGATGCCGTCAGCAAAATGGATGGCTTTGCTTCCGATCGAGGCAGGCATGTCACTGAGGGCAAAAAGCCGACCCCGAAAGAAGCCGAACTCGCCGTAAGATTTACTGCAGCGCTCGTCGCTTTCCTGCTTCGCTAGTCGCCCTGCTTCGCCGGTCCGCTCGGTCGAGCACCGCACACATCGAGCGGCCCCTTCACTCCTCGGGTTCGTTCGCTTTCAGATGTGCGCCGCCTTTCCCTTGAGCGAGAAATTCACGCCTTCCGCCTTGGCGTTCAGCGCCTTGCGGCTCTTCACGGCATGAAACCAGCGGTTGAAGCGGTCCGTGAGATAAGTCGTCCAATGCAGTGCATGATCGAATAAGGACTTTACCGTCGTGCGGTGCGGCGCACGCGGAATCCCAAGTCTCGGATTGGTCCCGACAAACGCGCATCAGATCAGCCATCGGTAATCGAAGCTGAAATAGCCAGGTCCTCGAGGTGCGGCTTCTAGCCTCTCAACGCAAATCAAATCCGCGAGAAGCGCGTTTTACGTCAAAGTGCGTGAAAGGGCCTTGCAAAAAGGGTCCTTTGTGAAACACTAAAAAACCTGTTGAGCTTTGACCATCTCCAGCATTGTGACGGGCAATGTTTCGTTCGGAAATTCACGCTCAACCCGCCAGCCATGCCCAAGGTAGAAGTTCACGGCTTTGGTGTTGGATTTGACGACGCGAAGTCGCAATGTTCGGTGGCCACGGTTCGCTATTTCAATCTCAGCCTGCGCGAGCAACTTCCGTCCTATGCCGTACCCCCTATGCTCGGCAAGCACCCAGAGGTCGCTTATCCATTCTTCGCCTGTGAGAACCATGCCAGCAATTTTTCCGTCAACTAGGGCTATCCAAGCGAGACCCCAGTCCTCTTCGTCGATGGGTATCGGCGGGGCAGCCCATAACCCGCCGTAGACTTCATCCACCACGTTTTGTACGAGCGCTCGAACCGACTCTTGCTCATGAATGTTTGGTTGTCGTATCACTACGGTCATCGCGGCAGCCCTTCCATTACGTATTGCACATTATTAGGCACGCCTACACGCCGCCATTCGCTCATCCAATCGGGTTTACCTCAATCCGCGTTGGTTTGTCATCTCGCAAAAGGGGTAAGTTTCGCCCTTCCCTGCGTGGCAACTTGGCGCTATCGTTCCGTCGATGAAAAGCGTGAAACTCAACCGAATGGGCGGCGGCGGAAGCGGAGCAATGAGCAGTTAGATGCAAATGTTTTACATCGACAGCGATGGAGATGCCCGGCATACGGGTGTCGGCGCAGCGATGAAAACGAACGCCGCTACGCGGAGAGCCTTCAACTCGCTTCGTCCTCTAGCCGCGCCATTCGATCAAGCTGCGTTCCTTTGCGACACTATCACGACCGCAAAGGTGATCTGGTGGACACGATTGCTATTAGCCGCGAGGACTTCACGCGCATCACTGGCGAGCCGGTAAAATCCGACGCGGAATATCGCCGCATTGATGCCGAGTATTGGCGGGATGCTCGCGCCGCGCATTCTCAAAAACGGTCCGTTGTTGGACTAGACGACACCTTGTAGATTGGACGCATGGCGCTCAAACGGATGGACAACGTAGGAATCGTCGTCGATGACCTCGGAGGGACGATTGATTTCTTTCGCGAGCTCGGCCTCGAGCTCGAAGGGCGGGCCACGATCGAAGGGGAATGGGCCGGACGTGTCACTGGACTGGACGATCAGCGCGTCGAGATTGCCATGATGCGCACGCCGGACGGCCACGGCCGGCTCGAGCTCTCCCGCTTCCTTACGCCGCCTGCGGTCGCGGATCACCGCAACGCACCGGTGAACGCTCTAGGCTACCTCCGTGTCATGTTCGCCGTGGACGACATCGACGAGACACTTGAAAAGCTCTGCAAGCGCGGCGCGCAGCTCGTAGGCGAAGTAGTCCAGTATAAAGACGCGTATCGGCTCTGCTATATCCGCGGGCCTGAAGGGCTTCTCATCGGACTCGCCCAAGAAGTCAGCTGAGCGCAATACGAGGACAATGACGAAGAGCGACCAATGTCAGCGAGCGCGTCTCGCAAAGGGTAAGTTTTGCGACGAGCCAGAAACCCAATAGAATCAGGTTATCGGGTGTTGCAAAACTCTAATGCAAATTGAATCGCAAAGTTTGGCTCCCGGTCATCGGGGCATCTCTTCCGCGCCCTTTGATCGGGCGTGCGGAAGATGGCACCTTCAATCGCAAATATCTGTTGCAAAATGAACCCGCAATAACGCTCTTCGTCTGCGGACGCGGCCAACCCCTTGGCCAGGGAAGTCGGCTATGGTGAGATTGGCCATAATGAGCGCTTCGAGGCAGCACGATTTGATCCTCTGCCATTGCCGCCCATAAGCGTCGCAACCTACTGCGTGACCGGAACTTGACGGGTGTTAAGGGGATTAGTACCGGGAAACGCCGTACGGTCCTGGAATCCAATGCCGCGGTATCGCAACCGGTAGAGGCAGCCATGGCTAGCCTTTATGTACGCCTTGGCACCATCACCGACGCGGTGACCCGCACGCAGACGTAGATCGACACGCAGGTCGAGCATTTGCGTCGATCGCGAGGAGTATCTGCGCCGCGACCGCGAGACCCAGCGTGCCCTCGAGCGCATGGCGACCAAGGACGAACTGCGGGACGTGAAAGACACGCTGCGCTCGATCCAGGAGTCGATCTCGCCACGCCGCCGCTAGCGGCGGTTTCACGGCGCGGTTAAATCATTGGGTGATCGATCCCGCCGCCCCGAATCTTGATGGCTAGCAGGCCTAGTGCCAGACTTGCGGAGCGCATTGCGTTGTCAACTGCATGAAGCAGCGCGACCAAGCGAAGGGCGAAGTCTACTGCACTATGTCTGCTCTAAGTGCCTCTCGATCGTTCTCAATATCCATCGCATAATCCACAGGAACGCGACGAGAAGCAGCCGCCAATGACATTGCTCAGTTAAGGACTCAGACGACAGCCAGCCGAACGAACACTCCAGTTTGAGGACGCGCTGTTCCCGTCCTCTCTAAGCCAACGATTGCGTCAACCTACGCTTAGCCGCGTGCCTTCCCCAGAGGCCGCTGCTTTTTGCAGCCTGCAAGAGGGCGTAGTCCTCAGAAGCATTTGGTAACGTCCAAAGCGCTCCTGCTGACCTAATCGCGATCTTGCTCGATCTACGACGAGTTGCCGCGTCCTGATCGTTTTCGGAAGCCGCCAGCCAGAAAGAGTTCGCGCGAAATACAGCCAAGTTGACGCCCGGCATACATCAGCAAACTGAGGCCGACACATCGCGAGTAATCTTCTCAAAACCACTTGTCCACGATGATGACAAACCGGAAAAGTGAAAGACTTTTAACTCTACACTGCGCCGTTAGAACGAACTCGCTGACGCGAGGGACGCTGCGCGTGCGCGTTGATCAGCCCATCGGAAGATCAGCAGTCACGTGGTTGAGGGATAATGTAAGCTTCGCCGTGCCGAACGTTATGGCTTGCAGACGCACCCTCTTCCGGCTCGCGACGAAGCAAACGGCGAAAATCAATTGAAATCCCATAACGCCACATCGCCATAGCTGGCCGCATCTCTCGCATACGTCAGCGAGTTCCGTCAAACGGCCTTATCGAAGGTAAGCTGGCGACCACTCTGGCGTCGTGTGTCAGCTGAACAACGCCAGCTTACCTCCGGTAAGAATCTAGCGTTACTCACGAGTAATCGCAAAAGAGACCAACGTGGACGTCGCTTGCCTCCCATCCGGTGTCACTGCCACCGCACAGACACCATCAGAGCGGCCTATGGTCTGCACGGCGCAGCCAACGCTTGCGGCCCAGCGTGAATTCTTCCGGCTCCAGCTTGGCCAGCAGTTCGTCCTCGTCGGCATTTTGCTTGCCTTCCTGGAGGTTCACGGCCCATAGAAGCGTGAAAACGGCATTGTAATTTTGGAGGTTATAATTGCCAAGTTCTCGTGGCGTCGCATGTGGCACATGGTGGAGTCCCGCTTTTTTAACGGCTGTTTCGAAATGGATTGGAGCCAGATGGCGACTTCAGGACAAAGCGAGTCATGCTCTTGCGAATCGGAACGTTGAGGTTGTGGGGCGAAGCGTCACACCGCGCTCTGCGATCAGGTACTATATGTCTCGCGTCTTGGTACTGCCCGTGCGAAGCACTTATCCTTTTCCCTCGAAGAGGGATTCCGATCCGCTTTCGCCCAACCCGTGACACCAGATTTGGTTGCTCCGTTTCGATACGGAGAGTCTTCTGTGCTGTAGAACAGTATCTTGTTGTCTGCCGCCCAGGCGATGGACGTGACCCGGCCTGGGGTCCGGGAAGGCTCGTGTCTGTGCGTAGATTCTTCACCTGCAAATGTAAACTGTGATCTTTTTGGGCAACACGCAACCTAACAATTTGTTGTTGACATCTGAAAGAAAGTCAGCATACTAGACGTATTCCGACCGACGCTATACATCTTCTCGACCTTTGCATTCTCTCTTACCAGCTACACGCGCAGACATTGATTATGCGCGCGGATCCCTATGGTGAGTATCAGCGGTCCAAGACTAAAGAGGGTGGTGTGAAGCATGTCCGGGGCGCAGAGCGTCGCGAGCGTTTTCTTGAGGCCATCAATGTAGAAATAGACGACCTGCAACGCCGGGCACCGACAGAACTGTCCTACGCGGGGCCCGGGTTCATGCGATCGACGCAGAAAAACCAGAGGCAGAATCTGAACTTGGGATGGGAAAGCAAGGATGAACTCGATCCAGTTTTCTCGGATTACAGCATCATCTGTCCGCATCTACCGGGTTTCGTACAGCCGTACAAAGAGCATGATGGCTGGATCGTGTACCGTGCGCCTACAACGATCACGGATCAAATCGGGCACGTGCGCATGGTTGAGTACCAGTCTGACCTTGGTCCCGGAACGACAAAACCGAAATGCACGGTGAAACCGGTTCAGCTTCCAGCGTGGGCGCCGGGGAAAGCACCAAATCTTGGCCGGGATCACCTTTACTGTTTTGAAGGTGGTACAGGTGGCAAGAAGATTGATGAAGGTAAGATCTGGAGCCTCATGGGCTTTATCCTGGCGGCTGAGGACACAAGTGTACCTGCCCCGACACCACCTGCCCAGAGACCATACGATGTGTTCATTGTCTTTCGCGGCAGTCGAAGCGGGAGACTGTCAAAGCATCATCGAATAATTAAGAATGCGTTAGGCTCGGGTAATCCGGACTGGGTGACTGATCTCAGCTTCGCTACTACAAAAGAATGTCATCGCGTCAGTTTGCACGAGACTCACAGCGGCTTTGCGGTCGCGATGCAGACCTGCCTCCCGACCATCGAGGCAGCGATCCGCGATTTGGTGGCACAGAGACCTGCTGCACCCAGGAACATTTATGTCACGGGTCACAGCCTTGGCGGCGCGCTGGCGAACTGTTTTGCTAGCGCGATGTTATGCGGAAGCACACGTAAGGATTTGCAGCAGGCAGCACCGAACTGGCCGTGGACTTCCATGTGCGTGTGGACTTTTGCTGCGCCACCTACCGGGCACGAAGAATTCAGCCGAGACTTCGATCTCGCGGTGACCACCGGGTGGGGAACCGCTGCGAACTGGCGATTGAAAGCGGATCTTGTGCCGACAGGGTTTCTAAAACTTAATTATTCGACCGTCGGTACTGATGTTTGCCTGCCTTCCAAGTGGTACCTTGAATCTCCGAATGGAGAACAATCGCATTCGCCAGATTGGATGCGCAAGGTAATGGAGTACCATCTTTCCCAACCACCGCATAGCCGAAGGGTTGACAACCAAACGCCATGGGAAGTGAAGAACGATTACAAAAAACTGATTGTGACTGTCAGTGACGAAGTGGGTAAACTGACACCGGCTAATCGAAAGTTCTACAAATTTAAGGAAGGACTCAAGATTTACTTGAGTGCGATTTCGCGTATGAAAGGGGACCCTCGGCAGGCCAGCTCTAAGGGTAAACTTCGATTTACTGATGAGGAACGGAGTAAAATCAGCAACTTTTTAGGTGCGCTCGGCAGAACTACTCTTGACACCGCCGCTAACTACCAGTTCGTCAAAGATGAATTTCGGCGTCTGGTGCTGGACCATGTGGCGAAGATACAAGATGGCGACAACGATCTCTTACTGCTACTGAAACTATGGCTTGCGTTAATAGCGGCGGAAGACGGTTACAACTGGGCCGCTAACGACCGCAACTTGGATGCTGTGGGCCAGGCTTAGGTACTTCAATCCGTAATCAGTAACAAGTCACCTATAAATGCGGGGGCTCGACAAAATCAAAATATCCGATCCCGGAGGACGTCTGCAGCTGGGTAAGGAAGAGCTAGGCGAGAGACTGCTTACCTCGTTCCAGAGCTGGAAAGTTTTTTACAAATCACTTGAGCTCGAAAACGCCCAGTTAACGCCACTTTCCGGCCAGCAGACGTGGCTTGATTTCCGTGGCAAAGCTCGCGGCGTATTTGGGCGCAATGAAGTGGTTCTGCGTGTGCGCCTGTTCGATGTCAACAACGAACGGACTTGTCTCATATGGCCGGAAGAGTCTAACGCGCTCGATGGTGTCGTTCAAGATTGGCTTTCGTCGTTTGATGTAGATCCCTGGGAAGTTTTGACGGAACTCGAAGGGGTGGATTGGTGCGTAATCTCGTCGAGCGATTATGACGCGTCGTGGGACACGATACCCGCACCAATTGGCTGGCCCCAGAATTTCCAGTTGCGACAAGTAGTCAAGGGCGTCCAGTGTCGTACACAGAAGCTCGAGTTCGATAGTGATTTTCAATCGGGCATCGAAAAGAAAATCGGAACGTCTGCTGTAGCCAGTAACGGAGCGACCTTCCTCCGCGTTGCGCCAGCCGCGTCGAGGTGGCCGTACGAGGGCCTCGGCATGCTTCACCTTCGTGCGGCAGCGCTGTCGGACACGAAACTTCCTCTGGGCAGACTCAACGTTGGGCTCGCAGGAGCGGAAGTGCTGCTTCCGATCGACGATACAGAGGAGTATGCCGGTCCGCTCGTGTCCGTTCGCGCTGAGCTAACGCTCGACGAAGCGCCGAATAAACCGAAGTTCGAGGTGACGGCGATCTTTGACGTCGCCTCAGAGACGGTATTAGCGCGGATCGCAAAACCGCAGAGTCTCACGAGTTTACCCGGCCTCAGTGACGGAGCGGCTGTTCAAAACCCACCTGAGTTTTTGAATAATTTACTCGCACGGACCAATGCGGAAGCCTGGATTCTGATGGGCTGGGGCACCGAAGAGACCGATTCGCAGAACGAAAAAGTGCTTGCGATCGGCGGCCGCGTTGGATTCGACCCCATCGAGCTGATACCAGAAGTTATAAAGTTCGGTGGTTCGCTCAGTCTCGAAGCTGAATATCCGTTCAACGCGGAACGGCGCGAGTTCAAGGGGAGCATGATGGGTGATCTCAGCCTTTGGCATCAAGGCCAAAAGGCAGCGAGCCTGGAAGGCAGCGTTGAGATCCCGGGGTGGTATTTCCGCGGCGAGGCCCAAGTCAAAGTACAGCCAGTTATGGGCGCGCTGGGTCTCGGCGAGATTCAACTACCCGATCAACTCAAGGATTCTAGCGTGACGCTCAGCGTCGCCGGCGGTGTTGAGACCAAGTACCTCAGCGCCGCGCTTCAGTTCGAACGAGGCAAAGAGTGGAAAGAAACGGGCGCTGAGTGGGCGCTCAGCGACTTATTAATAAGTGCTGATTACGACAGCGAAGAAGACGAATTCCAGTTCTCGCTAGCTGCGAAGCTAGACTTCCGCACATTTGAATTCAAAGTTCTGGGCGAATATGACGGCGGCTGGACGGTCAGGGGCGATTTGGTGGCCGGCAAACTTGATGTCTCGCAGGCCACGAAGTCTCTGCTGGAGGGCCTGACGCTTCCGTCAAACATGCCGGACGGCTTGGTTCTCGAGGACGTAGGCTTTGCGGCCGAGCTGTCCACGGGCGATTTCAGCTTACGCGGGCGCATGGCGAGGGAGTGGGGCCTCATCCCGCAGGCGAAACTGCAAATTGAACAGCTACAGTTTGACCGAAAGGATAAAAAGACCCGCGCTGCTTTAGCGGTGAGGCTGACGTTGGGTGGCATCGAGTTCCTGCTCTCCGCGTCGACGCCGGGGAGCACTGATGCGGGCTGGCTGTTCCAGGGGAGCACGGGACCGGGTCAGCAGATTCCGATTGGGACGCTGATCACAAAGCTCGTGAAGGAGCTCGACAAAGACGCCGCAGTTCCGCCAGCCCTTGAAGGTTTCACCGTTGAGAACCTCGGGGTTTCCTTTAATACCCAAACCAGTGCCTTCAAGTTTACTTGTGAAGGGAAGATTCCGCTTGGCGACGGGGGTCCCATCCTTTCCTGTAAGGGTGCGATAGAAGTCGAGAAGGATCAGTCCACCGGAAAGAGTAAGTCCAAGTTCGCTGGCGCTGTAAGCGTCGGCCAAATGGATTTCCGTTTTGACTTACTCTTAGCTCCAAATGAGCAGGAACTAAAAGCGACATGGAAAGACGAAGGCGTCAAGCCGGAGTTGAACCTAAAATCGCTGAGCGCAGACCTTCCGGATCTGCCCCTGCAGAATCTATTGATTCCGAAAGAAGCTAAGCTCCAGCTGAAGCTTGGAGAGACACGGAAAACTCTATCGATCTACTTAGAGACGGAGTGGGCGAAGGCCGCATTCTATCTGGACAAGGATACCAGCAAAAGCGGCTCTGCGACTGCAGCATTTGGCCTAAAGCCGCAGGATATTTCAACGAGTAAGATCGGTGGCCCGTTGGGGCCCGTCCTCGAGCAATACAACATCAAGCTGACCGATCTGCTGATTGTGGCCGCAAACGCGGATGTTCCGAAGTTCCCGTTTAACGGCGAAGGAGCGATCTCGAAGGGCGTTCTTTTGAAGGGTGCGCTTAAGTTCGGAGAGACATCGTTCAGTTATCCATTCGAGTGCAATCTCGGCGGCAAGCCTGCAAAGAAGGAAACAGCCGCGATCACTGACGGGATTGCAGAGACGCCGGCACCTCAGGGAAAGAAGCCAGAAGCGGAGGAAGGCAAGAACAACGTCAAAGTCGGGCAGAAGATTGGTCCATTGCGTTTTCGCAAGGTGCGGTTCGAAACGCGAAGCGACCAGGATGGGATGCGCGTCTTCGTGTTGCTTGATGCGTCGCTCGGCAGCGGTGGGTTCGACCTTGATCTGGAAGGCTTCAACGTCAACTTCCCACTAACTGCCCTGACTAACCTTACGGACGGATGGAAATCCATCGGAGTGGGGCTGGATGGTCTCAGCATTGCCTACTCGAATCCGCCGCTACTCATCGCCGGCGGATTTTCGCGCGTCGAAGCCGAGCTGCCCTATATTAAGTATCTCTACACAGGCCATTTACTCATCAAGGCGGAGACCTTCCAGATTGCGGTTTTTGGTTCGTATGGAACTATTCAGGTCGGAACCAGGACAGAGCCGTCGCTGTTTGCGTACGGAATGTACGACGGCGTTATCGGGGGGCCGGCGGCTTTCTTTGTAACTGGTTTAGCTTTGGGGGGCGGCTACAACACACGCCTGTCACTCCCTCCGGTAGAAGAAGTTGCAAAGTTTCCGCTGGTTCAGGCAGTAACTGACCCGGCCAAGTTCACACCCAGCAAGTTGCGCGACGCAGTGAAACCCTCGGCGGGTGATTACTGGCTTGCTTTAGGGATTAAGTTCACGTCGTTCAAGATGGCGGAGTCATTTGCGCTGTTTACAGTCGCGTTCGGCAACCGGCTACAGTTCGCGCTTCTGGGTCTGACAAAGTTCAGTCATCCTGTAGGGAGCACGAAAGATAAGTGCGTTGTCTACGCGGAACTGGCGATTCGCGCCGTGCTCGATCCGGATGGTGGCGTGTTCAGCTTCGAAGGCCGGCTGACGAGTGATTCTTACGTATTCTCGAAGGAGATTCGCCTGGTCGGCGGCTTCGCGTTTTTTATCTGGTTCGGCAAGGCGAAGGAAGCGGGCGATTTCGTCATCTCACTGGGTGGGTATCACCCCGAGTTCGCGGTTTCCACGAAGCCTCACTATCCGGTTGTGCCTCGCATCGGAGTGGAAGGCAACATTCAGAACGTCCTTACAATTCGCGGCGGGGCATACCTGGCGCTCACCCCGTCGTGTTTGATGGCCGGACTGCAAGTGGAAGCGGTGTTCGACACCAAGGATGTCAGGGCTGCGTTTATCGCTTATGCCCATTTCATCGTGGCGTGGGCGCCATTTCGTTACGATGCGCGGATCGGCATTGGCATTGCCGTAACAGTTAAGTTCTTACGCTCATTCAAACTCGAGATTTCGGCCGACCTGCACATCTGGGGTCCACCTTTCCAGGGCACGGCACGGGTAACGCTCTATATCCTTTCCTTTACCGTGGAATTCGGAGAGCGCGTCGAGCCGAAGCGAGAACCCCTGGGATGGCCAGCGTTCCGCGAACAGTTTCTGCCCGCGCGTTCTGATGATAAAAACCGAACTCAGTTCGGCACGATTCGGATTAGCGAGGGGCTGCAGCGCGAGGTCAAGAAAGACGACAAGGTGTACCGGATTGTGAATCCGCACGAGCTGATGATCGAAACGGATTCGTCGGTACCCTGCAGCGAAGTCAAATTCGGGAGAAGGCTGGCACACGGCGAGGGGAAGAAAGATCTCGGAATCCGGCCGATGGCGGCGAAGAGCGTGGAATCGGTCCAACAGGTTCGTATTCGGCGGGAGAACTCGGCGAGTGAAGTAGACGACGAGACCTTCCGGGCAGTGCAGTGGTCGAAGAAGAGTTTTCCGGAAGCGTTGTGGAGTCCGGCGGAGGCATCGGACAAACCGGAAGCCAAGATGATCGAGAACGTGCCGTCGGGGGTGGTGCTCCGGGTGCAGCATGTCACGCCCCCGCAGGCGCTGGGTCCGTTCGGCGTCGAAAAGTTCAAGTACTACGTGGTGCCAAAGACGATTCCCTGGGGCATGGCTCAGACGCCGCCGAAGGTAGCGCCAAAAGGGAATTTCCAGGGCGTGGCCAAGGACAATGCGTTGCGGACCGAGATTCGCGCAAGCCTCCCGGCGCTCACCAAGCGCGGCTGGAATCCAATCAGCCTGCAGAAGACGTCCGACAACGCCATGACCTTCTTCCAGGCTCCGCCTACTGTGGCCGCACTGGGAGAGGGGCTGTGAAAGACATCTTATGAGCGACAGCGTCAAAGCTGAGCAGATAACTTTCTACAGTCAGTGGCTGCCAAAGCTGAGTCCCGGCGAATATTCAGTCGAGGTGGAACCAACCCTCAGGATTGGTAGCAAGGTGGAAACCACCGCGGCCGATGCCGTCAAGCAGGTCTTTCACGTTGACGCTCCGCGTTGGTCCCTGACGGGATCTGAGGTCTACTCCTGCTATCCATCGCCGGGCGAGATCGGCAACTTCTCCAGTACCTTGCCTCATATCGTGTTCGATCGCTGCACGTTGCCCTGGGAACGCAGCATCGACGGTACGGACGCCACAAAGCCGCACGACCCATGGCTGGCGCTTATTTTGCTGACGGACTCCGATTTTGATTTCGAGCGCAAGGCCGAGGACAAACGCGTCCGTCCCATTCAGGCAAGACCGCTGAGCGAGATTTTGAACCCGGGGACCAATGTAATAGCCCCCAAGGTCACGCTGAACGACTACGACGACCCGGCCGAGGAGCTTTGTCAAACGATTGACCTTCCGGCCCAGTTGTTTGGCGCTGTCATGCCGCGCAGGGAAGATCTGCCGTACCTTGCACATGTCCGCGAAGTAAAAACAGACAACAAAGAAACGTGGTCGCTGCTCAAAGAGGGCAGGTTCTCCGTCGTCATTTGCAACCGTTTTCCGGAAACTCAAGTGACATCGGGTGGCGCCAAGGACTGGGGCGTTGTGAACACGATGCTCCTCGTTTCGCTGGATGGCTGGAACGAGCACTTGAATAACCTGGCCGCGCTGCCTAATGACAAAGTCTGTCGTTTAGTAGTTCTCGCATCGTGGCGCTTTACCTGCCAGGGGCGAAGTACGTTCGCGGCGGCGATGGAAAACCTCAATGAGAAAGATCAGGAGAATCGGCTTCTCAGCCTCAAGCAGCTAAATGGACAAGGGCGCGCGCTCGATTCCGTCAACCATGCCCTTAAGATGGGGTTCGCGCCGGTCAACCATGACCTGTGGAATGAGGACGACACCATTAGCTGGTATCGCGGGCCGCTTGTGCCTATGGACTATACAAGATCCATGAGTTATGTGCATATCTCCTGTGCCGATGCGGCGCTGCGCTACAACTCCGATACCGGAATGTTCGACGCCAGCTATGCGGCAGCCTGGGAGTTAGGACGGCTGCTTGCGCTGCAGGATCAGGCATTCGCCCAAGCACTGTTTGCCTTTCGCGACGATTACGAACGCTGGGTGCGGCAGGCTAATACCAACGCACTCAAGAAAGCAAACACGCGCAACGAAGATCTGCGTAGCAAGTTTCGCGGCGACTCGAAACCAAACGACGACATCGGTGACATCCGCGCTTTTTATGCGAAAAAGCTCGCGGAGGCCCAATACTTCGGCTCGCCCGACACGCTCCCATCTAAGTTCCCGGAAAAGCCGCCGGAGATTCCGGCTACGGTTCAGAACTGGCTCGGTCAGGCTCTACTGCTCTACGGCGTACCTTTTCAATACCTGGTGCCGGCTGAGGCGATGCTGCCGCAGGAATCCATCCGCTTTTTCTATCTCAACCCAGAGTGGATTAATTGCCTGCTGCAGGGTGCCTGCAGTGTTGGCCGGACCAGTGAAACTGATGAACTGGCAGACCAGATATTACGAGCGCGTTTTTTTGACGTCTCGCAGGAACTGGCAGCCAAGCTTCGGTCCGACGCAAAAAAGCAGGCCGACAGTCGCCGGGGGGGACAACCAGAACAGGGGAATATGCCTACCCTCGGCTGGCCTTTATCCGGCTACTTAATGCGCTCCGAAGCCGTGGAGACCTGGATCGGGCTAGAGTCGACGGCTCTATCGGAAAAGAACCAGCCCCCCCTTCAGATCTTGCGAATGGATCGATTAGCTCCCGACATACTCCTGTGCATCTATAACGGGTTCGCCACCGACATTGAGGTGAAACAACCACCCGAAGCAGTTCACTTTGGCGCGGCGATCGAAATTAAGGATAAGAAGACGCATTACCAGAAGATCAAGCTTCGGAAGGTGAGAGGTGACGCAGCGGCTTTGGGGGACGATATTGAACCACACAAGTCCACTGAGATCCGGCTGCGCAGCGAAAACACGCGCGTTGTGGACGTCACGAACTTAGCCGCGGCAATCAGAAGCAATTTGGGTATGACAGATCGCGACTTTACCTCCGCGGAGTTCGCAGTCGAGATGATCGACGCGCCCGCAAAGGTCAAGTTCACGGGGAATAAGCCTAAGCCATGAGCGAGTACCTGTTAGTCCCAACAAACATACAAGCCTTCCTGGTTGGGAAGTCCTCAGAAGAAGACATATATGATCTGGTGCTCGTACCGCGGGACAAAGACGAGCTTCTGGGCTGGTATTTCGAAAGCAGAAATTTTTTCGCTTTTGATCAACAGTCAAAGATGAAAGCGCTCGAGCAGGGCATACATCTGCATTGGGCCCTGCCGGCTGCGCTGTCCCACTCTCGCCATTATCGGCGCGATAATCGCGACGTCCATGAAGAGCCGTACATTCCGAATCGTTGGCTGGTGGTCCGCATGTGGCGTTCGGAAGAGAATCAAGACATCTCGTCAAGGGCCTGGGTCATTGAGAGCGACTTCCTTAGTGACGAAAAACAGCCTGACTCCACAGCTTTTCTAATTCAATCTCCATCCCTCGAAGTCAAATTCGCCGGCCATAAGGAGTCACTGGAGGACTGGAACGAGGAGACGACTAAGTATCGTTTCGACCTGAAATCGTCAGGGTGGGGTGATCCATCTTTCTCCTCCTATTACCCGGCTTGCAGAGGCGTCCTTGGGTTCCATGACGACTTACTCGATGTCAACGACGGTGACCTGCTGACTTACCAGGTGCTTGGCTGGTACTCGGAACCTGAGAAAGATCCTCTTTATCAGGGAAAGGATCCGAATCTAAAGAATTCAAAGAAAATCCTGCGGGAGCTCTTCTGGTCATGTTCCGAACCAAAGTCGGGGTCATTGCCGCAACGAACCCTCTGTCATGGCTCTGTTGTCGGGATTAAATGGAACAAGGAAGCGTTTTATGAAAAGGTATTCGACGGATCTAAGGCCGAGATTGCCATTGGGTCAAGCGTGGACGACGCGTTCGCTGCGTTGTTGACGAAAGACGAGCAGCAGCAACAGGTTTTGCGCGCGTTCTATTATGGGCGGGCTGACGACGTAAACAACGAATACCAGCTTGCCGAGTTGCTGCATCACCAGAGCTTCAATACAATCCCGGGCGGAAGGCGTTGGTCGCTTGAATCGCCGGAGCAGTCCTCGGCAAAGAATTCGACGCGTCCCTTGGTGTCCGCAAAAGTATTGGCCGATCTCGCAGAGCTGAACCAGGCGCAGCAGAGACTCGACAAACGCGAAAGAGAGATTGAGTCTTACCGCTGGCAATTGTTTGCCGGCTGGGTCACGTGGATTATGCAGCGAGGCAGAAACCCGGCCGATTTGAATCCAGGCATGCAACAGCTCCGGGACGCAGAGAGTGGGTTGCATGCCTTGAAAAATGAGGTCACGGACTGGAAGACCAAAGTGACTCAGGCGTTGAAAACAGACGAGAGCGAGATGCAACTCACCGAATCCACGATGCCGCCGTTCTACTTTGCGAAGGATCCGGTTGTGGTTCTAAAGGGCAAGGGTGTCACCGGCATTGACCGCACCAGTCCCCGGCGCCCCGACAAGGATAAGGATGACGAGCGCGTCTTACTGTTGCATTGCCGGCATACAGACGAAATCGTTTCTCAAGTCAGCCTAGGCGCGAGAGCAGGCAACGTGAAAGCCGACAGTCTGGAGTCGTATTTTCCGGGTAACGTCGGCCCGGCGATAGGCGAACTCGCCCGCAAGCTTGCGCAGGAGAGCCTACTTATTGATCCAAATTACCTCGACTCTATAGCCGCAAAGGACGATCCCATCTATCCCGCCGTTAAAAAACTGCAGAAGACTCTTGACCAGCGCTCGGATTCCGTCGAATGGAAGGGCACACCGCCGGACCCGCTCAGCGTGACGCGCTGGCTGGGAGCGGACCCTCCGTACGAAAACCAAAATCCCTGGCTGCCGGTGTTTCTGTTGTGGCAGGCGGAGTGGGCTTACGCGGACGCGAAAGATTCCGGCATGACGGAGGCGCTGAAAGGTTGGACGCTTGCTGCCAACCCGCTTGCGGGCGATCTCGCGCCGGAGACGCAGCAAAGGATGGTTCGCCAGAATCGCTTAACTCTAGAGAGCGCCACTCTTGTCTCGGTGGCGTCGGGGCAGCAATTGGCCGAGAAACTGAAGATATTCGCTCTATCCCAGAAACTCACGGCAAGGGACTTGTCCAAGGTCCGCGACACCACCGTTTTGTCTCAGTCTTTGGGCGGCTTCAACGAACTGCTGCTTCGGCAGACTATGGGTCTTTTCCTACCGCCGCTCAAGCCGAAAGAGAGAGACGCCGCGGTAATCGATGACGAGATATGGAATGCACTGGGTCGCGCTCCTCAAGCGCTGATGCCAACTCCAAGCGGTCGCTTTCTCCCGGTTCGCAGCGGCGATCTTACGTTCGTGAACCTTTGCGCCGTCGATACCTTCGGCCAGATTTGGGAGCCCGTTGAGCGTTCAAGCGGTTGTCCCATTACCGCCTCAGCCGCCGTGCGTCCGGGACAGGGCGACGATTCCAACGCCCGCTTCAGCCCCCGGCTCGCCCAGCCGGCGCGCCTCCATTTCGATTGGCATGTCGATTCAAAGGACGCGTCCGCTTGCGGCCCGCTCTGCGGATGGTTGGTGCCGAACTTCCTGGACAGAAGTTTCTCTGTCTTCGACGCAAGCGGTGTGCCCCTTGGCGCGCTTGAGAGTGTTCTCAACGCGTTTGGTGAAAAGACCTCGGAATCGGAGGTGAAGTTTCGCTGGCGCTCGGCGCCAGGCTCTGATGTTAAGCCTGCCGGCATTGCTAATTCGCACTTGCGGCGTCTGGTGACCCTGATCGCCTCGGACGTGGCTCAACTTGGAAAACTCGAAGGCGATAATCACTTTACTGTTGACGAGGGTCGAGCCTTCCTCGAACTGGTGGAAATTATTCTTCGAAAAAGAGAGGAGCGGCGTCCGCTTGACAACCCCCGGCTGGCTGTTCTGCTTGGCCGTCCTCTTGCTCTGCTGCAAGTCTCACTCAAGTTCGAACTCCAAGGTCTTCCCGCTGGGTACTTCAAAACGGTATCTCCATGGCGGTTCGAAACAGACGGGCTCGAGGGTTTGCGCGTTCGGGTCGAATTAGGCGGCATTGATCTGCCGCCGGACGGGTTGGTGGGCTATCTGGACGAGAAAGCCAGCACGTTTTTTGCTACATCCGGAGCGACACGAAGGGTGAAGAACAGTCCGCGCATTCAATATTCTCAGCCACTAGAGGTCTCGGCTGTGGATCAGCCGAAAATTCTGACGCTGCTGCTTGATGCCACGGCGCGCGTGCACGCAAGTACGGGGATACTGCCGCGGTGTTCCATCGAACTTCCGCCGGAGATTGCAAAGCAGATTCGGCGCATTGAGCACATCTATTTCAAGGCGGCTCCAGTGCTTGGCGCGCGGCCGGAAGAGAAAGCGCCCATGTACATGCCGCATCCTTCAGATGCGTTCGGCCGCTGGTCCTGGTCCACGCGCCCTGCCTTGGGTTGGCGTGAGATTCAACCCGCCGACGACCGTGCGTCGTTTCCTGATGACCTGGTGCTTTGTGAAGGATGGCTGAAGCTCAACCTGCGCTCCGGCGAACTCGGCGCCGGCAAGGAAACGGACTAGCGAGAATCATATGGACATAAAAATACCCGCCCCATCCTGCTCAGTAACGATCGGCGACGAGTTCCAAGCGACAAACAAAATTGAGTTCAAGCTCGAGCTCTCGGCGAAGACGAAGGAATCTGTTGTGCTCACGTTGCAAATTCCTGTCAGCGATACGGGACTTTTGAGACAAGATTCCGATGCGAATAAGTTGAGCATTGGTGTAACGAGGAAGAGTGACAAGCCTGCGGCGGGCGCCAAAGCCCATGCCGAGTCTTTGAAGTCGGCCCCCGCAACATCAAAGGAAGGGTTCAAGTCGTATTATCTGGGCAGCGGTCAAGGCTTTGCGGTACACGGGGTCGTAGAATACCTGGTCTCCATTGGAAAGATACTTTGTAATGCGAAAGTAGGGGACGCCAAAATTGAAGTCCAGGCAATAAATCCAGACATAAATCCAAATAGGAAGGACACTGACCCGCCGAATCCTGATCGTCCCAAAATTACTGGCAATGTCATTACTGTTACACAGAAACAGCCTACTCCTTCTGAAGTCAAGAACCCTATTCTGTACTTTATTGCCAAGCCTAGCTTTGTGATTGGCCAGGGCGAGGTGGAACTCAGTTGGAGCGTGGTTTCCCCGAAGAAGATCAAATTAAGTACGCCAAGTAACCCGAGCGGCGAGTACGTTACTTCCGATTCTTCCCGCAAAGACTACTTAAGGGATAACACCTTCACGTACAAGCTGGATATAGAAGGTCACAAAGAATATCAAAGAGAAACTACGGTCAATGTCGTCGCGAAACCGGGTAATTGGACCGAAATTACTCCTGAAAAGAGCACGTCCACATTCCCGTCCGTCATCTTTTATCCCCAGCGAACTGATGAGGCTTTATACATTATCAATTGCGGCCTTGAAGCTGAAACCACTGTCACCCGTGGATTATACGAATCAGCCGATGGCATCACAAACTGGACGTTAATCGACGAGGCGGTGCCGAAAGGCATGGAATCAAGCCCGGGCTTGAAGCTGCGGAACCGCCTCTGGCTGATCGGTGGAAGCTCTGTAGATCCTGATCAGAAATCAGATCAGATCTGGTACTTCGATAAAGACACAAAGGTTTGGGACTCGGTCGAGCTGAACTGCCGCGACGCCACAGATCGGCCACATCGCGCAGTATATCGCTCGGGAGGTGGGTTCGAAAAACGCATGGGGCATGCCTGCGTGGCCATCGATGAGGACAGATTCTGGGTGGTGGGCGGATTGGGGGAATTCGAAGCTTTGAATGATGTGTGGGAGTTCACCATCGAGGAACCGAAAGACCGCAAGTCTCTAAGCAAAATAGAAGCCCTCAAACTACAAGACTCAAAGCCAAATATGCCCTGCTGGACACCAAGATGCATGTTCAGCGCGTTCTATTTCAGCGATTCTGATGCCATCTGGGTGTGCGGCGGCTTGGATTCGCCGCATGGAAAAGCGGCAGGCGATATTTGGACCTGTGGCCTCCCGAAAAAGCGTGGAGAGGGCCCCCTATGGACACCAAGGAAGTGGAGCGATGTCAAGAACTCGGTCGGAACAGGAGCAGATGTCTGTGGCGAATCCATCTTTCTAGTCGTGCAGAACCGGGAGGGAGACGAGCAAGCTCCGGACAAGTGGAATTGGGCATCAACAACCTTGCAAGTCCACACACAGTTAGCGATAGGTTCATCCATTTCGTTTGGTAAAAAATTAGGCCCGCCTCTCCCATCGACTTGGTGCGAAATGCCGCACAGCCTGACGCTGGTCGGCTTTAAGGAGCGGCTACATCTCCGCTGCCTGCATCGGAACGCTATGTACGGCGGCCCCGTCCGCAAGGCGGGAGACCGTGGCGTTGGCGCACCATTGTTCGTGTATATACCTTTACCTTAATAAGTAGGGATCGATCGAGATTGAGGATATTGACGTCATGAACAAATCGCGTTGCCTAGTCGCCGGCATCACGTTCTTCTTGTTGGGCTGGCCCATCAGAGCGGAAATCAGCACGGTCTTCCTTGCGCAACCGAGCAAGAAAGGGTCGCAACCGACCAACAAAGAACGGCTTACCATAGCGCAGCAAGAAGGTCTTGCGACAACCGCAACGCTTAGCTTTAATTCCGTACCCCCTCTACCCGCACCATCGGTAAAGAGTTGCATGCTCGGCGTGGTTCCGGTTGTGGATAGCACAAAGCTCGGCGCCAACCAGGATGTCGTCGTCAAACGGAAAGGTGAACAGGTTGGCCATTGGTCGATTTCGGGTTATAAAACCAAACCGTATCTCGATGTTCCACTAAAAACAATAGCGTGCAGCGCGGGAAGGCAAGACCTTACGCTCGAGACAAACTCACCAAAGACTAAGTGGGAATACAATGGGCCGGACGCCCCCATCCTGGCAGCTCGCCCGCGCCTCTTTGTTACTTATTCCGACCCGGCCCCCGCTCGCTCAGGCGATGCCACCGAATGGCGATATCGGGAGGCTTCTTCATTTTGGTTCAGGGGTTTGTGGCAAGTTCCCACAAATGTGACGGTATTGACAAATCCTACCCCGTATAACGGTGCGGTGTACTTTGTTGCCGGATCTTCGGAATCTCCCAAGCTCTACCGTGTGGCCCTAGGTGAAAACCCCCGAAGTTGGGAGCTCAAGGACAAGAAGGTCACTAGCAACTCGTTCACCTTCATAACAGGCTCGGGACGATTGCGAGTTGTCACCTTAGACGCCATTTACAGTTGCGATCTAAATGTCCTGCAACAACCCAACAAATACGATGACACGCAGGCATGCAGGACGGAGGAATCGCCGAAAACGCTTACGGTCAACAGCAACGAGCCACCGGCAATGGGAACGGACGGCACACTCTATTTCAAAAACGTAGAAGGCGGTGGTAGCGTTGTAGCCTTCAATCCGTCCGCGCAAGAACTCTGGCGCACTGATCTTCACTTCGAAACCGTTAGCCCCATTAGCCTCGATGCCAGCGGCCGCTATGTGTACCTCCTCGGCCAAATACAGGTGAACAAGAAAAAGAAGGCGGGACTATTTGTGATCGACACTGTTTCGGGCCAAACGTTCCACAAATTCATCTACGGCGATCAGGACATTGAGCCGGACATGGCCACACTCTGGAAGCCCGCCGTTGTTACCAAAGTGAAACAGAAGAAAAGCGTGGATTATGTTTTCGTGGCCGGGAACACGAACGACGATGGTGTGCTCCAACTCGTGAGATTTGACGGCGAAAGGTTGGCCGTTGAGTGGGACAAGTTTGGCAAGATAGCAGCGCCGCCTGTCGTCAGCGTGGATGGCAATTCAGTAGTAGTCGCATCGGCGTCGGGAGAGTCCCCAATAACTCGCTATGAGTGGTACAGAGCAGACCCAGACCCAAATAAGACTGGCGTATTCGCGAAAGCTGACCTGAAGGGCCGCGTCCTGGCGAGCAATTATAAAGCGTCCCGAATTTTTGTTGACGGCGGCGGCTTGGTCTATGTCAACGCAAATAAGAATTGGTACGTGTATGATGCCAGCGCAGCCAGCCCAAACAAACCACGCGCCTTTATGCAAGTCGAAAGAGCTGCGTTGGACTCACAGTTCACAGAGGACGGCAGGCTGATCTTATGGACGGGCAGCAGTCTGGATACCATCATCCCCAAGTCGCACCTCAAAGAGGTTCCAAAAGAATTAGTTAGCGGAACGATTTACAGCGCGGATGAGGTTGGCCCAGAAGTGTCGAGCGGTTCAAAAGTAAAAAGCGGGGATCGCGTCATTCTTAGAGGAACACAAGTAACCTTTCCAGAGAATTTCGATTGGCCGCTTGGAGCAACGCTGACCGTGCAGGTTATCCCATGATAGCAAACAAGAAACGCGGAAGAGGAAAACCCATAGGAGGCACCGAATGCAGCAAGATATAGAAAATGAGTCGAGAGTTGAAGTAGCTCAGTTGCGGGAGAGACTCGACAGACTGGAGCAAGAGTATCGCGCAGTAACTCAAGCAAAAATGAATGCGCGCGGGTACGTTACGTCGCGAAAGTTCTTATGGGCCGCATCCGTTGTAGCGATCCTCCTCTTTGCTGTGGGGCTACTTTCGGGTGAGGCGGGAAAGTCGTTATTCATCAACGGCAGCGGCTACGTCGGTATAAATACGCTAGATCCAAAGTCGCCGCTGGACGTAAATGGGGACATCAGAGCTGGTAATTCGACTCTGTTTTTCACCCAGACTGATCATAAGTGGAACGCGGTCGGGGATCCAGTCGGTTGGGCATCGATCCAGAACTCTGATGATTTAAAAGCCCTTATTATCTCAGGGCGAAATGAGGGCAGCACGGCAGCACCGAAGCGGATCGTGAAGTTCTGGGACCGAGTTGGCATAGTTGGGACACCAAGCGAAGCAACGTTTTCTCCCGAGGCAGCTCTCGATGTAAGGGGCGACGCCAAAATTTCAGGCGACGCCAAAATTTCAGGTGGTGTGACGCTCAACAACGGTTTGTTCGCGCCGGCTGCGACGGAGGAAAAGCTGCGAATCGTGCGAGGAACCTACATCCCACGCCCGCCAAACGGGCATATTACTCAAGGCAAAGGTTTTACGGTCACGTATATTCATGCTGGAAACTACAAGGTCACGTTCGATCCAGGGGTTTCGTTTTCAGAACTGCCGGCTATCTTTGTAACTGTCTTCGGATCCGTGGATTTAAGACGCAATGCAACGGTCTACGATCTGCAGGTGAATGAGTCCAAGGTGCTTACGGAGTTCAAGGTGCTTACGGGCTCCTTGGCAGAACACCAGGGACAGGGACAGTTATACAGCTATGGGGAAGACCTCCCTTTCTCGTTTCTGGTTATTGGACCAGCGAAATAGGGCTAAACGTGATGAATGTTGTGCTGCGCGCTACCTTATGCCCCAGGTTCGACATTGCATCCTGGATTCGACGGGATCCCCACGTCCGGTTCTCTTTCGCCATTCGAACCGCTCGACCTTCGAGTTCTTCGCGGGTCCGCGGTCGGCCTGATCTACGCTTCTCGTGGCCGTCGTACTTCTGGGCTATCAGTTTACGGTGCCAGGCCAACAAAGTATCGGGCGTGTGCGCTAGATGCAACACATGCGTTTGTCAACTTCATTTGGCCCACTTTGATACTTTCATTTGGCCCCCCTGTA
>JBAUZG010000369.1:0-24267 GCA_049585195.1 Bryobacteraceae bacterium | reverse complement strand
GCCTCCACCAGGCCAGCCGCCACCACCACCGCCCCAGGGTCCACGCCGGCGGCCGCCCATCATCGTTGGCGGTTCATAAGGCGCCTGCAGAAAACTGAGCATCGTTTTGGCGTGCGTCAGGGCCATTTCCACGCGTTCTTCATCTTCCTGGTCTTGTGTCTGATCGTCGGTGAGAATCACAATGGCGCGGCGCGCGCCAGGACGGGCTTCGTCCTGCATATAGTTGGCCGCGTCGAGCATCGCGCGCGTGATGTGGGTGCCGCCGTTGAAGCGCTCAGACCGCAGCAAGCGGTCGAGCGCGTTTGTCACTTCATCGTGATCGCTTCGGAAAGGCAGGCGCACATGAGTCATGGTGTCGAACACCATGATCGCGATACGATCCTTGTCGGTTAGCACATTCAAAGCCTCACGCGCGGCGGAGGCAATGCGTTGCACATGCGGTTTCATGCTGCCGCTCACGTCGAGCAGTAAAAGAACATCGATCGGCATGTTCTCGGACGCGAAATTCCTAATCGGCACCGGTTTCCCGTTCACTCGCAGGACAAAATCGCGGACCCCGAGACCGGTCACGGCCCGCCCATCGCGGTCGAGGACCTGGGCATCGACCCGCGACAGGGATACGTCGCTTCTAAAAACAGGCTGATCGTCTTTAGCGATTAAGCTGGCTGCGAACACCAGAACGAAGGGGACAAGAAGGCGAAACATAGATGGGCCCCTTTCGGCCGCTCATTATTACACATACGCGCCACAGCCCGAGCGCGTTTCGGATTAGAGCCGTCTGTCTGTGAATATAAAGATAATGCCGAAGCTATCGTTCCGGGCGAAGCTGTGGAATTGGACAGGCTTTCCCAATCGCGAGGACCAGCTCGCAATGGGGCTAAGCCTTGTCATCGGGGTCATCGTAGGACTGACTGTAGTAGCGTTCATCCTTCTGACCGGGCGGCTAGCGGCGCGCATGTATCCGGCGGGCGGCGCGGCCTGGCGTCGATTGCTCGTTCCCGTCATCGGGACGTTGGTCAGCGGATACTTGCTCGTCAAATACTTCCCGAACGCACGGGGTAGCGGGATTCCCCAAGCGAAGTTCGCACTCTTCATTCAGGACGGATACATCTCATTCCGGACGGTTATCGGCAAATTCATCTGTTGTTCGATCTCGCTAGCGAGTGGCATCGCTTTGGGCCGCGAAGGTCCGTCCGTGCAGATCGGCGCTGGTATCGCTTCCATCCTTGGCAGACGCTTTGGATTGAGCAAGGCGAATGTGAAAGCGCTCGTACCCGTAGGTTGCTCGGCTGCGCTCGCTACCGCATTCAATACACCCATCGCCGCGGTTCTGTTCTCGCTCGAGGAGATTCTGGGCGATCTACACGCCCCCGTGCTCGGCTCCGTAGTCCTGAGCTCGGCAACCGCCTGGATTGTATTGCACCTTGTTCTGGGCGATGAGCCTTTATTTCACACTCCCGCTTATCAGCTTGTGAACCCCCTCGAGTTTGGAATTTACGCCATTCTCGGTGTGTTGGGCGGCCTCGGTTCGGTCTGTTTCGTCAAGCTGCTGCTGAAACTGCGCATCTGGTTTTGGCGGCTTCCGCAGTCGACTTTATGGCTCCAACCCGCCGCCGGAGGGCTTTTGATGGGCTTGTTCGGCCTCTTTATACCCGAAGTGCTTGGCGTCGGTTACGATTACGTCGATCACGTGCTTACGGGCGATTTTCCCGTGAAGATCGTCGCGCTGCTGGCGGTGATGAAAATTATTGCGACGCCGGCATGCTATTCGTCGGGCAATGCGGGCGGCATCTTCGGTCCGAGTCTTTTCATCGGCGCGATGATCGGCGGAACGGTAGGGAGCGTCGCACATACGTTGCTTCCCCACTTGACAGCAAACCCCGGTGCGTATGCGCTCGTCGGCATGGGGACGGCATTCGCGGGTATTGTGCGAACGCCCCTTACGTCCGTCATTATGATCTTCGAAATGACGCGCGACTATTCCATCATTGTGCCGCTGATGATTTCCAATCTCATCAGCTTCTTCATCTCCCAGCAACTGCAGCACGAGCCGATCTATGAGGCGCTGGCACTTCAGGAAGGCGTCTATCTTCCGACCGGAGAATCACGAGAAGAACTGACCGGCATTCGCGTGAGCGAGGTGATGCATACCGGCGCCGAAGCTCTGCCGGCGGACTCGAGCATAGATGTCGCCAAACAGCGCTTCAAGCAGGAGAAGTGCACCTCGTGGCCGGTTGGCAATGGCGATTACGTTCAAGGCGTAATCAGCAGCCACCAGATCGACACATCGGGCTCTCCGCCGGCGACGATACGCGATCTCATCAAGGGCGACGGCCGCTACCCATTCGTTCATTCCGATCATCCCTTGAGTTACGCTCTCGAACAGATGGGCGACAACAGTGTCGACGTTGTACCGGTTGTCAGCCGGACCAACATTCATCGCATGGCTGGCGTTGTGACCCTCACCGACATCCTGTCTACCTACGGCGTTACGCCCAAGCCGGACGCGGAGCGCACGAGATGAGTACGCAAAGTCCCGCGACTACGGTCCCGGTAACATCTAAGCTTGCGCTGATTGCAGTTATCGCCTTAGTCATTGCCGCTTTGTCGACGATCGATAAGTTTCTGGCAGACGCACAGCAAAGATCAGACCAACGCCTGGCGCATCGATCTTACGTGGCTGGGCTTCGTCTCCTCAATGCAGGGAAGGCGAATGAAGCCGTCGAAGCGTTTCGTAAAGCGCACGCTCTCGATCGCGGAAACATGGACTATGAAGTCGATCTGATCACGGCTCTCACAGCTGCCGGGAAACTGGATCGAGCCGAGTTGTTGACGAAAGAAGTTCTCGAGCGCGACCCAAATGATGGCCGCGCCAATCTGGCTGCCGCGCACCTGATGATCAAAAGAGGGAGGATTGCCGACGCGGAATCGTATTACCATCGTGCAGTTTACGGAGATTGGCCCGACAATCCCGCGGCGCATCGCGTTTCCGTGCGAATGGAGCTGGCCGATTTTTTAGCGGCACACGGCGAAGGTCAGGAATTACTTGCAGAGCTGCTTCCGCTGCAGGAGGAAGCGGGCAAGGACCCGGCGACGTTGCGGCACTTAGCGCGACTATTTCTGGTTGCCGGCGCGCCTACGCGAGCGGCGGACGAATATCGCGTGCTAATCAAACAGAACCATAACGATGGAGCGGCCTACGCGGGCCTCGGCAGAGCGGAACTGCAAAGCGGCGAATATCAACTGGCCCACGAAGCGTTTCTCGCGGCGGCCGCGCGTACCCCAAACGATCCGTCCATTCGCCGCGAGTTAGACCTGGCTAGCACGCTGGAGGGGCTTGATCCCACGTCGAGAAAGCTCACGTCAACCGAGAAATATCGCCGCAGCAGGCAGATTCTGGATTTGGCGCGATCCGATCTTCAACGATGCGCGACAAGCCATGCAGGAACAAATTCCAGCGACGCGGGGCAACTACTCGCCTCTGCCGGCAACTTGGCGACAAGCAAAATGCCTGCCACTATTAACAACGAGATGGCCGAAGGGGTTTTGAGCCTTGCCGAAAAGTTGTGGCAAGCCAGATTCAAAATCTGTGGCGCGTCTGCCTCTCCGGATGAAGAGCCATTACGGCTGATCGTGGAAAAGCTCGCGCGACAGCCGCAATAAACTACACGAAGTTCGTCACGTCCGCTCCCTGACGGTCACGGCTCGGAAACGAATCCCGTTGATTCAGACGCTTGACCGAGCCGCGCGCGCAAGCAAGACCCCCATGTTCCTTCGGGACATCGCAGGCCATGAAAACAAAGGCCTTCGGCCTCTGCTTTCGACGGAGCGGTCTTCTGACGACTTCGGCTAAACGAATGCGGCCCGCGCCGCCGCCGGGGGATTCGGAGCGCTTTTCAGGTACGTGCTGGTGAACTGCTCGAGCTTGCTCTTGCTGCGGCTCTTCAGCAAACGGTACTGCGTGTGAGTCAAATTCATCTCGCGCCGTATCTTTTCCTGATCCTCTTCCTGAATATAAAACCGCACAAGAATTTCGCGCTCTTTCGGCCGAAGCTGCTGGAGCGCGCGCTTCATCACTTCCGTCCGCGTTGACGTTTCATATGCTTTATCCGGCGTGGGAGCATGATCCGCATGGGTGAGGGCAAGATAGTCGAAGTCGACTTCGGCCCGCCACTTCCGGCGCTCCAGGTGTATATCGACAATCATGCGCTCGAGAATCGTTCGGGCATACTTCAGCAGCGCCGCCGGCTCGCGCAGCGCGCCGTCGCGAATCTTCTTCGCCAGCGCAATGAATGTGTCGTGCACGCATTCATCCGCCTGCTCGTAGCCAACCTTGCGGATAGCCAGATATCGAAGCCCGCGCGTGAACGCGGCATACAGCATTTCCTCGCCCCGGGGATCGCCAGCCTGAATCAACCGGACGATTGTTTCGGCATCACTCGTCCAACTTTGGTTCTGCTGTGTTGCGGTCGTCGTCATGTTGTCTCCCTGAAAAACTGGAGCCGCTGGACAGGGCCCGAATCGTTTCGCCCGCGGGCGTCACGCTAACCTTTGATACTCGAGAGCGGATTGCAATCGCTTACTTAGTACTACAGGTTCTAGTACAAGATACTCCAAAAGCCGCCTCGTGTAAATATTTTACACAGAAAAATTTGCCAATAAGTAAAAAATACTTGCTCTTTACGCGCGAATCCACCGCTAGATGCACAGAAAAGGCAAAACTCTCAAGGAATGGCCTCGGATTATGCCTTACCTTCGCTTGTTTGGGCTGCAGCAAGGGGCGCCACCAATAGCGCGACCGGCGGAGTCGGATGGATTCCTGGGGCGGAAACCGTTCATCAGCGCGGCAAACCATCCATCACAAATCGCAGCGCAACAAGACTGAATTCCGAAGAATAGGTTCATGAAAAGAACAAACGCGCAATACTGGGCTTGCCAAATCGCCGGCTGGAGCGCTTACAGCGCGATCGGGCTGTCGACAGCGGTATTAGACAATGGCTGGCGGCCGAGTATCGTTATTGGCTACCTCCTCTTTTTCGTGTACAGCATCGGCCTGACGCATCTGCTGCGCGCCCAGATTCACCGCCGTCGTTGGACCAGTCTTCCCCTACTTCGGGCGCTAGCGCGGCTTGCGGCTGCAAGCGTCGCGATCGGCGCGGTGCAGAGCGTTCTGGTTGTGGGAGTTTATACAGCTATCGAAGGCCGGCTCGGCGTATGGAGTCACCCGTCTTCCATCGCATTTATGTTCATTGGCGTATCGATTATCGACACGATCTGGACGATCCTCTATCTGACGATTACTACTCTTCGCCACTCGCGCGAAGCGCGGCGCAACGAGATGCAGATGAAGCTCGCCCTTAGCGACGCCGAACTCCGCGCGCTCGAGGCGCAGTTAAACCCCCATTTTCTGTTCAACTGCCTAAACTCGATCCGGGGCATGATTAGCGAGGATCCAGCCCAGGCACAGGACATGGTCACGCGGCTGGCCAATATCCTGCGCTATAACCTGCAAAAGGATCGGCGCCATACGGTACCGCTCGAGAGCGAGCTGGAAGCGGTTTCCGACTACCTGGCGCTCGAATCGATTCGCTTCGAGGATCGATTGCGGGTTCATCTCGAGGTAGACGACGCCGTTCGGCAAACCGCGGTGCCGCCCATGCTGCTCGAAACGCTGGTAGAGAATGCGATTAAGCACGGTGTTGAAGAGGTTCCCTCTGGCGGCGATCTTTTTATTCGAGCGGGCCTCGAAGGCGGCGCATTGCGGATCGAGGTAGAGAACTCGGGCAGTTTGAGCGGCCCTCGAACGGACTCGACACAGATCGGCCTTATGAATGCCCGAGAGCGTCTCCGTATCCTTTATGGCGAGCATGCCAGCCTGCAACTGGGCGCGCGTGGCGAGGGACGTGTCACCGCCACTATCCTGATCCCAGCGATTGCATGAAGGCGCTGATCATCGACGATGAGCGAATGGCACGGCAAGAGCTGCGGCGATTACTTGCCGCCCATGCGCAAATCGAAATCGTTGGCGAAGCTCGCACAGTCGAAGAGGCGCTGGAACTGATCGGCCGGCTCGAACCCGACGTTCTGTTTCTCGACATACGTATGCCGGGAATGAGCGGCTTTGATCTCCTCGAGCGCCTGGACGATGTACCGCAAGTGATCTTCACCACAGCTTACGATGAATACGCGCTGAAGGCGTTCGAGGTAAGCGCGCTCGATTATCTGGTAAAGCCCGTCGCTCCGGCCCGATTAGCCGCGGCTGTGGCTAAGCTTCGCCCGCGCGAGGTCCGGTCACGCCTCGAGCAAGTGTTCGTCAAAGATGGAGAACGCTGCTGGCTAGTGCGCGTTGCGGACATTTTCCTGCTCGAGTCAGAAGGGAACTACACGCGCCTGCACTTCGCAAATGAGCGGCCGCTGGTTCCACGTTCGCTCGCGGCTTTGCAAGAACGGCTCGATCCCACCGTCTTCTTCCGCGCGGGACGCAGGCACATTGTAAATCTGAAATGGGTGGCGAGCGTCGAGCCTACGGTCGGCGGAAACCTCCTGATAATCCTGCGCGGCGGAAAGACCATCGAGATGTCGCGGCGTCAGTCGGCCCGTCTTCGGGAAGCGCTAAGTCTTTAGGCTGGTGGAGCGGGCCTCTGGCCTGCAAAGTCGGTTTTTGAACCGACTTCCGTGCACGGCGGTGATCCAGAAAGGGAAACACATGCCGCCACGAATGGCGGCATTGCAGGTCTGGAGACCCGCTCCACTGCAATAAGTGACCGCTGCCCGGCGTGCGGTAATTTTGCAGAATCGAGAGATGAAGCTGATTTCCCGGCGCGAGGTTCTCTTAAGCTCCGCTGCTACCCTTGTGCCGCCCGATGAGAAAGCGCGAAAACTGAAAGTTGTCGTGACGGGAGGACACCCCGGCGATCCGGAATATGGCTGCGGAGGGACCATTGCCCGTTATACCGATCGTGGACATCGGGTCGTGCTCTTGTATCTCAATCGCGGCGAGATTGATTGCGGCGCGGGCTCGAATGGCCCAGAAGGGATGCGCGTAAGAGAGGCGGAAAAGGCCTGCGGGATTTTGAGAGCCCAGCCAGCCTTCGCAGACCAGTGCGATGGGCATGCCATCGTCGACAACACGCACTACAACGATTTTCTTAGGCTAATTCAGGCCGAAGCGCCAGATGTGCTGTTTACCCACTGGCCGATTGACGGTCACCGCGACCACCGCGCCATCTCCATGCTGGCCTACGACGCGTGGCGTCGAATGAAAAGAACGTTTTCGTTCTACTACTATGAGGTCTCGGACGGCGAAGATACGCTTATGTTCTCGCCAACCGATTATGTAGACATTACCGCCGTCGAAGCTCGCAAGCGCGCGGCCTGTTATGCACACGCTTCCCAAACGCCGGACCGCTATTACGCTATGCAATCGGCTGTGACGAGATTTCGCGGCATGGAGAGCGGCTTCAATCAGGCCGAAGGGTTCATACGGCACGTTGAAAGCCGGGGGCGGCTTGTTACCATGACGCGTCAGGCCGTCGCATAGTAGCCGTCGCGCGCCTGCACTTTGTACGATTTTTCCTTCACCGTAACCTCGATCTTCCGGTAACCCGCCCCCGCGCTCGACTTCTGTGGAACGTAGCCAATGCTGTATTGGTTTCTCAGTTCGTCTTCAATTTGGCTGTAGATCTGATCGATGGGTTCCTTCTTCGAAACCTCAAAATACGATCCGCCGGTCTCTTTCGAGATTTGCTGAAGAATTTTCTTTCCGTCCGGCCTGTTCGTCATAGGTCCGCGCCCTCGACCGCCGCCGCGTCCCCACCCGCCAGGACCGCCCATGCCAATACCGCCCATCTGGCTTCCGAAGCCTTCGCTGTCGGCAATGCGAACCGAATAGGCAAGTGTGTCGGCATGTTGCGCCGAATCAACCGCATCTTCTAGCGATACTTTGCTGCCATTGTCTTCGCCATCCGTCAGAAGAACGAGCGCCTTCCTGCCCGTCTGCTTTTTCATCAGGTCGTCGCTAGCGAGCAAAACGGCATCGTAAAGCGTAGTACCGCCGTGCATTCCGCCACCGCGTCCGCCCCCGCCGTACGGACCCTGGCCTCCGCCCGATCCTCCGTATGGCCCGCCGCCAGATCCTCCAGATCCTCCGCCACCGCCCCTGCCGGAATTAGCAACTTGCAGCTCATTCAGCGCCTGTTCCAGAAGCTTGCGAGACGAAGTCAGGTCTTGCAGTAACTCAACTTCCCGGTCGAAGTGGATCAAGAAGGCTTGGTCTTTTTCCGGACGAAGAACCTGCTCGAGGAAAGTGTGGCTGGCTTCACGCTCGGTTTCAATCACACGGCGCATGCTTCCGCTCGTATCCACTAAGAGGCCCAGCGTCAGCGGAAGGTCGCTCTGCCTCGAAAAATACGTGATCGTCTGCGGACGGCCGTCCTCGGCTAGAGTGAAATCGTCTTTGGTTAGGTCTGTAACAATCTTTCCCTTTTTGTCCCGAACAGTGGCAAAAACGTTGACAACCTTTATTTCCGACGAGAACGTGGGCTTCTGGTTGGAGTCTTGCGCCAGCGCCGATTTGAGAGCGGTGAGCAGCGGGATTGCTGAAAGGACAAGATTCCTTCTTGTAATCAAAAAGGGCCCTTGAGTCATGCATAGCCTCCAACTCAGAAGCGAGGGATGCGCTGGCATTTATTTCGGTTCGTCAAGGTTTGTAGGCGATGAGGGGACATACGGCCCGAGAAGCGGCGGGCGAGCATCCGGCTCAAGCAGCAGCACCCGGCGGCCGGGAAAGTATCGGATCAGTTTCTGGTCTTCGTCGGGACCCAGATCGCGGGCCCACACCACGCGCGCGCCGTCAATATCAGCCGCGTTCCACACCCACTCCTTTTGAAAAATGTGTTGCGGCCAATAACGAACAAAAACGAGCAGCTGCCCTGGCGTCTTGTCGATCATTCGATTCACTACGACGCGCGGATCGGCGGATTCGTGATTAATGCCATTCCACGTTTCGAATTCGCGTAAAGCCTTCAGCGGGCCATTCTCGAAGATATGGACGGTATACCAAAAGCAAAAATGAATGAAGCAGAGCCAAAGCAGCAAGCGTGCTGCCTCGTAGCCGGCCGGACGCCCGTAAATCGCGATACCGGCCAGCCGCTTGAGTCCGGCGATACTGATGAGAATGAATAAGCTCGTACAGGCAGCCAAGTAGTGAAACTGAAACGCTGGAAAGAAGTTAATGCCGAGCGCAAAGAGAAGGCAGGTAGCGGCCACCCACGCGTAGCGCCACTCACTTACGCGCCATAGAAAAAAAGGCAGAGCGAGATACAACTCGGGAAGGAAGAAGAACCGGTAAAATCGGACGCGGTATTCCATCCGAAGCAAATACGAGCGAACTGTATCCTTGCCGGGGCCATGGAAGGCCGTCTGCATTTTGTAGTCGAGCGCCTGTTGCGGCGTCAGCTCGCGGTGCGGAATGGGGTTCGCCTGAAAGGTGAGCGCCGCGGGAACGCCGTACTGATACTGGCTCAATTGATACGGAAGCGTCGTAAACGAGCCGGTCACCTGCTTGTCCTGGAGCAGAGTGAGGACGACGGCAGGCAAAACGCAAATTGCTGCAACCAGCGCCGGACGCCGTAACGCCGAGAGCGTTCCAGGATAGCGCAAATCGGGTACAAAAAACAGGATTACGCTCAGGAGGAGAAACACGGACTCATACGGACGCGTGAGAACGTGAATCGACAGGCCCAGCCCGAGCAGCACCGCATCCCGCAGGTCGTGCCCATGGTGAAAGCGAAGCCGTGGAAGCGAGCCGAAAACAAGACATCCGGCGGCCGCAGCTAACGCGCCTCCCCAATAGCAGTTCATCCAGGGATTCAGCGGTCCAAACTCAATGACCGCGAGCATTCCTCCCGCCAGTGCCCAGGCCGGAGTTGTCCAGGCGCGCAACATCCAATAACACGACGCGCAGAAAGCAGCCGCTGACAGAAGAACACCCGCCCATGGCAAACCCAACAGCGTCCAGCCGAAAGCGAGCGCAATCCCCTGCCCGAGCGGATAAATGGAACTGTATGTTGGCTGTTGAAGTACAAAAAATGTCTCGAAGAACTGGGGCAAAGAATGCGGCGGGTTGGCAAGCCGGAAAAGCCGCAGAGTATCGGCAACGAGAAGGTGGCCGAACTCGTCGTACACGTCAGGCGTCGGTACCGGATGATGGGGAAGCAGTAAAAGCCGCAGCGCGACTGGCAGCGAAGCTAGTAGCGCGATCGAGAACCAGCGCCTTGCAGCCAGCTTCCGCGCAGCCGGTCCGAAGAACGGCTTCCAGAAAAGGGCTAGGGACACGAGCAGAGCGATCCAGCAAAGCTCGATCAAATCTGGATATTCGATAGGCGGCGGCCCTCCGCAGACGCACTATGGATTGTAATAAGAGACACGGTGCAAAGCTCAACCTACATTCTGGACGATCTCGAGAAAATGTCGAAGGCGAAGAACTATCTCGCCTGGCAGGGTAAACTTGTTCGCCGCGAGCTCGGACAGCGGGTGGTGGAAGTCGGCTGCGGCGTCGGCAATTTCACTCATATGCTGCTAGACCGGGAAGCGGTCGTGGCTTTAGATATTGAGATCGAATGCATCGACCGGCTGCGAGAGAGATATCCGCATCAAGCGAACCTGCACACGGTGGTGGGCGAAGTGACTAGCGGCGATTTGCACGCCCTTAAGAGCTTTCATGCCGATTCCTGTGTGTGTTTAAACGTGCTCGAGCATATCGAGGATCACCGCCGGGCCCTCGAACGTATGGCATCCATACTCGAGCCGCGCGGCGTCATCATCCTGTTAGTGCCTGCCTTCCCGGCCCTTTACGGACCGATCGACCGAAATCTGGGGCATTACCGGCGATACACGCGGGACTCTCTCCGCGCGGTCGCGCACGATGCCGGACTGCACATCCGGAAGATGCACCATATCAATTTCATCGGCTCTTTCGGCTGGTGGGGGAACGCGCGCATCCTGCGGCGGGAAGTTCAATCGGAGCTTCATATCAAAATATTCGACCGTTATTTCGTGCCCGTTATATCGAGGATCGAGGAATATATTCGGCCCCCGTTCGGGCAGTCTCTATTTGCGGTTCTTGAGAAATCTTGAAGATCTCGATTATCATTCCGGTCTACAACGAGTTCCCTACTCTTAACCGGGTGTTGGAACGGGTGGCGCTAGCGCGATTGCCGGACGGGTGCTCGAAAGAGGTTATTGTTGTTGACGATGGCTCTACCGACGGAACCGCGCAAGCCCTGGGCGAGCAGTCGCGCAGTGGGCTTGTGGTAGCACATCACTCTGCGGTAAACCAAGGCAAGGGGGCGGCGCTGCGAATCGGCATCGGTCTCGCGTCGGGCGAAATCGTTTTAATCCAGGATGGCGATCTCGAATACGATCCGAACGACTACGCCGCGATGGTATTGCCGATTCTGCGGGGCGAAGCCGATGTAGTGTACGGCTCACGATTCCGCGGCGCGCCGCACGGCATGGCGCTGAAGAATCGCATCGCAAATCATATTCTCACAGCTACGGCAAACGTTCTTTACGGAGCCCGCCTAACCGATGAAGCGACGGCTTACAAGGCGTTCCGCGCGCCTGCGCTGAAGCAGTTGCGTCTACAGTGCCGAAGGTTTGAGTTCTGCCCTGAAGTGACGGCAAAGCTGCGAAGACTGGGTTACGCAATTCACGAGGAGCCGATCAGTTACAACGCGCGCGGCATTGGCGAAGGGAAAAAGATCCGGGCTAGAGATGGAATTCAGGCTCTGTGGACGCTGGTAAAGTACCGGTTTGCGACACGGCGGTCGTTAGTAAACACTGGGTACGCGGACGGCTAGTCGGGGTTCGTTAGAACCACTCCTCTGAAAACAGGCGGAAGACCGCTCCCTCGCGGTCGCGGCTCGGTTCCGGGCTTGCGGTCTTTCATCAGCTTTGGTGGGCCGCAGGCCCATCGGAACTCCCTTGCGGTCGTGGCTCGGAAAAACCACTTCCAGCGCACTGAAGGTGACTTGGAAATAAACGGCGCCTGACGGATTCCTCGATCTCAATGGCCCCCGACTTGCATAGCTGATTTTCACAAGGAGAGCGTAAGTCCCCGACCAGTTTGGGTGGACTCGGATGTGGGGGAATGGAAAAACATCTCGGTCTATCAGCGGGAGTGCTGGCTCTGTTAGCACTCGCAGTACATGTTTCGTATCCTCCCGCACAGGACGGAACGCCTAGCAGCGGTATAAAAGCTGCAAGAACGGCTCGCCCGGTTGCGAAACCAGGCGAATCGGGCAAGGCCTCGCCACAGGAAGCGAGGACTGATCTCACTGACGAGCACCTCGAGGGGCCGTGGCTTGCCTCGCGGGAGTTTCTATACGCGGAAGACCCGCCCGCGTTGCCTGATCCGGACGGAAGTCAGTTGGATCCATTCCAGGTGAGCAAGGTGTCTGCCTGCGCCAAGGGAGCAACCTGCCGGCAGAACTTGAAAGCGTTCTTCGGCCTGAATCAGGGGGAACACTCCTTTGAATTCGTAATCGCAACGATAGCAGATCCGTTGCGGACGCGGCTCGGCCTGGCGACCGACTCCACGATCAATGCCATTGAAGAGGGAGCAGCTAATAGCAGCTGGGACTTTGCCGGACAATGGCTTCCTTGGAATGACACGCCGAATCCTTCTGAAGCAGATCCCGACACGCGCCGCGACGAGCGAAAAAGCATTCGGGAGCAGGAGTTGCAGCCTGGCCTTCTCATCTTCCGCCATCAACCAAAGGAGGGCCATCGCGACGGGCGTGTCCTGTTTGTCTTCATCGTCGGCGAAACACCGACCGGTGGCATCAACGGCCTCCAATTTAAAATGGCGCGCGCCTATGTGGAAGCCTTCCAGGATTCCGGCCCGGTTCGCATCCTGGGACCCAGCTTTTCCGGATCATTTTATTCGTTAACGGAGCTGATCAGAAACGACCAAAGCCGGTACATGAGAGCCAACCAGGATTATGTAATCCGCAGCGGAACCGCGACCAGTGTACCCGGAGCCAACATGCTTCGCGACGTCGCTTCGGACTTTAATAGCGCGAACGAGAGTGTAGCCGATCAACAGCTTCACTTTTGCGAAACGCTCGAGAGCTTGCATGTGGCTCCCCAGGACGCGGCATTCCTCATTGAAGGCGAATCCGGGTATGGAAACGCATTCACGATGGCGGACAGCAAACGTCACCTTGCATGCCAGGGTGTGCGCTTATTCCGTTTTCCACGCGAGATTTCGCACCTTCGGAACGCTTATCGGGATGTAATGGCGCAGACGAAAGACCAGAACGCGCCGGTACCCGATATCAATTTCTCTTTGAAAGATGCAAATACCGGCGAAGATAGCGTGCCTGTGTTCTCGGAAACGCAGACGCCCCTGTCGCAAAACGCGGTTATGCAGGAGATCGCAAATCAGATCCGCCGCAATCATATTCGCATGGTCGAGGCCGGTGCAACCAATGTGCTCGACCTGCTCTTTGTGGCTAGAGTGATCCGGGAGCAATGCCCGGATACCAGGTTGGTGGTGATTTTTCCCGATCTTCTGTTTGTACAGGCACTCCAGACCGAACCGCTGAACGGTATTTTGGCCCTTTCGACTTATCCTTTGTTTTTTGAGCGAACCAGGTGGATAAATGATCCGCGCACGGGCGTCACTTTCACGGACATGAACGCCGAGGGCGTGTATAACGCGACGGCAATGCTGCTTTCTGCACCGGTCTCGAATCACATGAGCGACGTGCAAAAAACCAGCTTCGAGGATTATGGCTGGACCGGCTCTTCTCATCCTCCGACCTGGCTGATGGTGCTCAATCGTTCCGGTTTTTCACCTGTACGGGTGTTCACGTCTACGCGAAATCCGGGTTGGTTCGAAGACGGCGCGAAGATCGACACAAAATTCCAACTTCCTCTCGCCCCACGTGCCTGGGTCTTGGCGGTGGTCACGATTTCTGCGTGTAGTCTCACGCTCTGTTGCCTGATTGGCTATTTGGCGAAGCACCCGGCCTCCCGCTTCCTCGACCTCTTTGCGCCCGATAAAGGCTGGATGGCCGATTTGGGCCGCCAGTTCTTTCTGTTTCTCCTGCTGCTTGCACTGGCATTCCTTCAATTAGTGCTGTATATTCCGTGGCTATTTCGCGAGCGCCAGTACCTCGCAATAGCGCTTCAAGCCCTGTTGATTGCGGGCATCGGAGCGTCCATCTCTACAGCGGCATGGATCGCCATCGCCCGATTGTGGCGTTCGAAGCGCTCGGGAGCGCGTTGGAGCGTCTTGCTCTCCGCACTGGTCTTTCTGGGGGCCGTTTCCATCTGGGCATATTGCTGCTATTCGGACAACGACCGAGGTTTCTTTTTTTCCTTTCGTGGCATTGAGATGCAATTCGGATCTTCGCCAATCCTTCCGATTGCGGCTGTCGGAGTTGCGCTCCTCGTCTTCGCTGTTGTTCATCTAAGGCGTTTCCACCTCGTCGCCAGCCAGCGACCGCGCTTGTTCACGAGCACATTCGACACAGCACTTGAAGGAACGCTGAAGAAGTCGCGCCGCGAAATGAATCGCGTATTGATGGCGCCGTTGGGGATGTGTTGGAAGGAGTACCGCATTTGGACCATCGTCTTGGTCGTTGGTTTTGCGCTTGTGTGTTTCCTGATTCGAGTTCCCGTGAACCTCGCCTCCATCGACGGCCGCGCTTATGATGCCTTGTGTATTCCGCTTCAGCTCGCCTTGGCGACGGCATTAGTGCTCACCTGCTGGCAGATTCGATCGGCTTGGGGATGGTTTCATTCCTTCCTCGCAAGCCTGAACGCACTGCCCGTTGCGCGCGCCTTCACTCAGGTAACTGAAGTTGGGCATAGAGCTCCCATCTGGGCACGGCGCCTAAATCTCTTGTCCCTGGATATTCCAATTCAGTCGGCTAGAACTCTTCACGATATGGAGCTTGTTATTCGTTCCGCGCCCGATGTGGCCGGGAAGATTGAGGCCGAGGATGTCGCACTCTGGCATACGCCCTATCGCGACGCTCTAAAAAAACTGCTGAGCTTTGAGGGAACGGACCAGGGTATATCGAGGCGCGAGGTCAGAACTCAGTTCCGGCGTCTGAAGCACATCGGCGGCCTCATCTCGGACCAAATTTCGAAGCAAGTGCTGTCGCCATATTGGCGCGAAACGTGCTTGACGGTTTCGAATGCCGGTTACGCGCAGGCCAGTAGCGACGGAACGCGCTCAGGCGCTAGCAATCGGGAGAAGTTTCATGACCTGGCACAAAGCTTTGTGGCTTATCATCTTTCCGCGTTCGCCCTCTACGGCGTTCGCCAAATTCAGAATCTGTTGTGGTTCCTGTCTCTGGGCTTTGTGATTCTGACCTTCTCTCTGAGCTGTTACGATTTTCAAGCGCCCCGGTTAATTGGCCGGTTCCTGATTTTGCTATTCGCATCGCTTGCTTATGTGGTCTGGCGCTGTATGGCCGGCATGGAACGCGATGTCATCCTGAGCCGGCTAAGCGGCACGGAAGAGGGCGAATTGAATAAAGGGTTTTATCTGAAATTGATCGGTTATGGCGCGCTCCCTGTATTAAGTGTCCTGGCTTCGCAGTTCCCCACCATCTCGAAGTTCTTGTTTTCATGGGTTCAGCCCGCTCTCGAGGCTTTGCAATGACACCCCGGAGAGCCGCGCCTGGCCACTGGCCCCAAAATTGCCATATTATTTCTGGCAAAAAGCTGAACATTCTTCTTGAAAAGAGCCGACTTTTTGTTCAAAGTTTAGGGTGCGGCAGCACAGGAGGCAATACATGAGCAGCACAAAGTGCATTCCGGTTCCAGGTAGCCATCGGGAACCACTCCCCGGCGCAAAGTACGTCAGCGCGGTGAAGGATGAAGACGAAATCAAGGTCACGTTGGTCTTGCGGCGTCAGGGCGGCGAGCCGACCATTCCGCACGCTGGACAGCTTGGGTCCGCGTTTCGCGGTCGCGAGCATTACGGGGAGGTTCACGGAGCCAACCCGAAAGATATTGCAGCGGTCGAAAGTTTCGCCCATGCTAATGGCCTGACCGTCCTCGAAAGCCATGCCGCATCGCGGCGTGTAGTCTTAACCGGATCCGCGCAGCGAATGCAGGAAGCGTTTCAGGTGAAGCTCGGCATCTACGAGGTTCCTCGTGGCGGGATCAAGTATCGCGGCCGGGAGGGCAGTATATGCGTGCCCGAAGCGCTGCATCCTGCCGTCATAGCGGTGCTTGGCCTCGACAACCGGCCCATCGCGAAACCACATTTCCGGCGTCACAAGAAAACGGCCGCACCTCCTACTTCGTTCAGCCCCATTCAGATTGCAGAGCTTTACGATTTTCCGGCCGGATTGACGGGAGCAGGTGAAACCATCGCCATCATTGAATTGGGCGGCGGCTATCAAGCGAGCGATTTGAGCACATATTTCTCGGGGCTTGGACTTGGACAGGGCCCGTCCGTCACCGCGGTTTCAGTCGATGGCGGGACCAATCAGCCCGGGGGCAGCGCAGATGGCGAGGTAGAACTCGACATCGAAGTCGCGGGAGCGATTGCGCCCGGAGCTAACATCGCAGTGTACTTTGCGCCCAACACGGACCAGGGTTTTGTGGATGCCATCTCGCAAGCCGTGCACGATACCACGCGCAAGCCTTCGATTCTTTCCATCAGCTGGGGCGGACCTGAGGATTCTTGGACCGAGCAGTCGCGAAATGCGATGAACTCCGCGCTTCAAGATGCCGCCGCTTTGGGCGTGACCGTTACGGTTGCCGCGGGTGACGATGGGTCAACGGACGGTGAGAGCGATGGTCAGCAACACGTCGATTTCCCCGCTGCTAGCCCGTACGCCCTGAGTTGTGGCGGCACGACTCTTCGCGCGAGCGGAAACGCAATTTCCTCCGAGACGGTTTGGAACGAGCTCGCCTCGAATGAAGGCGCAACCGGGGGAGGAGTGAGCCGCTATTTCCCGCTGCCTACCTACCAGCAGAGCGTAAACGTGCCCAAGCAGCCGCAAACCGGTTTTGCCGGCCGAGGCGTTCCTGATGTAGCGGGCGACGCCGACCCAACGACCGGCTATAACGTCCGGGTTGACGGCCAAAATACCGTGATCGGTGGTACGAGCGCGGTTGCACCATTGTGGGCCGGACTGATTGCTCTGATCAACCAGAAACTCGGGACTCCAGCCGGATACCTGAATCCGTTGATCTACAAGATCGGTGAATCGGCATTCAACGATATTACTCAGGGCAACAACGGATATTTTCAAGCTGCCATTGGCTGGGACCCTTGCACAGGCTTGGGCAGTCCGAATGGAACGGCCCTGCTAAGTGCGCTCGAACCAAGCTCGGCCGGGGTCTCAACTGCGACCGCCGCACGCGCCGGTAAGAAGTAGACAAGTAATCGAGTTCCTGCCACGAAAACCGGCCTGCGTCATTGAGGAGGCCGGTTTAGTGGTAGCAGTACCTCTGGAGGCCGAGAAATTATTCCCACGGTCTTGACTCAAGCCTTCTTTCGCAACAAAATCGAAACACTTTCGCTTTGACAGCTTCGATGGGAAGTACTTCACAAGGTCCCAAGAAGCGGTAGCTTGTCATCTGATCGACCCGCGCCGGCTTAGGCGTCCACTCCGAAGCGGCCGCTTAAGCTACACTCTAGCCCCACTGGATGTCAACGCAGGCGCATCCTATGAATGCGAATCGGTTTACGGTCGCGATTTCACTTGTTCTCTTCTATCCGCCACTGTTATTCACTCAGACACCTCCCGTGGTGTGGGTCGCCGGGAGCCTGCAACGGGTGGCGCCTGCCGATCCCGCCGGGAGCGGAACCCAAATGCAATTGTGGGCGGCTCGAGGAGAATACGAGTCGTTCCAAATAATCACCAGGGCGCCGGTTGGCAACGATATTACCAACATGAGCGTCAGCGTTTCGGACTTGGTTGGTCCGGGGGGTCAAGTTATCACGAAAGATAATCTCACTCTCTACCGCGAGGATTATGTCTATATTGGCCCGAATAACGGCAGCCCGAACTGGGGCGGATCTAATCAGCCGCAGGGTCCCGGGTGGTATCCGGATGGATTGATTCCATTCGAGGATCCCGCGACCGGTTTACCCATCTCAGGCACCGCACTAACAGCGGTTCCTTACAATCTTTCAGCAAGCACTAACCAGCCGATTTGGGTGGATGTATTCGTTCCGCGCAACGCAGTGGCGGGCCAATACACCGGGACGTACACCATCACCAGCAGTCAGGGCAGCGCCGGAGGGCAGATTCTGCTAAACGTATGGAATTTCAGCTTACCCCTACAACCATCGCTCAAATCCAGTTTTGGAGTCTGGAATTCCCTCAACATCACGACATACGAAACGTTGCTTGCGAATCGCCTCATGCCTGACTATGGCAGTCCGTATTTGAGCTTGCCGCAGCAAATCACTTTAACGAACAGCTATGGATTAAGCGCGGTCGACCTTGGCTTCTTCAGTGGAGCAGTGTACGGCGACTGCCAGATGTCTCCGGCCCCCTCAGTCAGCAGCCTTCAGGCAGCGGTTGCGGCGCAGGAGCCAAATATCTTTCTCTACAACTTCACCGCCGACGAAATCGACGGTTGTACAAATCTTTTCTCGAGTGTTGAACAGTGGGCGCGAAATCTGCACGCCGCCGGCATCGACAACCTCGTCACAATGGGGCCTACGCCCGAACTCTTTGATGACGGGACGGGGTCGGGCCGTTCCGCGGTGGATATCTGGGCCGTCCTACCGGACACCTACGACGCCGATCTCGACAACGTGCAGCTTGCTCTTCAAAAGGGTAATCAGGTTTGGTCTTACAATACGGAAGTTCAAGACGCTTATTCGCCGAAGTGGGAAATCGATTTTGCTCCGATCAACTTCAGAATCCAACCGGGTTTCATCAATCAGAGTCTCAATTTGACCGGCCTCCTTTATTGGCAAGTGGATCGCTGGTCATCGGATCCGTGGAATAACGTCTTTATGATTGACGACGGCGAGAGTCTTCCAGGTGAGGGCGAGCTGGTTTATCCCGGTTCGACAGTCGGCATCCTTGGAGTAGCCCCGTCCATGCGGTTGAAATGGCTGAGAGATGGCGTAGACGATTATGATTACATTCAACTCCTCAAGCAGGCAGGATACGGCGATTGGGCAATGCAGATTGTCAGAAGCATCGCTCCTGACTGGACCAATTGGACACGCGATACAAACGCACTCGAGGCGGCCCGGTTGAGGCTTGGGCAAATGCTTGACAGCCTTGCAAACTAGCAAAGGCGTAAATGCCGCAGTACCTACTTACAAAAGTTTAATGCGAAACCGCGATGTCTCGCGAATATAGTTTCCCCACTATTCGCGTCTTACTGGTTGAGGAGGAGGAGGGACATACATGAAAACACTCAGTCAGACCTTAGCGGTTCTTTCATGGAGCGTTGCTTTTCTGGCGGGCGGAGCTGTTCCCTTGGCGGCGGCCGGAGTAGCATGGGGGCAGGAATATCCGGCGCCTGGACCGGAATATCCGGCACCATATGGGGGCGGGCTACGAGCTCTGGTTAATCGAACCCAGAACGATCTTCGGCTGGCGGCAGAAGAGGAACATCAGAAAGGTGATCAGCGCGATCGTTATCTCAACGCCCAAGGGCATCTCTCAACATTTGATCGACACTTGACGAAAGGCAAATTCGACAAAGGCGAGCTCGACAAATCGATCGACAGTATCAAAGCGATCCTCGACAAGAATGTGCTTCAAGCAAGTAGCCGGGACGCGCTGCTGCGCGACCTCGAGGGATTGAGACAGGCGCGCGAACACCGCTACTGATCTACATGGGGGGCCCAGAAACGGGTTGGATTTTTACGTTCTTGAATTCTCCCGTTTCATCGAACGATCCGATGCCCACGCCACGCGACCGCTTCGAAGGCTGAGATCGACAGCGTGTAGCGCGGGCACGGATTGGCCGTCGACCGCAACATCGACCGCACCGGACCCGCCGCTAAACCTGAGCTGAACGTGATACCACCGCCCGCTCGCCGAAAACGCCGCAGGTCCCTCCGGCGCACTAATTCGGACTCGCTCACCTCCATAGACATGAAAAACACCGTTGTGAACGGGTTGTTTTGCCGCTGTATCGGTCGATAGGTGCGCATAATCGAAGTGAGCCGGGTCACGATAGGCAAAGACAAGAATCAGCGAATGACCGAGCGGCTTTGCATCGGCCTCAACAGTTACATTTTGCAGATCTGGCGTTTCGGCCAATGCGAACTGAATGGGCCGGCGCGGACCGGGAATCGGTCCCCTGTGAGTGACCAGGCGCAGAATCTGTGAACCGTCTTCCTGCTGGATCTTCCAATCGGAAGCAACAGGAACAGACCAGTGGTATCCAAACACGTCGAGAGTATCGGCCGCGTGAAGCATAGAGGCCAACCAGAGCGCGGCCAATATCCGCATCTTGTCATCCTACGATGAAAGCTGAGCAATGGCGGCTGGTGTACAAGAGGGCGGAGCGGCAGCGTGGATAACCACGCGCGAAATGCGGGCGCACGATATTGGGTCGGGCGTGCGCCTGTGCCGTAGCAGCGGATGGAACCAAGTCGAAAGCGATTGGTCTCTGCTTCTCGCGCTGAGCCCTCACGGTTGCGTCGTGGCAGAGACAAATGGCGATGTGGTGGGTACCGTCGTGACATTCAGCTATGAAAACAGATTCAGTTGGGTAGCTATGATGCTGGTGGACCCACAACACCGGCGAGAGCGTATCGGGACAAGGTTGTTTTCAGAAGCTTTGCACCTGCTGGGCGATCAATCATGCATTCGGCTGGACGCGACGCCGGCCGGCCGCGAGCTGTATCGATTGCACGGCTTCGCGGATGAGTATTCGATTTCGCGATTCGTGAGAAACGTTACCCACATACGGGCGGTAGGAAGCGGCAAAGTACGACCAATGCGCCAGCAGGACCTGCCGGAGATTTTCGTCTACGATCGTGAGGTATTCGGAGCAGATCGTAGAGCAGTCTTGAGTTCGTTACTTGTGCGTTCTGCGGCTTATGCGTGGGTATTTGACGGACAGGGCATAGCAGGCTTGAACATACAAGGCTATTGCTTCGGACGCCCTGGATTTCGGTATCACCAAATCGGTCCCGTGGTTGCCCGGAATGAGACCGTTGCACAAGAACTCGTTTCGGAATGTCTCGATTACAATCGCGGCCTTTGTTTTGGCATCGATGCACCGAGACATTGCCAGCCATGGCTCGATTGGCTCGCGTCGAACGGATTCGTCGAGGAGCGTTCGTTTGTTCGAATGCGGCGAGGCGAGAATCGATACGCTGGTGACGTAAGCTCGATGTTTGCGATTTGTGGTCCGGAATTCGGTTGAGAGAACGAGATGGTCCTTCGAGATCAAACAGCCGAATTGGTCGAAGAGCTCGAACGACGCCTCTCGGAGCCTAGTGAAGCCGACCGGGCGTTCATCCGGGAATTGCAAGGTGACATTCTCGTTCTCGGAGCAGGCGGAAAGATGGGTCCCTCGTTAGCCAAATTGGCAAAACGGGCCGCAGACGAAGCCGGCGTAACCAAGCGGGTGCTGGCAGTGTCGCGATTTGCGTGTGACGCTGCGCGGCGCGATTTGGAAGCTGCCGGTGTCGAAGTAGTGACGTCGGACGTGCTGAACCCGGAAGACGTGAAACGGTTGCCAGAGTGCCAGAACGTCCTCTATCTGGCAGGGCGAAAGTTTGGTTCAACAGATCGGCCCGACCTGACCTGGGCAACAAATGCAATCGCTCCCGCATTGGCCGTATATCACTATCGAAAGAGTCGCATTGTCGCCTTCTCGACGGGAAACGTATACGGATTGACTGCCGTCGATTCCGGAGGCTCGCGCGAGGACGACATACCGTCACCTGTAGGAGAGTACGCACAGTCGTGCCTGGCAAGAGAGCGCATTTTCGAATACGCCTCGAACGAATATGGGACGCAGTGTCTCCTCTTTCGGTTGAACTATGCCGTCGATCTCCGCTACGGCGTAATGGTGGATATCGCCCAGCGGGTCTACTCAGGCACGCCTGTGGATGTCACAGTTCCCGCATTCAATGCAATCTGGCAAAGGGATGCAAATTCGTATGCCTTGCGGGCTTTGAAATTTTGCGCTTCGCCGGCCCGCATCTTGAATGTCACGGGCGCGGAAACGATTCGAGTTCGCGAGATCGCCGAGTGGTTTGGGGCTCGATTTGGGCGTGCATGTCTAATATGCGGTGAGGAGCGGAATAGCGCCCTCTTAAGCAATGCATCGCTATGCCATTCTCTGTTGGGAGCGCCCTCTACTTCGGCTTCGCTGTTGAGGGAGTGGGTAGCCGATTGGATTGCAGCTGCTGGCGAGAGCCTAAATAAGCCTACGCACTTCGAGGTTACTGACGGTAGCTATTAGTGGCCAGGTCTGCGAGAGTCGATCCTCGAGTCCGCGCGATTCTGAAAGAAGGCGCAGTAATCCCGGCACACCCCCTGGCTCTGAACGCACACCGGAAGCTGGATGAGCGGCGGCAGGTCGCGCTGACACGATACTACTCGGAGGCGGGAGCGCGAGGTATTGCTGCCGGAGTGCATACCACCCAATTTGCCATTAGAGATTCGAACATCGGTTTGTTCGAACCGGTTCTGCGCCTCGTTGCCTTCAGCGCAAAGGAATTTGAGCGAGAATCCGGCAAACGGCTCGTGAAGATCGCGGGAGTCTGCGGCCAAACCAAGCAGGCACTTCGTGAGGCTGAATTCGCGCGCGAAACAGGGTTTGACCTGGGATTGCTAAGCCTGGCAGCCTTGAAGGACACGAGCCACTCCGAGTTAATTGCGCACTGCCGGACCGTTGGCGACGTCATCCCGCTGTTCGGATTCTATTTGCAACCCGCCGTTGGCGGCCGAGCCTTGAGCTACGAGTTCTGGCGAGAGTTCTCGAAAATTGAGGCCGTGGCTGCAATCAAAGTAGCTCCTTTCAGCCGCTATCAGACACTCGACGTAATTCGCGGAGTCGCAGACAGCGGACGCGCCTCCGAGATTGCACTATATACCGGGAACGACGACAATATCATCCCCGATTTGCTCGCGGATTTTCATCTCGACGCTGGCAAGTTTCACTTCTCCGGTGGACTGCTGGGACAGTGGGCCGTGTGGACCAGGCGAGCAGTGGAATTGCTTGAAGATATCCAGAGATGCCGAAGCGAGGGTGGCCGGGGAGCGCTAGACATTCTCGCGCGCTCAGCTTCGCTTACGGATGCCAATGCCGTCTTATTTGATGTGCGCAATCACTTTAGCGGCTGCATTGCAGGATTGCACGAGATTCTCCGACGGCAAGGACTTCTGGCAGGGCGTTGGTGTCTTGATCCGGGCGAAGACCTCTCGCCCGGGCAGCTCGAGGAGATCGATCGAATCTGTAAGAGCTATCCCCATCTCCAGGACGATGAATTTGTTCAGACCAGGTTGGACCGCTGGCTCAAGTGACAAGCAGGCACTCTAGCGGCGCTTACCGCTTCAATAACGCATCGATTCCCGCTTGTGCAATCGCCTCGTCGATCTCCGATCTAGCGCCGCTCGCGGCAATTGCTCCGATAGTTTGCCCGTCCACCTGAATCGGTAACCCACCCTGGTTCGGAAAATATTGCGGAAACGCGAGCACTGCGAGATTCCCTTTCTTCAAGGCATCCGCTCCGTCTCTCGATGGACTTCGATAAAAAGCCGAGTGTCTCGCCTTCCTCTGCGCAAACTCGATAGTGTTGAGGGCAGCGCCGTCTGCCTTCTCCAGAAACAGTAGGTTGCCGCTCTCGTCCACAACGCAAATTGTGACTTGCACGTTCCTCCTCGCCGCCTCTGCTTCCGCGGCATCTACCATCACTTTGATGGTGCCCAGGTTCAAAGATCTCTTAACAGAAAGTTCCGCGGCCGGCATTGCGCTCAACCCGATCAGCAGCAAACAAAGTATTTTGAGCATGGGCAACATGTTATCAGCCAAGACTCAAACCTGATTTTGTGGTCGCTTACGAGCCGCGATCTATATCGCATGCCGGTACGGGAACGGGGCTGGACACCGCAGCACTACCCGAACTTCGTCACCGGACCGCTTACTTGCGTGCGCGGCTCGGCCAAACAGTTGAATCCACAAGCTTCGTTTCCGAGCCACGACCGGAACCGAGCCGCGACCGCGAGGGAGCGGTCTCCGCTTCCGCGTGTTTTTCCGAGGAGTGGTTGTGTGGAGTCGAGGTGTGACGCG
>JBAUZG010000368.1:0-1748 GCA_049585195.1 Bryobacteraceae bacterium | reverse complement strand
GCGCTGTGTCGCGCGAGCGGGAACTAGCGATGCGCGCCGCGCTGGGAGCGGGCCGGGGCCGGTTGGTGCGTCAGTGTTTGACGGAAAGCGCGGTGTTGGGCCTTGCGGGTGGCGCGCTCGGCGTTTTGCTTGCAATCTTCGGTATTCGTCCGTTTGTGAGGTTCTGGCCGGGCAGTCTGCCGCGCGCGGAAGAAGTTCAGCTCGATTGGCGCGTGCTGCTGTTTGCGATCGCCGTTTCGGTTGCGAGCGGTCTTCTGTTCGGATTGGCTCCGGCCTTGCGCGCCCCCTCGCGCCATCTGGAACAAACATTGCGGGCAGGAGCGCGCACTGTCGCAGGAAGTTCGCGGCGTTTACATGGCATATTCGTTGCCTCCGAGATCGCGCTCGCGGTTGTGCTGCTAGTTTGCGCCGGAATGCTTGGGCGTATGCTCTTGCGGCTCTCGTCTCTTGACCCAGGCGTGAACATTCGGAACGTGCTGACTGCTCGAATGGCGCTTTCGCCCGCCACCCTCACCAACCCAGGCGCGATACGCGCGGCCTGGAACGATATTCTCGATCGTGCGCGGCGCGTGCAGGGAGTCGAGGCGGTGACGATGGTCGATACCGTCCCGATGAGAGAAGGCAACAATCCGATTGGCTATTGGACCTCGCCCGCTCTGCCGCCGGAAAACCAGCAGCCGATTGTGTCGGCCACGAGCGTTACGCCGGATTATCTGAAAGTAATGGGCACGCGGCTCGTCGAAGGGCGGTTCCTCGACGAGCACGATCGCCTAGGCAGTGAAGGTGTCGTGGTGATTGACGAGGTGATGGCGCGCCAGGCGTTTGGGCGCAGCGATCCGGTTGGAAAACACCTCTGGATCGGTATAGGCTCCGATCCTGTGCGCGTAGTCGGTGTCGTGAAACATGTCCGGTATTGGGGGCTTGCCGCCGACGATCAAGCTCAAGTGCGCGCCCAGTTGTATTATCCGTTCGCCCAGGTCCCGGATAGGTACTTGCGCCGTTGGTCGGAGCTGATGTCGATCGCGCTCCGAACCACGATCCCGCCATTGAATCTGGTCGAACCATTGCGGCGGGAACTGCGCGGAGCGAGCAACGATCAAGTTCTCTATGAGGTTCATACGATGGAGCAGCTTGCAAGCGCCTCGCTTGCCCGGCAGCGTTTTCTGTTGCTGCTGTTCGGCATCTTTGCGGGCTTAGCGCTCACCCTTGCCTGCATCGGGATTTACGGCGTGCTGGCTTATTTGACCGGCCAGCGCGTGCCGGAAATCGGTGTACGCATGGCGCTTGGGGCGAGCGCAGACAACGTTATGTGGATGGTGCTGAAGCAGAGTCTTGCCATGATTTTCACGGGAGTTGGTGTTGGCGCTGCTGGCGCCGTGGCGGCGGGGCGCGTTCTGGAACGCTTGGTTGAGGGCATGCAGCCCACCGGGCTATCGACTTACGCGATCACGATTTCGGTGCTGATTGGCGCCGCTTTGTTTGCGAGTTTTCTTCCCGCGCGCCGGGCCAGCTGCGTGGACCCGATAATGGCCTTGCGTCAGAAGTAGGACGGAAGCGGCGCAGTGGGGTGGAGCGGCCTTTCAAGGCTGCAAAGTCGGCTTTCGAGCCGACTTGATGCCGCCACGAATGGCGGCATCTCGAGTTTGGACATTTTGGGTTAAAAATGTTCTTGAAAGTCTTAGCTGGATGTGGTTTCATCTAAGTAGATGAAGCACAGGGAGGCACTTCGGAAACGGCGTAAGATCGCT
>JBAUZG010000367.1:0-24438 GCA_049585195.1 Bryobacteraceae bacterium | reverse complement strand
GGCCCGATTCGAGCAGCCGGATATTTTCGTCACGAGTTCCGAAGAGAGATTCGATACCACGAGTGATCTGAATACTAGCTTTCATCTAGAAATCTGGGGTTTTGGATGCAAACGAGGAGACGGGAGGCGCACACGCTGGCAGGCACCATACCGTGGAGCGGGTACGGCAACACCATTCCGCGGAGAGCGGAACTATCACGTGCATCTAACGGTATTATAGCAGTTTTTCAGGCGCGTAAAATGTGGGCTTTTAGCGGTGTGGGACTTCGTCCACGCCGCGAAAGCCGGTCAACCGCGCAACTTCGAGTTGCAGTCCGGCTAGCGCTTTGGCGGCCGGTAGCCGGCGCTCCAATATGTCGTGGACAGCTTTAGCGTAAGCATAGGAAACAAGATCGTAGTTCTTCCCGGATAAAGTAGAAGGCCGCTCAAATAGGCCCTCGCGCCACTGCCTTCCAAACCTGCCGTGGAACGCGGTGCCCGCCAGAAGGGCTTGATCTTCTAACAACGCGGTTCGCGTCGGTACTTGGCCCACGAGACGTGTTCGCTGACGCTCGATATCGGCAGAAACCAGAAACCGGATTGCTTCCACCGCTTCTCTGCGATGACTCGAGTATTTCGATACTCCGAGTGCCATGCCACCGAAGGTCCAAGCACGAGTTTTACCTCCTGCGGGAAGGGGAGCAGTATCATACTTACCCCGAACAGGGGACGATGGTTGTTGACCCATCTGGTAAAAATCAACCCAGCTGCGCAAGAAGGCGGCGTTTCCGGTCTGCCACAGGTATTGAGAATCATCTTCGTCGTATTCAGTAACGCCGGGAGGAGAAATCGTACCGACCCATGACGCGGCTCTTTCGAGGGCGCGGCGGCAGCGCTTGTTGGTGACGTTCACGGTTCGATCGTTCTGAAGAATGTCGCCTCCGCCCTCCGCTACTTGCCATTCGAGTGCATCGCACGTCAAGGCTTCAGCCTGCAGTCCCTGCCACACAAAACCCCAAAAATCTTTATTTCCGGAGCGGCGCTCGCCCCGTTGAATGGCTGCTGCCATTCGCTCCAATTCATCCCACGTTTCCGGCGGGTTATGGTAGCCATATTTTCGGAGCAGATCCGTTCGGTAGTACAGGATGCCGGCGTCGATAGTCACAGGCAGACCGACAAGCCTGCCGTTAACGGTGAAGTAGCGCAGCAACCGCGGATCGATTGCCGTAAGTTCATCGTCCAGGTAGGGCCGCAAATCGATGAGGTCATCGGCTAGCGTGCCGGGCCAAATCGTGTCTATCTTGCAGATGTCGGGCTGCGGCGACTTCCGCCGAAAGAGGTCTTCGAACAAGCTGAGACGCTCGTCAATTGTGTCGTAACCTACGAGGTTCTTAACTTCGATGCCGCGCTCTTGTTCGAAAGCTGCAAGTGCCTGATTCGTAAACTCGAGGTCTAGAGGGCTTTCCCCGCTGCCCATCATTGTTAAAGCCACCCGTTGCGCGTTCTTGACTTGGTGATCGCGGGCGCCGCACCCGATGTTCAGGGAAATCGCCGCCCAAACCAGGCAGCCTGTTATCGGTTTAACCTTGCCGAATATACGTCGTGCGGTGCAGTAAGTCAAAGCGCTCAGGCCCTCTCAGAACCCGCTCTTCCTACTCATCGGAACAAGAAACCGGATCATGAACGTACTACTCCTCTTATTGAATGGCTCTGTCGCCGATACGTACAACGAGGCCATGGAGTACTGCGTCACAGCCCGGTCGAGAAAACTAAGCCTTTTCACATTTCGAAAAGTGGGGCGGCTGGGAATCAGCAGGCGCCTGGGCTTGAGCGTCGCCGTCATACTCGGGCTGATGATTTTGCAAGGCAGCCTCGCGCTCTGGCACATCCACAGTTTGCAGCAACAAGTGCACCGGATCGATGAATTCGATGAGATGATTGTCTCCATCCTCGAGGCGAATCACTCCATTGTGCGGTTTGCTGAAAGCCTGCGAGTGGTCTCTGGTACCCATGACGTTCTGCTGTACAGCCATGCGGCATCCGATATTAAGCAAGAGACGGAAAAAGCGATCGCTACAGCCGAGCGCGCAGCGCAACTCTCGCCGGAATTCGCTAGCCGTCACACCGCGATGCTGGCGACGTTTGCGTATTGGCGGCGGCTCCTTCCGCAGTATCTAGATAGAACCGTGCGTTTGGCCAGGCTGGGCGATTGGCAGGCGATTGACCGGCGCTTAAACGGCCAGCTTTCGCCGATGGCAAAGATGGTTAACCAGTCGGTTGCCGAAATCGATCACGAACTCGCGGATCAGCGCCGTATCACGCTAGCCAGTATCTGGAAAACGGAGCGGAGCGCGTTTGTCAATCTATTTGCGTTTGGCTCATTCATCATTCTCGTCACAATTGCGCTCGGTCTCAGGGTTATTCGCCGGATAGCCGATCCGCTGAACAAGTTGAACCAAGCCGCGCAGGCGCTTGCTTCAGGCGACTTCGCGCACCGTGTTGAAGTGGCCGGCGAGGACGAACTGGCGATCGTTGGCAATGCCTTCAACCTCGCTGCGGCGCGATTATGCGAGCTTTACGACGCGCTAAAAAGAAGTGAAGCTCACTTTCGGTCGTTGTTTCAGAACGCCGGCGATCCGATCCTGGTTATTGCTCCAACAGGCGAAATTTTGTCCGCCACTCCATCGGTAAAAAGAGCGCTGGGAGTGGAAGCAGCCGAGCTGCGCGGGCGTAGTCTAAAAGAATTTTTGCATCCGGACGAAGTGGACCGGGTTGCTCAGTTTTTCACCTCGAGTTCGCCGGATGAAGAGGGGTTGCGCACGGTCGAGTTTCGTTGGAGACATTCGGCTGGGTTGTGGCGAATCCTAGCGGCTACAACCAGCGACCGCCGTCAAGATCCCGATATTCGTGGATTTGTTGTCAATGCGTACGATATAACAGAGCGGAAAGCTGCCGAAAACCAGATCCGCGAGCTCAATGAGGACCTTGAGCGGCGAGTTGTTCAGCGGACGGCTCAACTCGAATCGGCCAAACAGCTCGCCGAAGCCGGAAATCTTGCTAAGAGCGAGTTCCTGGCGAACATGAGCCATGAGATTCGAACGCCTCTTAACGGAATCATCGGGATGGCTGCGTTGACGCTCGATACGGAGCTTACAGGAGAACAACGAGACTCTCTCACGACGTTACAGAATTCGGCGGAATCGCTTTTGTCTATATTAAACGACATTCTCGACTTATCGAAAGTAGAGGCCGGGAAGCTGGAGCTCGAGCAAGTGAGATTCGAGCTTCGAGACAATCTCCAGGAATGGCTCCGGGCGATGTGCCCGGCAGCTCACCAGAAGGGGCTTGAGCTGCTTTGCGATGTGGACGCGAATGTCCCGCAAATGATTGTGATTGACCCGGTACGGCTTCGCCAGATAGTTTACAACCTGGTTGGAAATGCTATTAAATTCACGTCCCATGGAGAAGTTGTAGTCAGGGTTCATCTGGAAAGTGTGCCGGGAGAGGCCGCTTTCGTTCACTTCCAGGTATCGGACACAGGCACAGGAATTTCATCTTCGAAACTGAACAAGATCTTCGACGCATTCGTGCAAGCGGATGGCTCTACTACACGCAAGTACGGCGGCACCGGACTGGGACTCACAATCAGCCGGCGCTTGGTTCAACTTATGGGGGGCAAGATCTGGGCGGAAAGCCGCGAAGGCCAAGGAAGCACTTTTCACTTTTATATCAGGCTGGAAGCAGTGGAGCGATCGCGCACATTACGATTTTTACCACCGGGGAATGCGGCGCGGGTTCTGATCGTTTCGGAAAGGCCAACGAGCGCCGCCATTCTAAGCCGACTGCTAGATTCCTGGCATATTGAGACATACTCCGCGACCGGCGTTAGCGAAGCTATCGACGCGATAGAACATGCTCGAGCAGAGCGGCATCGAGTCGGCCTGGTCATTGTGGATGAGCCAGCCCGGTCCACAGGAAGCCCATTAGCGGAGAATTTACGGACCTGCGGCATATGCGGTTCCCTTCCCGTGCTGATTCTGCACTCGCCGGTGCGGAATCGCGAGATGATACAGCAAAGCGAAAACGTTCATTTCCTCGCGAAACCCGTCAAGGACTCGGAGCTATTTGAGGCGATCGGACGGATTCTCAAGCAGTTCCCGAACGATCTCACCGACCACCCGCCAGTGGCGGCCATCCGGCCCGTCAGCTCTGACTTGGCTCTTCAGGTGCTCCTTGTCGAAGACAATCTTGTTAACCAAAAGGTTGCATCCCGGCTTCTTGAGAAACAAGGATGCCGAGTCACGGTCGCATCTAACGGCCGCGAGGCGATCGCCCTGCATCAAACCGGTTCGTTCGACCTAATCTTCATGGACGTACAGATGCCCGAAATGAACGGTATTGAAGCCACGGAAATAATTCGAGCGGCCGAACGGGGCACGAAGATGCGCGTTCCGATTGTAGCGTTGACAGCGAATGCGATGGCTGGTGATCGCGAACGTTGTCTCGAAGCCGGGATGGATGGCTATCTTTCGAAACCCATCGATCGAACGGAGCTCGTCGCGATTCTCCGCCGGCAGATTCAACGCCAACACACTAGCGAAGAGCAATTTGCACCGGTTGCTTGAGACCGTTATTGCGGTTGTTCAAAGCGGACGGAGCTGTCAACGGTCGCGCGGGCAAATTGTGAATTACTCAGTGCCAGACTGATGTCCCTGTTCACGAAGAATACAGCGCGTAAGCGGAACTCGGTGCCAAAGCTAACTGGAAACCAGACGCCCTGATCGAATCGCTGGTACTCGACATTAAAGCCCAAGCCGGGAAGATCGGTACCGAGTACAGTTCGGACCAAGAAAGGGATACGGCGCGACAGCTTGGTCGCAACGTGAATCGGTTGAAATTCCTGCTTATCGATCCATGCTTCACCCGCCCACGTCAAATCCTTGTCTTTGGGTGAGAAGGAAATCAAATAAGCGGGCCGACCTTTGACGTCTGTCTCGCCGTCCAGCTTGAAGCGATAGTTTTTCTGTTCGTCAGTGGTTAGCGGGAACAGATTCTTGCCGAGCCCGTCCTTCGATTTGTCATCGGTGAGGTCATTTCTGAAGTCGCCTACCAATTGACCATCGAGGCTGTCGTGGTCCGGCACGTCCGGCCCATGAAAGTGGATGTAAGCTCCCTTTTTCCAGTACTGCCCGACTAACGATTTGAGTTGCTTCTTGTTCCCGCCAGGGGTAGGCGTCACTTCCGAGATGGCCGTTTCTTCCCGCATCAGTTTTCCGCTGGTGCGCCGGGTCGCTACTTTGATTTGCTGCTGGTAAACGTAATTACGGCGCTGCTGGACGGCCCGATCCTGATTGGCGGCGACACGGCTCATGATCTGATCGGCCGTCAGGCCGGCGCGGACACAAGGGCAAATAAGGATTACGAGGAACAGTGCGGGCAAGAGGAATCGGACCATATCAGAGCCGTCCAGATAAGAATACGAGCGACGCGACTATTACGGCGCAAAAAAATGCTTATTGGCGCTTGCTTGGCAAGGTCCATGCGTACATCACATTTCCGACTGGCGTCAGTAGATATTGCCGGCCATCGAGCTCGTAGGTGGATGGCGCGGATACCATTCGCTCTCCCAGCCCGACATGCCACAGTGTTTTGCCGCTGGCAGGGTCCAAAGCTAGCAGATTGCCGGAATTGTCAGCAGTGAACAACACTTTGCCGGCAGTGGTCAGCATGCCCGCTTCGCCTTCGCCCAGTCCAAGCTCGTGCTTCCAGACGATGTCGCCTGTTCGATAGTCGATTGCCTCGAGAACGGAGTTGGCCCACAGGTTCCGATCTCGACCGGCCCAGCCTTCCGGTTTGCCCTCCGCAGTCATGTAGAAGATGCTCCACAGGCGCCTAGCGCTGACGAAAAAGTAGCCCAACCCGGGGTCGAAGCTTGGAGCCATCCAGTTGGCCGCGCCGTCGGAACCGGGCGAAACCAGCGTGCCACCGGGCTTTGGTTCCTTTTGCTGATTAGGGATGGGCTCGCCCCGGCCGTCGATTCCTTTGGCCCAATTCGTCGCGATGAAAGGCGCGGTCAGGATGTGCTCGCCAGTCGTGCGGTCCAGCAAGAAAAAATAGCCATTGCGGCTGGCCTGCGCTAACAGTTTTCGGTGAATGCCTTTGAATTCGTCATCGAAAAGGACGGGAGTCTGTACAGCGTCCCAATCGTGCGTGTCGTGCGGGGAGGGTTGAAAATGCCAGTTTAGTTTTCCTGTATCAGGGTTCAGCGAAACGATGGAACAAGTGTAAAGATTGTCGCCCTTTCGGATATCGCCATTCAGAACCGGGTTCGGATTGCCGATGCCCCAATAGATCTGGTTCAAGCTCGGATCGTAGGTTCCAGTCATCCAAGTCATGCCGCCGCCGTGCGCGATGGCATCACTTCCGTGCGGCCAGGTTTCGGAACCCGGTTCGCCCGGCTTTGGTTCAGTGTTCCAGCGCCATTCGGTTCGTCCGGTATCGGAATCAACCGATTCGAGAAAACCGGGAATGTCGGTTACATCTCCCGACACGCCGACAATCACGTGATTGCGAACGACAAGCGGAGCCATGGTGGCAAAATAGCCGAGCTTCGGATCGGCCAGCTCGATATCCCATCGGACCTTGCCATTTTTGGCGTCGAGCGAGATCAGGTGGCAATCCGGCGTTTCGAAGTAGAGCCAGGATTTATACATGCCCACGCCGCGGTGTCCGATGTGGTCGCCTTGTGACGGGCGGTTGTAATGCCAGATAATTTGTCCGGTGCGTGCGTCGGCGGCCCAGACGTTGTCGGGAACCGTGAAATAGAGAATACCGTTCACTTCAAGGGCCATGGACTTGACGCCCACCGATTCGAGCGGCATGGCCCAGGCCAGGGTCAACTGATTGACGTTGTCCTGGTTAATTTGAGCGAGCGTGCTATAGCGGCGGCCCGAATAGTCGCCGTTAAAGGTGGGCCACGTGTCGGTTGGCGGCTTTAGAAGCAGCGAAGGATCGAGACCGTCGTCCGCCGAGGAGGCAGGAAGAGCCATCGCGCCAATCAATAAGAAACCGATACCGAAAAACTTCATGAGTGCTCTTTTATTATGTGATGGACGCGAGCTTATCTTTCGAGAGCCTTCGCCGATGCTCTTCCGTTGCGTCCGCGCGCCCCGCCGGAGCTATTGTCGCGCATCTAGAGACTCGAAAGGGTGAATGCTGCACGCTTTGGGGTTTCTGTCACATGATGCGGGTGCTCCTCTTATTGGTTTTCACAAGTTGGGTTTCCTCGTTCTGCCTAACCTTCGCCCGACGCTCGAAGAAGGACCCGCCGGGCCAACTTGCGGCGCACGTCCTTGCCGGTTTAACGCTGTCCATAGCACGGGACGTGACCTCGCGACACGAGATATGTGCCTTTCTAGGATTCGAACACATCCGGCACCGACGGACGTGCCATCCCGACAAGGAACAACTCTCTATTTAGACAGGGTCGCGGTGAAGTCGCCGTCGACCGAAAACTCGGGAACAGTCACAGTTCCCACAATCTTCGTGTCTGATTCAAGCTTGCCTTCATAGTTCACGGTAAGCGGACTGCCATTGTATTCGCTTTTGTAACTCCACGTCACCTTCTTGCCATCTACTTTCCCTGTTATCGTCACGGTTTGTTGTTCGCTCTTGCAGGTGCCGCTTAGGTCCGCATCCTTCTGTGTCAAATCGCAGGTAAGGTCACTTTCATTGCCTGCGATGTTGCTGTGAATCTGCCATTTACCCGCGAGTGGGTCAGCAAAGGACGGAAGAGCAGCTAAGCCCATCAGTAGCAATGCCAGGAATGAGATTTTCATCATATTTAGCCTTTCGTTTCGAGTGGCACCAAGTGCCATGTCAGAAAGTATAAGTGACATCAGATGCCACAGTCAACAGCAAGGGAAGTAAATTGCACCACCGGCGCAAATATGCTATGGTCTTGACGTGGTCAATTCGCCTCTCCAGGCCAGCAAACATGCGGCGGACCCAATCGGCCGGACGCCTTCGCTGAAAGTCCGTAAGCAAGAATTGGTGCGAAACGCAATCTGGGATGCCGCCATCGACCTCTTCGCTCAAAAGGGGTTCGACGAGACGACCGTTGACGACATAGTTGAAGCAGCGGGCGTATCCCGGCGCTCTTTTTTCCGGTATTTCGCCTCGAAGAACGATTTACTGACACAACGGGGAGCGGTGACGTACGAGGCACTGGTCACCGAAGCCGTGCGGAGTTGTCCTCCTAGTTACTCGATTCCGGAGGTCCTGCAACACACGGTCCTTGAAGTGGCACGGCACTCGGCGGCGGAGCCTCGCACGCGTAAAATCATTGAGATCGCGAATAAGTACCCCAGTGCTCGCGCAGCGTTATCGCAGGTCGAGGCGGTGCATTATCCTCTTGCGGAAGCGTTTGCGGGGCGCCTCAGGAAAGGCTCCAAGAGAGATTGGACGGCAGATCTGCTTGCCGGGTTGACTATGGCCGTGATCCGCGCGACTATGCGCGCCTGGTTCGAGAACGCCGGGCAAGATATCTCAATCACAGTGGACCAGGTTCTCACAAAGCTCGGTCGCATAGTTTGTGAGGACAACAAGCCGAATCAGAAGAATGACAGCGTGCCCGCTGCATCTGGCCAAAACGGGAAACGAAGCCGATAGTGAGCGGCGCCGGCCGTGACAATCAGCACTTGGCCCATAGGATGGGTGTGCCATGCTGTCCGGGCGCCAGGTTCAAACGTGACGCTGGCTCCAGCCATGGGTGATGGGGCCATTGGACCAAACAAAGACTTCACGCGTACCGTACCCGTGAAATGTTCCGCTGTCCTTTGCCGGACGGTTGCGAGCCGTTTTGGGGGAGGTGTTTGAACCCGATGGCACCCCTGCCTGGTTTGCATGGACGCTGGTCATACTCATCACGCAGAACAAAGCGACGCGCTTGTTAAGCCGGCCATCGACAAATTTGCGCAACCCTTCACCGACAAAACTTCCATCACCTTCCGCAGAACAACTGATCGATCTACGGCTTTGCCTCGCTGCCGTGGGTGTGTTTCAATGCCGTTAGCCATGATCGCGAACATTCTGCCAACCAGCTTTGGTTAATCGCAAGCCAGTTGTCCCTACTGTATGCGAGAAGCGCGGGGCCTACTAGGCCAGAATCTCGGGAATTAGAGTTTCGAATTTGGAGCAATATGACGCTACGCGAAATCCTGGGCACGCAATTGTTCCAAAGCTGAAATAGTGATTCCCGACATTTCCAGCTACTACTTCCAACGGTTCCCGGATAGAGTAGGGTTTGGGCCGTGCTCGTTTGAACGCGACATTCAGACGCAACACCCAATGTGTGAGGCACAATGGCCAAACTGACGAGCTTTCAAGCGGACATTCGCCCGCTCTTCACGGAACGAGACATTCATGCAATGAGCAAGGCGTTCAATCTCGGAAGTTATGACGACGTAAAAATGCACGCCGCTCTCATCTACGACCGCATTCGGGGGACTGGTGGGGCCGTGATGCCGCCCTCGCCACCGAGAGGCGAAGGCCCTTGGCCGGAATCTCGGATCGAGCTATTCGCCAAATGGATGGCGTTCGGGTACCAACCCTAAATTGCTTGAAACCGCAAGCTCCCCGCTTTCATGACGCAAATTTACGTCTGGGGAAAGACGAGGAATGTGACTGAGAAAGGAAGCTAGCATGTCGACTGGGCCGGATCAGAATGCTGAACTGAAGTTTGTTGTAACGAATACCCTCATCGTTCGAGACATTCAGCGCTCGGCGGCATTCTATCGCGACGTCCTCGGCGCCACGGTGCTGCACCAGGGCGAGCCGACGTTTCTTCGATTCGGCAACATTTGGCTCACTATCAACGGCGGAGGCGGCCCGACCGACGATAAGCCTGAAGTCGCCGCTTCGCCGCCGCACGATCCAAATGTTCTAAGCATCTTTCTGAACCTTCGCGTGACTGATATCAAACGCTACTACGACTTGTGGTCCTCGCGGGGCGCAAAATTCATTACCGAGCCTAAAGTCCATGCGACGGAATTGCGGTGCTACATGCGCGATCCGGATGGCTACCTCATTGAGGTCGGACAAACGACCATGACCGCGGGTCCCCTGGATTTGTACGCTTAACCACTTGGTCCCGCCTTGCGCCACGTCGCACGTGTTATCCGGCGCGCTTATCCAAAGCTGTAAGTGATTCGCAGATCCGCTCCCTCGCGGTCGCCGCTCGGTTATGACGATTAAACTACTTCACCCAATTTACCCTCTGGCGCTCATTTCAAAAAGTTGTTACACTTTCGGAAACAAAAGTTTCACGGGACCTACTCGGGATCCTCCATCAGTATTAATAGTCTGGAATACACTTCAGACCCCATAAGCCTTCTCGTCCGGACGTCTGGGACATCGGCTCTCCGTTTAGAGCGTGCGCAGTGATGCTAACTGCCGCCGGTTTATCCGGCACTAGCTCGCTAACAGGAGAGTGGGATGCAGACACTAAGATTTTCAAACAGGAATACAGCGGCAATGCTGCTGTGCTGTGTCGTCACGGCAGGGGCGCTGATGGCGCAGTCTTATTACGGTGGCCTTCGCGGAATTGTCACTGATCAAAACGGCGGTACGGTAGCAAATGCGAAAGTTACGCTGCTCGATGAAGGCACCGGAGAGCAGCGCTCCGCGATCACGAATAGTACGGGCGAGTACGTCTTCAGCGAAGTCCCTCCCGCAACGTATACCCTGGTCTCGCAAGCGCAAGGGTTCAAGAAGTTTGAACAAAAGGGCGTCATTGTCGGAACTCAGCAGCAGATCACGTTGGATGTGAAATTGGAAGTCGGTCAAGTCAGCGAGAGCGTGCAAGTTACCGAGCAGGTTCCGCTGATTGAGAACAGCGACGCTTCCCAGGGCCAGGTTATCGACAACCAACAGCTAGTCAATCTTCCTAACTTAGGCCGGAATCCGTTCATGCTTTCCAAACTGGTTCAGAACGTGACGCCTGTTGGCAATCCAGCTTACAACCGCATGGAAGATCAAAGCGGCTCGTCGCAAATTTCGATCGCCGGCGGCCCGGTCCGCGGCAACAACTATTTGCTCGACGGTATTCCCATCACCGACGCCGATAACCGCGCGATCATCATTCCTTCGCTCGAGGCCGTGCAGGAGGTCAAGATTCAGGCCAATACCTACGACGCTGAGATGGCTCGCACCGGAGGCGGAATGTTCAACACCCTGATGCGATCGGGCACCAACGATTATCATGGCAGCCTATATGGCCACCTGCGCCGGACCTCCTGGGACGCCAACAGCTTTTTCAATAATGAGGCCGGTCTGCCGGTCGCTAATCAGCCGAACGACACCTGGGGTGCAAGCTTCGGCGGGAAGGTCTGGATTCCGAAGATTTACGACGGCAAGAATAAAACATTCTTTTGGCTGGCCTTCGAGCATTACGACGATACTCAGTCGGCCTCCGAGCAATTTAATGCGCCGACCCAGCTCGAGCGGCAAGGCGATTTTTCGCAAAGCTCCGTCACCATCTACAATCCACTAGCGCCGTTGCAGGCAACCGGCAATCGCGCGCCGTTCGCTGGCAATGTTATTCCTGCCAGCATGCTGAATCCGGTGGGCGTAGCCATTGCGAGCACTTACGCCAATCCGCAAACAGCTCCAGGAAGCTATGGCGCCGTCGACATCAATGGCTCCGCTACGTTGCCCTGCCGTGCGGCTCAATACACAGGAAAGCTAGACGAAGATTTTACGAGCTGGTGGCGCGCGTCTCTTAGCTACCTTCGGTACTTTTCGCTCGAACCCGGCAACACCTGGTTCGACAGTCTATCGACGCCCGACGGTTGGCGTCTGCTGCGCCGCGTGGATACAACTCAGTTGAACAATCTCTTCACTATTAATCCGACTACTGTGTTGACGGTGCGTTACGGGTTCAATCGTTTTCCCAACTATAGCTACGACGTCAGTCAGGGTTTCAATCTGGCCAGCCTCGGATTCAGTCCCAGCTTCGTCAATCAAGTGCCGCACGCACTTTCGCAGTTCCCTTACATTTCGATGAGCAGTTTGTACTCGCTCGGCGTAGACGACAACAACTCTTACTACGTGCACGCCTCGAACAACTTCTCGGCTAATGTGTCGAAGTATGCTGGACGCCACAGCCTCACGGCGGGATTCGACTATCGCCGCATCAAGACTGCGGGAGCCGATGCCAACGACGCTTCGGGCAGCTTTTCGTTTAACGGCATCTTCACGCAATCGAATCCCACCAGCGCGGGCACCGGGGGGGCCGATCTCGCCGACTTACTCCTTGGTTATCCGGCGAGTGGCGCCACATACGCGGCTAGTAAGTTGACTGATTTCGCCGACTATTACGGCGCTTATATCCAGGACAACATCCGGATGTCGAACAAGCTAACTGTTAACGTCGGCCTCCGTTGGGAGCGCGAGCTTGGCTTGCAGGAAGTGAACAACGGAATGGTTGTGAACTTCGACACCACAGCCGTGAATCCGCTTGCGGCCGGAGTTACGGGTATCCTGCCGACAGGCGTGGTCCAATACGCAGGTAATGGGAAAAACAGCGTGGGAAATCCCTACCCAAACAAGTGGGGGCCGCGCGCTGGTCTCGCGTACCAGGTTGACTCGAAAACCGTGATTCGCGGAGGCTACGGAATCTTTTGGGCGCCGCAGTTCGCGCTCGGCGCGCCCATCGCAACGCCTGGCTACAACGCCGAAACCAGCTATATCGCTACCACCAACAATTTCCAGACGCCCGCCGGCACGCTCACCAATCCGTTTCCGCAAGGAATTGCGCAGCCGGTCGGCAACTCGCTTGGCGCAGCGACTGGAAACGGCCAAACCATCTCGCTTGTTGACCCCAATGCCCGCTCGCCCATGATCCAGCAATATTCCATCGATGTGCAGCGCGAATTGCCCGGTGGCATCGCGTTCGAGGTCGGCTATGTCGGATCTCACTCGACCCACCTTACGATGGCCACGGCCAATATCAACATTAATGCCCTGAACCCGGCTCTGCTCTCCGAGGGCACCGCTCTCACACAAAGCGTTACCAATCCGTTTTATGGACACGGCGGCACAGGGGTCATCGGAACGCCATCCGTACAGTCGTCGCAATTACTTCTTCCGTATCCAACCTTTGGAGCGGTCAATTACCTGTTCGATGACAACGATCACGCGCGCTACGATTCTATGGTCGTCAAGGCCCAAAAGCGATTTACCTCCGGTTTGACGTTTCTCTCGACATTCACCTGGTCGCGAAACATGGATGCCAGCAGCGGCGGCGCCGGCAATACCTTGAACGCCGGTAATCTCGGGCCTCAAAATCCTTACGATATGGCCGCTGAGTACAGTCTTTCGAATATCGATACACCCCTTCGCTGGGCCACGTCGTTCTCCTATGAACTGCCCTTCGGTAAAGGCAAACTGTTTCTCAACAATGGACGCGCACTTAACTACGTAGTCGGCGGTTGGACCTTGAATGCGGTTTCGATCTTCCAGACCGGCTTCCCCTTGCAGATCACGCAGAGTAAGAATTTCAACTCTTCGTTTGGCTATGCCAGCCAAAGGCCAAATGCGACCGGCGTTACACCCGCCACCAGCGGCAGCCTCGAGTCGCGTCTTGGCGACTACATCAATGCAGCGGCTTTCTCTACCGCTCCTGAGTTCACCTTCGGAGATGTCGGCCGCACCATTCCCCTGCGTGGTCCCGGCCAGGCAAATTGGGATATGTCGCTTTTTAAGAACATTCCCATGACTGAACGGGCCAATGCTCAATTCCGGTTTGAAGCGCTCAATGCGTTCAATACCCCGCTGTTTTACGGGCCAAACGTTTCCTATGGCAGCGCCGAATTCGGCCAAATCACGTCGCAAGCTAATTTCTCGCGGCAACTCCAGTTGGCTCTTCGATTCTCGTTCTGAGGAAGAATTTCTGGCGTTTTCGATTACATTGGAGTAAAACTATTAGATAGTCCGTAAGAGAGGAGACCGTGCCGTTTCCTTCCCTCCGCAACGTCCGCGCCGCCCGGTATTTTTTGAGTACGGGAATCATCGCCGGCTCGAAATTGGAAATCCACAAACAAAACAGCATTTGTGAGGAGGTAACGTAACGATGACTCTCAGCTCCAAGCAGCAAGCTGATTTTTCCAAACGCGGTTTTACACGGCGTAACTTTGGCCGAATTGCCACTCTACTCGGCGCCGGAGCTACGCTTCCTTTCTACAGCGAGCACGCTCTTGCTCAGCTTTCGATGGTAAAGGACCTTCCGCCTGACGCCGTCAAAATCAACGCGAACGAAAATCCGCTAGGTCCCTGCCAGGAATCCGCCGAAGCCATCCACAAGATCATTTCGAATGGCGGCCGCTACATGTACGAAACCACGTTCGAAATGGCAGAGACGCTGGCCGAGGTCGAAGGGCTAAAGTTTTCTTACGATCCCAAGAATTCCCATGTCGCGGCTTTCGCTGGATCGAGCGATCCGCTTCACCGCATGGTTCTTGCCTATTGCAGCAAGGACAAGCCGTTTGTCGTTGCCGATCCGGGCTATGAGGCGGGTGGCCGCGCGGCCGAATACGTCGGCGCGCAGGTCATTAAAGTCCCGCTCAAAGGCGCGGACAAAGCGCACGACGTGAAAGCCATGGTTGCCGCTCATCCAACCCCTGGCATCATTTACATCTGCAATCCAAATAATCCCACGGGCACCGTAACCAGCCGCGAAGACATCGAATGGGCCGTTGCCAATCAGCCCAAGGGCTCGATCGTCCTGCTCGATGAGGCGTATGTCCATTTCGCCAATAAAACCCAGCGCAACGCCCAGCTTGTAGCAGCCGATAAGAACGTCGTAATTCTACGGACATTTTCGAAGCTCTATGGCATGGCCGGTCTCAGGGCGGGTGCGGCTCTTGGACGGCCGGACCTTCTCGCCGGCATGCACCAATTCACCGCCGGCGCGCTCCCCATCACCGCGATGGTTGGCGCTACGGCCGGTCTCAAGGCAAAGGGCTTGATCGAAAAGAGGAAAGCCTACATGGTCGGCGTTCGCGAAGATACCTTCGACTTCCTGTCGAAGAACAACATCGAATTCCTTCCGTCGGACGCGAACATGTTCATGATGAACGTCAAGCGCCCTGGCAAGGAATTCTATTCCGCGATGGCGAAGGAGAAGGTCTATATCGGCCGCGTATGGCCGGTGTGGCCAACCTGGGTTCGAGTCTCCGTCGGCACTAGGGAAGAGATGGCCAAGTTTAAGCAAGCCTGCGTGAAGTGCTATACGGCGTAGCTACTCAAGCCCAATTTGAAGTGCCCGTCGGCTTTCCATAAGGAGCCGGAAGCGTAAGCGACCGGCCAAGCTAAGGAATTTTGCGTTTCCCAAAACTCAGTTATAGCTTGCGTCTTTTCGCCGGCGATCTGTCGGGCGGCTTCATCGCCGCTCTCATCGCCATCCCCTATGGCCTCGCCTTAGCGAGCATGATGGGTCTGCCTCCCGTTCTAGGCCTTGTCACTTCCGTCGCTACGGCCCCCATCACAGCACTGCTCGGCAGAAATCCCGTCTTGATTGGCGGGACGGCCAGCGCCACGGTTCCGTTTATCGCTCATGCCGTAAGCCTTCAGGGAGTCGGAGGAGCAGCGAAAGTCTGCCTCGCAGCTTCCGTTTTCATGATGGTCTTCTCCGTGTTGCGTCTCGGCCGGCATATCCATAAAGTCCCTCAGCCCGTGGTTACGGGCTTCTCGTGCGGCATCGGCGCAATGATGTTTCTCTCGCAGTTGAACACTATGCTGGGTAGCCGCGTGCATATCGACCGCACGTCCGACAATCTGCTGTATCAAAGCTGGCTCGTGATCGCATCCGCCCGGCAGGCGCAGCCTGCTACCGTCGCCGTCAGCCTGATCGTGATTGCCGTGGGGTTTGCCGTTGCTTATGCCGCGCCCAAGCTTCCCGCTCCGCTGATTGGCGTTCTGGCAGCGACCGCCATCGCAATTGGCTTCCATCTTGACCAGCGCACGATCGGCGAAGTCGCTCTACACGTTCCCTCGTTTGCCGGCTTTGCCTGGACGCCTCGTGACGTCATGAGCGTGCTTCCCGCCGCATTTGGCTTGGCATTTGTTTCCTCCGTGAATATCTTGATTACCTCGCGCGTGGTCGAACATTTTCGCGGCAGGCACCGGCACATGAAGCGCTCTGACGCCGACGCGGAGCTCGGCGCGTATGGCATCGCCAATGTCGTCGCCGGGACTTTTGGAGCCCCGATGAGTGTTGGCATTCCTGCCCGTAGCCTGGCCAGCGTCCGCTGCGGTGGAACAACTCGACTGTCCAACCTGTTCCATGCTTTGTTCATCGTAGCTTTGCTGGCTTTAGGCGGAAGCTTCATCGCGCGAATCCCCGTTCCCGCGCTCGCCGGCGTCACGGCGTATATCGGACTTTGTCTCCTCGAATGGAGCACATGGCGCCGCCTGCTCCGCATGCGCCGCGTCGATGCGTCGGCATTCTTGTGCACCGCTATCGCAGTCTTGGTCGTTAACGCCGTGCTTGCCGTCGCAATCGGGTGTTCGTTCTACGTTGTGCGATGGGCAGTGAATTCATTTCGCAAGCAAAACACTGAGGAGCTGCGGCAAGCCGCCGCCGCTCATTGACTGCGTAGTTGCTCTAGCGAAATGGCGGGCAGGTACAACCGCTCGAATCGCCGGTTCCAAATCGCGCCGGTCCGCCGCCGCTCCGTCTCGTCGGTGAACCAATAATCGTACAGCGCAACTCGGACATACTTAGGAGGCCGGCTGAATGGACTTCGTTCTAAAAGTTTCAGTACTGCCGCGTCGCCCTGCAATAGTCTCACTGCGAGATTCCCGGTCCAGCGGTCTTCTTGATAATTCCCATTTAGGGCCGCAAACCACAGTTGCCAATCCAGGCGCGGCTGAAAGGGCGCGACAATGGGAAGCCGCCGTTTCACATCGCCAGGCTTGTACGGAAACGAATATTCTTTCCATATTTGGCCATCCTCCGATCCCTCATAAATCAGCTCTGGCCGTGTGGTCGTCATCACGGCAAATAAGCCATATGAATTGACAACTTGCCAGGGTGCGAGTAAGCCGAAGATGCGGGCAAACGGAGCGCTGGCCCCTTGTGGCAACAGCGAAACGACTTGCACGGCCCCCAGCAGCATCAACCCGGCGAGCACGACGGAAAGCAATTGACGCCGCACCGCGCTTTGAATTGCGACTACGGACCGGCTCAGAACACGGCGCATAGACTGAAAATTCCAATCATCGAATGCCCACAAGCAGAGAATGATGGTGAGCCAGTTGAAGAACGCGTAATTTCCCGTAACCAAAATCAATATCTGCAGGAAGATGAGAAAGGCGGCTCCCGCGTGGCGAATCCGGCGCGGAAAGAACAAGAGCCATGGGCACGCGAGCTCGATCGCGAGCGTTAGAAAGGTACATGCGTCTAGCAGCCACCCGGGTGCTTGATACACATACCAGGCAATTGGTTCCGGCAGGGGCTGCGTCATGAAGTGAAAGCGAAGCGCGTGCAAGTTCCGCCAATTTGGATCGCCGCTCAACAATTTCACGCAGCCCGACTCGAAAATGAGCCGAAAGATCAGAAAGCGGAATGCCCACACCAGCAGCGGTGTGCCGGCAAATAGCGCCAGGAATGCCGTTTCGAGCAGAAGCGCATCCCATTGGAACAGCGTGAATGGCTGACCGATAGAGACGAGCGAAAGATACAAAAAGAAACAGATTCCTGTCGCAGCTCTCTGCCACATCTGCCCCAGCCATCCGCTAAACACGAGGAACAGCGAAGCCACAATGCCGACGCTAGAAGCCCAGTTAATCCATGGGTCGCTTGCATTCACCCAGAACAGGCTTGGCGCAAACAGAAAGGCGCGCGGGCCGATTTCGGCATGCATCGCTTCGAGCACCTGCGAGGCGGGAATAAGGCCGTGCGATCCGGCGAGGCCGAGGATTTGATCGTCAAGCGACCAGAATGCAAAAAGAAAGATGAAGCCCAGCAGACGGAGGAATAAACTTTCGGTGAGTTGATATGCGAGTGGCCGAATCCGCGATCCGAACAGAATTCTGGTCAGATGAAAGGCCGCGCTTCGATGCCGTGCCACGATGCCGTAGGCGAATTCGGCCGCCGATTTGAATGGCGGGAGTCCCTTGTATATTGCTAGCCACCACGCGTGCCGCGGGGAAAGGGCTAGCGCTTCGAAAATCGCCTCCGGCCCTCGCGACACGGCTCCATTGCTGTCGACCAGAATGACCGATTTCTTGAACTCGTCCCGCGCAATTTGCGGAAAGCGGTCCCCTATGTCCTGTGATGCGAGCCACTCGAGACGGCCATCGAGAAGCGCCTGCAAGTACTCGAGCCAAAGGCGGCAGAACCCGCAGCGGCCATCATAGATCAACGTACCTTCAGTCAATGTCCGTCCGTTCCAATTCCTCGGAGTGCGGCGAAAATCAGCCGCCCTTCCATTTTGACCGACTACACGCGTCTCCAAGATCAAGCGGATGTATGAGGCGCTGACGCTCGTTAAGGGGAAGTTGGGAGGTTACTCGGAACGTGCGGCGGAAGATCACTCCTCGCGGAGCAGTTTCGCAGGATCAAGCGACAGGGCGCGCTGCGCGGGAATCCAGGTAGCTATCAGCCCCAGCAACACCATCACCAGGACGACTCCAGTCAATACCAGCGGGTCGCGCGGAGTTGCCTCATACACGATGTGAGCCAAAACCCGGCTGGCCAGAATTCCAAGAATCAATCCTGCCGCCGAACCGGCAGCGAGCAGTTTAATCGCCCGTCCCAACGCGGCCAGTAGCACTTCCCTCGGCTGCGCGCCTAGGGCCATGCGGATTCCCAGCTCTTTCAGCCGCCTGCTGACCGAGTACGCAGCCATTCCGAAAATGCCGGTTATCGACAACATTGCGCCCATCGCGCCCAGCACACCGAGGGAGATCGTCGCGACGTGCGAAGGAAATAGAGCGAAGTCGTCCAGTTGTTGGCTCCATGTTTCGCTGTAATAAGGCAGTGCGCGATCGAGGTCCCGGAATGCATTCCTTACGGCCCCCGCCACTTGCCTTGGATCGCGGCTCGAACGGATCACGAGATTTGTTCCCAGGGTTGGCGATTGCAGGATGGGAAAGAACATTGCCGGCGGCGAATCGTCGGTGAGGCCCTTATATTTTCCGCCTTCCACAATGCCCACCACCTGGATGCGCGTTCCATCGCGCAGCTTGTAGAAATGGCCCAGGGCATTTACCGCGGAGCCGAACATTTTATCAGCGAACTCCCGATTTACGACTGCCACGCGTCGAGTGCTCTTGTCGTCATGCCATGAGAAGGTCCTGCCCGCTAACAATGCTGTGCCCGCCGCCTGGAAGTATTCGGGCGACGCTCGAAAAGAGAAGGGTGAAGCCACAGCATTCGATGGACTCAGATCGGCCGCCTCGTCTCGAAAGACATACGACTCGTTGTAAGCGCCACTGATTAACGGCGGCCAATCGATCAATCCCACGGATTCTACTCCTGGAATTGCCCGCATCGCATCCAGCATGCGCTTTTGCATTTCCGGTACTCTTTCGCCGCTGTAACCCGCCATACTGAGATCTGTATTGACGATCGTCACGTTCCGTGGATCGAAACCGAAATTGCTGTCGAGCGAACGAACGAGACCTCGCACGGCGACCATCGATGAAGTAACCAGCACCGCGCAAATCGCAATTTGCACCACCAGCAGCAGGTCTCGGACCGTAATCCGCCGCTCAACGGAACCGGTGGATCCCGATTTGACGACCTGGTATGGATCGGTCCTGAGCACCTGGCGCACCGGAACCAATCCGAACAGGATGGCGCTTACCAATGCCAACATCAAAGCGACTCCATACACAGTTGCGTCCGGGCTCACGGGCGGAGATATCGGATATCGGGGTATTGGCTGCCACACGCTCAGCCCGCGCAATAGCGCGACACTGCCCCACAATCCGATGGCGCCCCCGGCAAGCGAAATCAGCACGGCTTCGGTAAATAGCGTCCGCAGAATACGGCCACGGCTTGAGCCCAGCGCGAGCCGCAGAGCAACTTCACGGCTTCGATCGGCGGCTCGTGCCGCAAACAGGCTGCCCAGGTTGGCGCAGGCCGCCAGCAGAATCAATCCAGCAAGTAGCATCAATCCTGTAAGGAACATCTCGACGCGGCGGCCAAGGAAATCGCCATAAAGACTGGGGCGGGACAATGAATAGCTTATTTGCCCGTGTTCCCTGGGATAGGTCTTTTCGAGATAGGAGCCAATCGAGTTCAGGTCGGCAATCGCCTGAGGCGGAGTGACTCCCGCCTTCAGATGTCCCAACGCCAGATAGATCCAAGCAGTTTCCCTTGCGTTCAGAATATTGATTCCGTCTATCTGCTCCTCGTTAATCATTGGCAAAAAGAAATCGGGATAGGCAAATAACAACGTCCCGTGAAACGCGGGCGGGGCCACACCAACAATAGTGAAAGGATGCTTGTTGATCTGAACAACACGGCCCACTACGGCGCGGTCATTCTGAAAACGGTTGTGCCAATACGCATAGCTGAGCACGATATAGGGAGCGCTATTGGGGCCACGCTCATCGGATGCATGGAAGAAGCGGCCAAGATACGGCTGAATACGTAACGCGTCGAAGTAGTTGCCGCTCACTTCAAATAGAAAAACGCGGGATGGATTTTCGCCCGTATCCAGCCCTGCCTCGGTGATTCTATAGGCTGCCAGACTATCGAAGCTGCGGTTGCGGTCGCGCAGGTCGAGATAGTCGGGATACGATTCGACCGGATTATCATCGTCCGAGCGCTCGATTCCATAGAGGCTTTGCGGCTGAGGTACATCCACTGGGCGAAGGATGAGGCCGTTCAGCATGCCAAAAACCACGGCGTTCGCGCCGATTGCCAAGGCCAGCGTCAAAACGGCGACGATTGTGAAGCCCGGAGACTTGCGTAACACGCGAATACTGAAGCGCACATCCTGAATTACCGTCTCGATAAAATTGCCGCCGAGCGCTTCGTAGCATTCCTCTTTGAAGCGTCCGCGGCAGCCGAACTCGATGCGCGCTCGGCGTTCCGCGTCGGCGCGGGGAAGGCCGGAACGTTCCAGATCGTCGGCGCGGTGCTGGACGTGTGAGCGAAGTTCTTCTTCCATGTCGTCTGCGATTTGAGAAGGATGAAAGAACTTTGCAGTGAGGGAACGAAAGTAGGGGAGGAATTTCATCGAGTTGATTCACTCCTCGCGTAGCAGTGTCGAAGGATCGATCGACAGGGCGCGCTGCGCTGGAATCCAGGTAGCCAGCAGACCCACCAACGCCATAGCTAGAACGACGCCGGCCAATACCAGCGGATCGCGTGGAGTTGCCTGGTAAACGATGAAAGCGAGCACGCTGCTCGCCAGAATTCCGAGAATCAATCCGGCGGCCGAGCCAAAGGCGAGTAATTTTAGTGCTCGTCCCAAAGCCGCCTGTAACACTTCCTTCCGTTGCGCGCCCAAGGCCATACGAATTCCCAACTCCTTCAGGCGCTTGCTGACCGAGTATGCGGCCATTCCAAAAATGCCGGTGATAGAAAGCATGGCTCCCAGCATGCCCAGCACACCCAGCGCCACCGTTGCCACGCGCGAAGGGAACAGAGCAAAGTTCAAGTCGTCGCTCCACGTTTGGATGGTAAAAGGCAGGCCCGCATCCAGGTTCCGGAGCGTACGCCTTATAGCTCCGGCGAGTTGCTGAGTGTCACTGTTCGAGCGTACAACCATATACGTCTCAGCCGCTGGCGACTGCAGGAGTGGAAAAAACATGGCCGGTTGAAGATCCTCGGCGAGGTACTTATATTTCCCATCTTCCGCAACACCCACGACTTCGATGCGCGTTCCATCAGGGATCTTGAAGTGTCCACCGACTGCCTTTGTCACAGAGCCAAAGATTTTGCGTGCAAATTCGGGGTTGATGACTGCCACGCGCGGCGCATTTTTATCGTCATGCCACGTGAAATCCCTTCCAGAGAGCAACGGCGTGCCCGCCGCACGAAAGTATTGCGGAGATACGTGGTACATGAAAGCTTCAGCCGCAGCGTTCGATGGCCGCATATCCGTTGTTTTGTCGGAAAACACATTCGAGTCGTCCCAGCCTGTGTATAACGGCAACTGATCAATCAAGCCCGCAGACTTCACGCCAGAAATCGTCTCGATATCATCCATCATGCGCTTTTGCATGGCCGGCACCGCGTCGCTGCTGTAGCCTGCTATATGCAGATTGGTATCCACCAACAGTGCGTTTTGCGGTTCAAAGCCGAAATTGCCGTGGAGCGAACGCATGAGTCCACGCACCGCAACCATGGAAGAAGTGACCAACACCGCGCAAATGGCAATCTGCACCACAAGCAGCAGGTCGCGGGCCGTGATCCGCCGTCCACCAGTCGTTCTTGATCCGGATTTGACTATCTGGTAGGGATCGGTCCTGAAAACCTGGCGCACCGGAACCATGCCGAAGAGAATTCCGCTAACCAACGCCAACACCAAAGCGACTACATAGACACTTGCATCCGGGTTTATAGGCACATGGATGGGGTATTGGGAAAATGGCTGCCAGACGCTCAGCCCGCGCAGCAGCACTACGCTGCCCAGGAGTCCGACAGTGCCGCCTACGAGTGAAATCAGCACGGCTTCGGTGAATAGCGTCCGCAGAACGCGGTTACGGCTCGAGCCAAGCGCGAGCCGCAGAGCCACTTCGCGTGAACGGTCGGCAGCGCGCGCGGCAAACAGACTGCCCAGGTTGGCGCAGGCGGCCAGCAGAATTAATCCCGCGAGCAACAGCAAAGCGGTTAGAAATGCCTGCACCGGAGGGCCAAGGAAATCGCCATAAAGACCTGGATGGGCCAGTCGAAGCTGGCTCATCCTGCCATCGTCCTTCGGATACGTCTTCTCCAGATACGAGCCAATCGAATTCAGGTCGGCAATCGCCTGTGCCGGAGTAGCTCCCGTCTTCAAATGTCCCGTCACTTGGAAGATCCAACGCGTTCCGCGCTCGTTCAGATCAGTCTCCCCCTCAATCTGCTCCCGATTCACGATCGGCGCAAAGAACTCGGGGAAGAAAAACATCAGAGTCCCGTGAAACTCAGGTGGAGCTACACCGAGAATCGTGAAAGGATGCTTGTTGACCTGAACTGTGCGGCCCACCATGGCCCGATCACCCAAGAAATGGCCGTGCCAGTAGGCATAGCTGAGCACTATGTACGGGGCGCTGTTCGGGCCATGCTCATCGGAGCCGTGGAAAAAACGGCCGAGATACGGTTGAACGCCTAAGACGTCGAAGTAATTGCCGCTCACCTCAGAGAACCAAGTGGGGGATGAATCTTTTCCCGTGTCTAGTCCCGCCACAGAGATGTTATAAGCCGCCAGACCGTCAAAGCTTCGATTGCGATCGCGTAAATCGAGATAATCGGGATACGAGTGGTTTCCGGCACGGTCACTCTGCTCGATCATGAAAAGGCTTTCCGCCCGGGGCACGTACGAAGGGTGCAGGATCAGCGCGTTCAAGACGCCGAAAACCACAGCATTTGCACCGATGGCCAGCGCCAGCGTTAAAACTGCGACGATCGCAAAGCCGGGAGACTTCCGCAAGACGCGAAGGCTATAGCGCGCGTCCTGTATCAGAGTCTCGATAAAATTGCTGCCGAGCGCTTCGTAGCATTCCTCTTTGAACCGTCCACGGCCGCCAAACTCGATGTGCGCTCGGCGTTCTGCCTCGGCACGGCGAAGGCCGGAACGTTCCAGATCGTCGGCGCGGTGCTGGATATGTGAGCGAAGCTCCTCTTCCATGTCATCGTCAATGTGAGAACGATGAAAAAACTTAGCTGCCAGGGAACGAAAGTAAGCCAGGAGATTCATATTTCCTCCGCGGGTGCCGAAGGCGCAGGAGCAATAGTCGCGGCAAGGGCAGACGCCATAGCTGCGGCGACCCGGTTCCAACCGTCCGTTTCCTCTCGCAGACGCTTCCGCCCCGCGGCCGTGAGTTCGTAGAACTTGGCGCGACGATTGTTTTCGGATGTGCCCCAGCGTGCTTTCAGGAGGCCTTGGCGCACCAGACGGAACAAGGCGGGATAGAGCGCGCCCTGCTCGACGAGCAGCGCTTGCTCGGAGATTTGCCCGATGCGCAAGAGAACGCCATAGCCATGAAGAGGACCGAGAGAGACCGCTTTCAAGATAAGAAGATCGAGGGTTCCTGGAAGAAGCTGCGCCTGGCCAGACATTTACACTCCTAAGATAGTCAGGAGTATAGAGTAAACTGTCCTAAGCTGTCAAGGAGAAACTGAGCCATGTCACCGCAAAATGATAATGTCCTAATCGTGCCAAATAGAAATGTCCTATTGACAAGGGCACGCTGGGGAGTTGGAAACGGACCAACTCGTAATGACCCAGAAGGAGCGCG
>JBAUZG010000366.1:0-4509 GCA_049585195.1 Bryobacteraceae bacterium | reverse complement strand
ATTAACGCCTGCTCGGCGTTGACGACGTCCATAATGACGCCGCCCTTTAGCATTTCCGCCAGTCCGACGTTGAGCCGGAATTGCTCGCTGAAGAAATTCACTGCGTTACTCCTTCCTGATGTCGTATTCAGACCAGCGCGGGCGCTGGCTCAAATTCTTTTTGTGTCATCAACGTTAACTGGTTCTCGGCAGTTGTTCCTATGATTCGAATGCCGTTCTCGATTTGCCGCGGCGATAGGCCCCCAAAACTCAGGCGCAAGCCGCTCAGCCGCGAACTGCGGCCAGCCCCGCGATCCGATGAAAAATAGTGGCCGGGCAGAAAGCTGACGCCCTGTTCCTGCACATGCACAAGAAGGTCGCGGGCATCGAGTGGGGCCGGCAATTCAATCCACAGATTCAGCCCGCCGCGCGGCCGCGTAAACTTCGATGCTCGCGGAAGATACCGCGCACAGGCTGCAAGAGCCGCCGAGAGCCGCTGCGCATTCGCAGCCCGGCTTTTGTTGAGATGACGCTCGAGCTCTCCCGATTCGGCAAACCGCAGCAGAACCGCTTGCGAAAGATGATCGGAATGAAGATCGCAGGTCTGCTTGCATTCAGCCAAACGCTGCACCACCGGCCGCGGCGCCAGCACCCATCCCACGCGCAGGCCGGGAAAGGACACTTTCGAATAGCTCCGGAGCAGGATCACGTTTCCAGCTTCGTCCAGGCGCTTGAACGTCGAAACCGACTCTCCTTCGTACCGCAGTTCGCTGTAGATGTCATTCTCAATCAGTACGACGCCCGACCGCTGCGCAATCTCGACGATCCGGCACCGGCTCGAAGCCGGAATAGATGTTCCAGTGGGATTCTGAAAGCTCGGCGTGAGGACAATCGCGCGCGGCCTATCGCGCGACAGGATCGCCTCGATGGTCTCGGGTCTTACCCCCTCTTCACTCACGGGCGCCGGAATAATGTTCGCGCCTACCCGCTCGAACACTTTCAGCAGACCGTGGTAGACCGGATCTTCGAGCACTACTGTTTCACCAGACGGGGCAAGCACACGGGCCAGCAAGTCTAGCGCCTGCTGGCAGCCGTTCGTTACGATGAGGTCGTCGGTCTCTCTCGCCAGCTGGCTGCCTCGAGCCTCTTCAAGAAGATAACGTCGCAGCGGCGGATATCCGAGGGGAGACCCGAGCTGGAGAATCTCGCGCGCCTCGGGTGAGTCGATTACGTCCTTGGCAAGGCGGCGGAACTGCGCCATCGGGAATGCATCCACATCGGGCCGGGAAGCAGAAAAGTCAATTTCGACGGGTTTTGAGAAGTTGGACGCTGTCTCGACGCGTGGCAGGATGGCCTCCCAGTCCAAACCAGCCATTTCCGAATTGGCTGGCCTACCGCAAACGAAACTTCCGCGGCCCACATGCCCCTTAATGAGGCCTTGCTCTTCAAGCCGTGAGTAAGCCGCCGCTACAGTGGTGCGGTTCAGTCCGAGTTGAAGAGCCAGCTCTCGCGTAGCCGGCAAGCGGTCCCCGGCCTTCCTTTCGCCGGATGCGATCTGGTCTGCGATGGAATCGGCCAGCTGCCGGTACAAGGGTGCCTCGGAGCCGGTTTTTTGCGCTGGCGTGCTGCGGAGCATAAGGCTTCTTTACCGATCCTATCAGATTGGCGGGGTCCAAGCCAGCCATTTTGGACCGGAAGCACTGTCGGTAGTGGGTGAGTTTAGAAAATTGCACCTAAGCCAGCCAATCAGGGGTGGAATTCGATGTATCGCGGGCTTGGCCGCAGGTTTGTAGGCCAGCCAATGCTCCGAAGGTCGGAATAGGGCCGCTGAAACATCGGCTTTACGCTAGAGGCATGACGATTGCGGCCGGATTCGTGTACGACGACGGTGTACTTTTATTTGCGGATACACAGGTTGAGGCTCTGGCAATGAAAACACACGAACGCAAGGTCGGCAGCTTTTCGTGTCCTGGTGGCCAGATCGGGTACGCTATGGCAGGGAATGCGAGCCAGGCAACTTCGGCCATGCAGAAATGTGCCAAGAGAATCAAGAAGGTAAGGCCAGAAGAAGTTATCGAAAAGATGGAGGAGGCTCTTGATGATGAATACCGGAGAGTCGTGTTTTCGCATCCTACGTACGGCACGGACTGGAATCTGGGATATTGGTTTTTAATTTCCTATTGGTCCGCTTCTGAAAGGCGTACTCATCTGTTTGTTACACAGGAGCATACGTTGAAGCGCGTGGATGATAGACGCGAATGTATCGGTATAGGGCGAGATCTGGCGCATTACCTGTTGACCTTGTCGGCCCACGACTCCATGGATGAGAGGAGGGCGTTAATGCTTGCGACATACGTGCTCACAAAGGTAAAGGACCATGTTCCTGGATGCGGTGGTACTTCTCATCTTCTCGTAATGCGAAATGATGGGTTTGTTTATCTTGCTAATCCTTTTCCATTCGAGCAAGTGGCTCGGCAGTCGGCGCCGTATGAATGGAGCACCCGTCATCTACTCGTTTCGACAGTAAATGCCGAGTTGACGGATTCCGAGTTTGAGGAGGCAATAGATAGTGTTGCCGCTAACGCTAGACACCTGCGCCAAACGTGGCGTGACAGCGAAGCCCAAGTTAGGACGGCAGGAGCGAAATTACATCCTCAACTGGCTATAGGCGATCCACCACGCGAGCCGCCAGCGCCGGAGTGATTTTTCAGCCTTCGATGAGTACGGCAAATTGAGAGAATATGGCAGGCCGCTTGATATCTTTGGTTAATCAAAAGATCGCTTTAGTCTAGTCCTGATCCTTGCAGATTGCAGGTTTGGCAATCCAGGTGCGTTGGCCATCGCGACTAATGGTCAGTATCTGAATCGGGCCTCCTATGTCTGGGATGTCTTTGCTGATTTCCATACGCACAAACCGACGGACAGCATCCAGCGGAGGGGCAGTGCGACTCAGGAGGTCGAAGTCCATCGACGGAGTTGTAGAGTAAGCCTTTCTCCCATCTATACAATCGCTTGGACAGACGTGGGTTTCGGTGGACAAAAGGCCAGAACGAAGCGAGAGTTTGACAAAACCCACAGTTGGGACGGTACCGTCCATCCCAAACAATAAAACCGTGACAATCGACCGATTTTGCTTATCGAAGTCAACAACCTGCGGATCGTTCAGGCGGGTAGCGAATACATGCGTGAGCGCCTCTTTCACGGAGAGCGTTCCCCTTCTTACGTCGCTGACTTTGATGCGCCTTTCGATGGTCGTCCTGATGTTGAATCCGTTACCCTGTGTCATGCCAGCGAGAGAATAGTACAGATCTTTTCCGACCTCAATTATTTTGCAGGCGTCGGGCCTTTTGTTCCCGTATTCATCTACAGCCCGACTGTCGGTAGCAATTGCGATGCCCTCATCCGTGCGGATGAGGGCAAGGGATGTTCCAAGAGAGAGGCTTCCGCCAAGAATGATTGTCCCTATGAGGCAGTCGATTATGAGCCCAAGTGGATTCGTCATCGTCTTTCAAATCCGGTTTGGTGCTCTCCAGTAGGAAACGACGTAGCATGCTCGCGTGCTGGTGCGGATATTGACATTAGCAACGATGGCAAGAAATGTTTAAGGTCGTTGGGCAGTGTCTTGATGAACGATGAACGGCCAAGTTATCGGCACGAGGGGATCCTAAGGATGACCCTTTTGTTCGACCGCGCCCTAGTAGCCTTCGCCGCTGTCTGGGAACGCTTCTTCGCCGTAAGGGCTTGTGTGCCCCAGCGGCGCCGCCCTTTAGGCCACCTAAGCGCCCCAGCATGGGGGCTTTTGGATTGGTTGACCGCGCTTGCGGTAGTTCGTTCATATTTTTCAGCTGGGCCGGTGAACTCCAGCATGATCTCGTAGGCGAGCGGATTGGGATCTCGTGGGCGCTTCTATGACCTATGACCGCTCATGCATGATGGCTCCAGTGTCGCAGCGATGTGACTAGAATCAAACTGGCGCATTCTCGTGTATCGAGCTATGAGTGGTGAGGCTGGGCAGAATCCAGAATTCTTCCACCCAGCTTCCGCCCGGTTCAATGCTCTGCAGCTCGACGCCAGCCCCGTTGCGCGACAGATTCAGAGCGTCGGTAATGGCCGTCATAGGTTCCAGACATACGAAATCGCGGGCCTGCGGGGCGTAAACGACGGCCACTTTGTATTGTGGACCGAACCCAAATTCGAGCGATGCGTCGTGGGACCGGAGCTCGAAATGCGCTTCGCCGTCTCCGTTCCGTTCCAGGTCAGAGTACACGTCGTCGAGATCCACGGTTTTGACATCGACGCTCGATTGTTCGAGCGGCGTGGTCGACCCGGTTGGGATTTGATTTCGATTGAGTTCGAAATGCGTCCGGGCGGAAAGAGTCAGCCGCCAAGAGTCCCGGTGCGTGTTGGGAATCGTGTAATAGGGGTGAAAACCGATGGAGACCGGCATGCGCCCGGCGCACTCGCTCGCGATTCGCAGACTCACGCGAAGGCGCCCATCTTCAAGCAAGTGTCGCATTTCGAGAGAATGCG
>JBAUZG010000365.1:0-19195 GCA_049585195.1 Bryobacteraceae bacterium | reverse complement strand
GGGAAGCCCAGCAAATCCGCACCGCGTCGAGCAGTGCGGGGAGACCCCGCACGTTGAGCAGCGTCGCGTGCGCGCCGGCGTAACTTGCGTCGGCAAGATCCTCGGACGTTGCCGAAGAACGTACCGCAACGCGGCAACTTTCATTACTGCCCGAAAGCTCGCAATAGTGCCGAGCAATCGCCTCTGTCACATCGTCTGGCATGATGCCACTGAGCATTGCGGCGCGAATGCGATGGGATGCTGCGAATCTGGCTCCTCTATCGCCATCTTCAAGACTGCACATCGAGTCCTGAACCACACGGTCGAGCTCGTTGCGGCCGATAAAGGCTTCATATGCTCGTGTGGTGACACAAAAACCAGCGGGGACGGCCATTCCGGCCCCGGTCAATTGCATTAGGTTCCGCGCTTTGCCGCCGACCAGAGACAAAGGCGACAGCTCGCCGTGAGTTAGCGGCAATACCAACATTTCGGTTGTGGCTAGATGCGCCTCAGGAGGCCTGATGGACCGTTCGTAGCAAGGAAAACTTGACTTCATAAACCGCCAAAATAGGCGCGAATAAGAGGAGAAAAATAAGTGCTTTCGTTGCGGACTCAGCCAGTGTACCGGGGTGATTCATAAACCACAAGCCAAGTCTCATTCCGCCAACTATATGCTTCAAATACATCGCGAATGCCACGGGAAAATAGAGGGTGGCGATAAACCGACATATTTCACCGCCAGTGTTCCCGCATTTTCGTTTTGCAAGAGCGACTTCCGCCATCCCTATCGCCGCTAAAATCACGAGTGTGCCCCACGCGGAGCCCTCCAAGCCGAAACCCCTGCGCAGGATCGTGTACTGAGCTGCGGCGGTAACTGGAATGAGAACTACATATATGCGGAGAAGGACGGGGATCAGATCGAGCGCCACCGCGAAAGATCCCACGCTGGAATGCAAGGCAACAAAAAATATAGTCCACATGGTTATTTGCGCGGCAATAATGCCCGGAATGTATTGGGGCAGCAACAGGTGTACAAAATTACCCACAAAAAACGTTCCCGCGCCCACTAAAGGAGGGACTGTGTACGAGAAGAGCCTCGCTGGATGCTCAAAATACCGCGCCGTCTTAAGAATCGAACCGGTGCGTCCGTATGTGTGCAACAGATGAGGCGAGAGCACTTGGGCAATGCCTTTCTGGCAGAGGACTGTCGAGAAATCGGTGACTAGCCGGCTGATGCCGTAATATCCGACGAAAATCGGGCCAAGCAGCACCACCATAATCACGACGTCTATACGGCGTATGAACTCGTAACCAGCCTCGCTAAGTGAGACTGGAGCGCCGGTGAGGAGTAACTGCTTAACTGCCCCAACTCGCGGCCGCAATCGAAACTGGACCGTTTGGCGACAGTACAAATAGGCGGCCGTCACGCTCACGCCCAGCACCATTCCCCCGCCCAATCCCACCAGTTTGAATTTTGGACAGAGAAGTATGGCGGCCGAGAACTCTACCAGGGCTCGGTAAAGTGTCTCCCTGAAACGCAACTCGAATCGATGACGAGCGGCGGCCAGTTCGCGCAAGAAAACGTAAGGCTCGGTTACAACAGCGAGAGCAGCCATCCATCGCATTGCAACTCGAAGATCGGGATTAACGAAGAAAAAACTCGAAGTGAAAATGATGCCCGCTAGCACAAAGCCTAGCCAAAACATCACTGAGCCAGATTCTGAAATGATTTCGTCCGCCTGCTGGGTACGACCCGCTCCATCCAAGACCGGCACGCGAATGGCCAACGCTCTCAGTACTCCCATTCGCGCGGCCTCATGGACAGTGTCCACAACCGCGGCCGATTTCCAAGCTCCCATCAGAGCCGGTCCCAGAACATGGAATACAAACACCGACCGTATGGAGGTCAACACCAGGGAAATCGCAACAGCCGACGTAAGCCGCCTGGCGTCTCTTACCGGCGTCGTCTTATTCGACAGTTCAGGATTGCTCCGAGGGATCGAATCGTGACTTAAAATGTTCTGGTCGGTGGTCATGGCAACGGTCTAATGAAAAGCCGCGAAAATGCTTCGACAAGCGCGAACAGCATCCATAACCCTCGGTAGCTCTCGATGCTGATCGTCAGTCCACAGAGCGCAACGGCCAGCACGGATAGAAGTAGAAGGCTGCGGGCATTCCGAAGCGACGGGCTCGCTACAGGCCGCTTGATTAATTCGAGAATGTGGCGAAAGAAAAAAGCCATTTGCAACAGAAAACCCGCAAGACCCAGCTCGCATAATAAGCTCAGGTAAGTGTTGTGGACCTGCGCGGGCCTCGCGACATCGGGTTCATCCAGCGGCCGGAAGGCCCCACGCCCTATCCCCACAACCGGAGAGTCTGAAAATTCCTGCCATGCACTCTCCCACAGACGCTTTCGATCCGCCGCCTCTTCGTTGCCTAAAGACAGTGTTGCCGTGTCAAGGCGTTCCGCGAATGGATTCGATGTGAGCCGGGAGTCCATGCCAGGAAATATAACCAGAAGCAAGCCCAGCAGCGCGCCAAAACCCAGAACGGCAATCTTTACCTGCCAAGAGCTTCCGGACAACCACAGCAGTGCAAGGCAGATGAAAAACGATAATGTGCTTCCACGCGAAGCAGACAGGATAATTCCCGTAAACGAAATAACTAACACTGGCGCGAGCCATAGATGAAACTTTCCAGTTAGCCGGCAATAAAAGAGAGCCAGCAGAAAGCTGAGTGCGAGGTGCGCCGCGAACAGATTTGCATCCCCAAGCGTCCCTTGGGCCCGAAACTCGACCGCATAAGCGTTTTCCACTCCGGTGAACTGATATGCCAAGGAGCCACCGATACCAATCAAGGCGACCGCTGTCCCACCGACGAGCCACATCCTTACGGCCAGCATGAATTGCTGGCGAGTTTGAATTAGATTAACCAGTATGTAGAAGTGAAGCCAAAGAATGACGCTTTTGGGAATCTCGACGAGAGCCGTAAGTGGCCCTTTGTCTGAAACCAGTGTGTTGCTATTCACAAGCAAGGAAAGCACGAGCGATGTGATGCACAAGCAACACAGCATGGCTTGGGGAAGCCGAAGCCGGCCGGCAGCCAAATCGCGAGCCAGCAATATACATGCAATCAGGACGCAAACATCGGACGCCCCGATTGCGATCCGTCTCTCCCCAAGGCCGGGCAGAACGAAGATAAAAGGCATACTCAAGACAGTGCAAGCTATTGCCCCGGTTCGGACAATTTCCGAGCGTTCACGTTGAGCCGGCCAGAGAGCAGTTACAGGTTGCGTCGTAGTCATGAGCTGGCGACAACTCAGTCCAGTACGTGCAGTTGCACGGTCTTTGGCCCGAAAAACAGAATGGGCCAGGATTTCACGGCGATCAGGTAAACCGTCATCAGCATCAAGTAGGCATCGAGCCAGAATGATCGCTTGCGTACATACTCGAGATCCATCTCCAATCGCATCGGTAAAATCACACTGTGATAGTGTTGGTGCGGGTCCATTCCGCTCGGATCAATAACGGATAGATCGGGGAAGAATCGAACTTGCGGAAGGCCTGTCAATCCCGGCGGCACTTCGAGTACCTGACGTTGACGATCGTCGTAATACTCGCTTACAATCGCGACGTCCTCGGGCCGGGGCCCGACAATGGACATCTCTCCCCGCAAGATGTTGAATAATTGTGGCAGCTCGTCAATTTTGAAAAGCCGCATGAGCCTTCCAGCTGGAAAGATGCGAGTGTCATTCGCTAGAGTGAAGGCGCCGTGACGGTCCGCGCCCAGGTGCATAGTCCGAAACTTCAACTCGTCGAACGGCTTTCCCTTGTATCCTGCCCTGCGCGCCCGGTACAGCACGGGGCCGGGCGATGACAGCTTGATCATCACAACCGCGGCAAGCATGACTGGGCCAAGTACGACTAACCCGAACAGAGAAAGGACCAAGTCAGTCGCTCTCTTTGAAACCGCGATCCGGGGGGGGTGCCGTAATTGGGCGCGATTGCTCATGCCGGTACCTGTAACAAAGCCTTTTTCGCGCGATTATTCCGGCCTACTTCGACAATCGAATCACAAACATAATCCAATTCTTCGGAAGTCATGGATGGGAAGATCGGCAGCGAAATGAGACGGGGCCATTCCGCGGCAGCGACCGGAAAATCGTCGTCTCGATAGCCATACGTCTGTTTGTAAAACGGGTGCATGTGCAAGGGCATCCAATGTACTGAGCAGCCGATGCCGCGTTCCTTCAGCAGCTCGATGAACTCTGCGCGATCGATAGCCAGATTTTCAAGCCGGAGTCGAACAGGATATAAGTGCCACGAAGAAACACAATCGTTACGTTCAAAAGGCAATTCGAGAATATCGTCATACAAGGCAAGGCGCTGCGAATACCGAAAAGCTATGGAGCGTCGTCTTCGCCAGAACTCATTAGCTTTTTCCAACTGTGCGCAACCGATGCTAGCGGCTAAATCAGTCAGGTTATATTTGAATCCTGGCTGAAGGATCTCGTAATACCAGCTCGCACGCGTCTCGAAACGCTTCCAGGCATCTTTCGAAAGCCCGTGAAGCGACATCACCCGCGTTCGATCGGCTAACTCCAGATCGTCCGTTAGAATCATTCCTCCTTCGCCTGTAGTAATGCACTTATTTGCGTAGAAAGAAAAGCAGCTCGCTAGCGACATCGATCCAACAGCCTGCCACGGCCGGCCTTCGCGTTCGCGAATGAATGACGGCAGAGCGTGCGCGGAATCCTCGATAACCGCGATTCCCATCTGCCGGGCGAATTTCGAGATTTTGAACATGTCCGCCATCTGGCCGCCATAGTGCATTGGCACTATGGCTCGCAGCCGCCCGCGCTCGCCCCAGTAATTCGCGGCACGCTCGAGCGCGTCGGGATCAATGCATAGCGTGTCGGACGCACCGTCGACGAGCACCGGGCGGGCTCCCAGATAATGCACGACCTCGGCTGTCGCCGCAAATGTCATTGTGGGCACAAGCACGAGATCGCCCTGACCCACGCCAGCCGCTTCGAGCGCAAGATGAAGAGCCGCTGTACACGAATTAACGGCGACCGCATACCGCTTTCCTAGAAAGCTGGCAAACCGAGTCTCGAATTGCTTAGCGATTGGTCCAGTTGTCAGCCATCCGGACGACAGCACTCTATTTACTGCAGCGCTTTCCGCGTCGTCGATGCTCGGTCGAAAATAGGGCACATTCATCTGAGTAGACTTTTGAATTCCGTTGAATGGCAAATTTATCATCCAAGTGTTGTCGCCATCTGTAAGTTCGCCGAGCTCTGAAGAACGGCCGGCTTGTCAAAGCATGTTCGCAAAACAAGCGAACTCGGGTTATAATCCGGTACAATCTCCTTCAATACCAGAATCAAATCTCCGATGCTTCTCGTGTCGCAGGCGTTTCGGAGTGACGCCAAGTAAGTGTTAATTACTTCTCGCGACAGTCCGGAGCCTTTTAAAACCTTGATCTTTTCGTGATGGGTTGGCACTGTATTCTCGTCATACCCGCTTAGCTCTTCAAAAAGTTTTTCTCCAGGCCGGATACCGGTGAATTCTATGCGAATATCTTTACCGGGGCGCAGGCCGGATAAAAGGATTAAATTCGTGGCAAGATCGAGAATCCTTACGGGCTGTCCCATGTCCAGCACGAAGATTTCTCCGCCTTTGCCCATCGTCGATGCCTGCAAAACTAATTGCACGGCTTCCGGAATCGTCATGAAGAACCGGCACATGTCGGGATGAGTGACCGTGACGGGACCACCGTCGGCGATTTGCTTCTTGAAAATGGGAACGACACTGCCGTTGCTTCCTAAGACATTGCCGAAACGGACGGAGACGTACTTTGTGCCCGTGGTTTCAAAGCCAGTCATAAAGACCTCGGATATACGCTTCGTCACACCCATGATGCTGGTTGGACGCACCGCTTTATCCGAGGAGATCATGACGAAATCGTCGACGCCATGACGTGCTGCGGCAAGCGCGACGTTGTACGTACCGAAGACGTTGTTTTCGACCGCTTGAAAAATGTGGCTCTCCATCATGGGCACGTGCTTGTATGCCGCAGCGTGATAAACAAGGCCTGGCCGGTACACGTCCATTACTTCGTCCAGACGCTGAGAATCCTGGATGTTGCCGATTTCCGAATGAAATGGTACGTCGGGAAACTGAGCGCGCATTTCGGACTGTAAGTGAAACAGGGCGGTTTCGGAGATTTCAAGCGCGACGACACACTTAGGACGGAAACGCGCTACTTGACGGCAAAGCTCGGATCCGATGGAACCGGCCGCGCCTGTAATCAGTACCACGCGCCCATCGAGTTTTTGCCTGATCGCACATTCATCTAGATTTACGGGAGTTCGGCCCAACAGGTCTTCCACGGCAACATGACGAATCTGATGAGCGAGCCCACATCCCTCGATTATTTCAGCGATTCCAGGAATAGTACGGCAAGTCAGCCCGACATCCTGGCAGCGCCGGAGAATCCGCGTCATTTGCTCTCCGCTCGCCGAGGGAATTGCAATCAGAATTTCCTCAATGTTTTTCTTTGCGGCAGTTGAAGCGAGATCGCGGCTCGAATAGACCCTGACTTGATGGATCAGTAAGCCCCGCTTGTTCGGGTCGTCGTCAATAAATCCACACACTTTCCAGGCAAGCTTTGGGGTTCTGCGGACATCCCACAGCAGCGAGATTCCCGCGGTTCCGGCGCCGTAAATTAATACCCGTTTTGAAAGTTTTGTTTGATCCGCGGGCACAACGGTTTCACAGCACAACCGAACCAAGACGCGAACTCCCGCCGTAGCGCAAACGCACAGTAAGAAATCCAAAAAATATACGGACCGGGGAAAGCCTCTGGGTGCCAGAACGCGAATCGCTATCCCGCTAATCAACGATGCCAGGGAGTTGAGGGAGGCAATATTGATGAGCTCGGATGCCGAGATGTATCGCCATGAGCGATCATCGAAATGCGCGATACGAAAGGCGATCGTCTTGACAACGATCCAAATAGGAATCGCGTAAGCAGTGTGTATCCATTCTTCCGCAGGGATCCTGAAGTCGAACCGGAGAAGGAAAGCTCCCAACCCTGAGAGCACAAAGATCGAGAGCTGGATAGCCCACCGCAAGGTGCGTTCGATAACGGGATGCGGGTGGAAGCGCCGCAGGAGAGAAAGCGATTGCATTGGGGTTTCGAGGGTCTACTTCCTTCATTAGGGAAGAAGATCCTCTCTCCTTGATTTCTAGAAACCTGGTTTGGCCAGCATTCCTCTAACGGGCAATTTCGACCTCGGGAGAGCGATTGTCGGCCCAAAGCACACCTGCCACTTTGGCGTTGATCGCGCTCAGGCGTTGAGTTGCCATCCGAATCTCGCGGCCAGCTACTGAGCGGGGCCTGACCGCCAAAACGATTCGATCGGTGGCGGAGCAAAGCAATGGGACGTCGCCTCGTCTGCGAATTGGCGGCAATGCTACTACTATGTAGCGCAAAGACGCTGGGAGTGCAGTATAAAGGTTGCGGCAACGCTGCTCGAATTCGCTATATTCCGATGGCGGAAGCGGCCGCCCAAAAGGAATCATCCAGAGCCGCGGGAACTGGGTGCGGTGGATACAGCGATACATATCCTCAGGCGGCGACATCAACAGATCCCCCATGCCCGGGGCAGGTGGGACACCGAACGTCTCGGCCAGCGACGGTCTGCCGTTATATCCTTCTATGAGCAATACGGGTGAGTTCAGGTACGCGGTCGCTCGTGTGCACATTCGCCCGACTAAACCAGCGATAGATCCGCCGCCGGCTAACGAGCATATGCCGATCGACGTCCGCTTGCCGGTATTCAAAAACAGGAAACGGACTAGATTCGACCAATGGTGTTCCTCGATGCTGCGGGAATCGGCAAGTGGCTTGAATTTTGACGGAGCAGGGCCGCCACCCTCCGTCATAGCAGGAGGATTGCTTACCCGTTCGGTTTCCAAACCGCTTCTACGCATGCTGTTGTTCACTGCTGACGTCCTTAGGTAAGCCTAGCTGTTGTTGCCCGATAGCGGTTCGGTTCTCGGGACCGGGTCCGCCGTGTGATTGCTCGGCACGCCCAGTCCATTTAATTTCCAAACCGCCTCGGCGGCCTGGTCTCCTCCGAAGGCCGTAACTTCACCGTCATAACCAATACTGGATAAGATTCTGCCTCCGCCAAATACCGCCGCCAGAACCGGCAAACCTGTGCGCATCGTCAGTTCGGCTGGAGTGCGAATCAGGGGATCGAGTGAATCGGCCACCGAAGCAGATCCAAAAGCACAGGCCGTCGCCAGAATGAAGCCGAGCAATAGAATGAAGCCCGAGTGCTTATTCATGGGAAGCACAGGTACGGCGGCTTCTTCGAGAATCGACACGTTCAGGAATTTGTGTTGGTCCAAAGCATCGGCAATATGCGCTTCCTCCGTCTTCTTCTCGTACAACAGATAGTTTTGCTCGGTAATGCTCCTACTTCTCTGCAGGTCGTCATATTCCGCGGTCAACTGTTCCATTTCCTTCTGTTTTTCGCGGCAGTTGTCAAGATCCTGCAGCACGCTTTGCTTTCGGGCCGCTAACCCAGCGATCAGCGATTCTGTATGAGACAGTTCAGTTTCGGCAGACTGGCGCAGCGGGTTGAGCGAATCCGTCCGATCGACGACGGCCGGGGCTTCTTCGCGGCGGAGCGCTTCGGAGGTGTCGCGAATCTGCTGGTCGAGTTCGGTTACTAAACGATAGCCTGGTTCGAACTTGGTCAACATCTCCGTACGCCGGTTTTTGAGATCTAAAAGCTGCGCTTTCAACCTCTCCAATAGAGGTTCATTTCGCGCGGTGCGGCTCTGCGACTCGATCATAACGGGTAGAGAATCCTTCTCCGAGATAAGCACCTTAGCGCGATCCATAGCTTCCCGAGTTTCAGCATCTATTTGTTGTAGGCTCGTTTCCAAATCAGCGATCCGCTTGAGATTTATTTCTTTCCGCTGATCCAACAGAGAAGCTTCATGATGCTGCTGGAAATCTGATAGCTTCTGTTGAGCCTTCACAAGGTCCGCCCGGTAGCGAGTCTCCTGGTCACTGAAAAATTGAGAAGTCTCGTGACTTCGATGAAGCGCGGTATGCTTCTCCAAGTACAAGCTCGTCAGCGCCTGCAGGATCTCTGCGGCGCGGTTTGGATTTCGGGAAACGTATCTAACTGAGATGATGTTGGTCTTTGTTACGGGTGCGATTCGAAGGTTCTCTTCCAAATTCTGGACCGCCCGGGCAATAAGGAGCCGGTCGACTGAGTTTGGATTTTTCGATAACGGAGCGAGACCACTTCGCGCGGCAACACCCTCGAGCAGGTCTCTGCTCCTCAGTATCTCGATCTCCGATCGGATGTCCGATTCGCTGACATCCGCCGGTCCGGCTGAAGAAGTGTCTCGATCGCCGCCGAGCGTTTCGATTCGAGCCCGCTTTACAAATATTTTGACAATAGCTTCGTATGTCCTCGGCGAAAGAAAGATCCATGTGACGATCCCGCCCACAATCGCCAAAAACACAAATAAAATAAGCGCCTTTCGCCGATTCCACAACTGCACAACACTGTGCAGCCCGGCGGCTTGGGTATCGTCCGACCAGTCGTCCTCCTCGAGACCGTCGCTAGCATAATGTATCGTTCCCGGTCCTGTCGATATTGCATTCCGATAATACGTGAGGCCCATGTGTATTCTTTCGATAACCCTAAGAACACGCCCTGGTTTCTGGCTAAGGTATGGCCGGCAGAGGAAAATACAGCCCCATGTGGCTAATTTTCATAAAGCGATCGATTTTTCCGACCGCGGATTCCGAGACATAAATCGAATCTCCGGCACGAAGCGCAGGATCTTCTCCTAATTTCCCTTTGCCGAGCATATGTTTCACATTGAATTTCTTGACTTCCACCGTATCTTGAGATACCCGACGAAATAAGAGAACAGCTGAGCTTTTCGCCCCCACGGTAAAGCCTCCGGCCATCGCTACCGCATCCGTCAATGTGAGCTCTCCATGTAGGTCATACTTACCCGGTCGGGTGATCTCTCCGCCAATAACAAAAGAAGGCTTACTAAACTCCTTCAGTACAAGCGTAATGACGGGATCGTGTAGCATCACGGTATATTCTGTCTCGATCGACTTGGTCGCGTCAGCCATCGTTAGACCGGCGACTTTGACCTGGTTCATTCCCCGCAGCGAAATAAACCCATCGGGCTGGACCGTAACCGTCTGGTTGAAATCCGGAGTAAAACTGAACAAGATGTCAAGCACATCGCTGGACTGAATTCGATATCGAGCGTCTCGCGAGTTGAAGGGAATGGTTGCGCCGGATTCAGCAAAACACACCACCGACGTCAACATCCAAACGATTAGTCGAAGCATATTTTTTGTGCTCGCTTAAGAGGCGATTCCCAACCGTCGCGCAGAACGCGTCCTGCCTCGTGAGCGAATGCTGGCTTGTGGCGGCACACCTCTCCCTTTGGATTCGCGCGTTCCGGACTGAAATGCCGTCAAGCTCAGATACAGCTCAGGGAATTCAGTTCAACTTCCGCCGCTACCGACCTCTGAAGCAGTGTTATCGAAACTACAACGCGCCAACTCCCTTTGGTGGATACTACGATGCCTTCAATACCAGCCAACGGCCCCTTTTCGATGCGCACACGCTGGCCTGTGCGCGTATAAGGCCAGAGACAGATGGGAACCGGACCGCTTACCATTTTGCGAATAGCTGCGATCTCTTCTTCTTCAACCGGAAAAGGTTGTTTGCCAGCTCCCACAAAGCTCACGATGCCAGGGATCTTGAGCACACTAAGCCGCTCATGCGCCGCTGGCTTACAAAATAGATATCCGGGAAACAAAGGCTCGTGTACTTGATTGTGACTATTTTGCCCGAACCCCTTACGAACATATGTCGGCAGAAACTCTTCGATCCCTTTAGAACGAATGCTCAGCGAAACATACCGTTCGAAGTGCGACTTGACCAGCACGGCGAGCCAGTCATGAGTCTTCACGCGGTGTTTGTCAATCGGCTCACCGTGGCCGGGAATCTGGCTTTCTTCTAACGCGATCGAGCAATTCTGGCGGCGTGAACCAGGCCTAACCTCATGCACAAACAGGGGCATGCAAATGACACGAAGAAAAGAGAAGTCGGAAAGACATGCTCCCGCTTCTTCGGACCCTCCGAATAATCTCCACTCTAAGACCCTCACAGTGGAAGCGTTACGATTGTGTTGCCAAAGGAAGGGTTAGTCAAGGGGGTAGCCATAGTTCCTTGCTTCTTTGTTAGTACTGCTACGACTACATCGAGCATTCGAATCAAAATGTAAACTCCCAACAAACTGGCTGTCGAAAGAAGAACTTTCACCTGCCTGCTCGCAACCTTACAACTTGCCTGACGTGTTCAGGCTTCAGAGTCTGAGCAAATAACCCTCGTCACACGCTCTCCTCCCAGATCTCGGGTGTCCATTATTCTTCTGTGGCCACTTCCCCTAAAGCGCTGTCTGCTCTCAAGCCAATTGCACAACAGCCTGGGGGAATGTTCTTTGCGTTCCAAAAAAACGCCGGCGGAACATTTCTAATTGTTCGACAAATCGTGAACAGGACTCGTACTAATTCTAGTTGACTTTAAATTAACACAAGAGCTTTGGCCTGTCATGAAATAAAAATCGTGCGAAATCTAGAGAAATAATCTCCCGACAGCGCACGAATTAGGATGACTCAGAAAAGAAGAGCTGGCAATGTAACCCTCATAACGTTAGTGGCCTGGTTGGCCGGGGCATCGCCACTTATGTTTGCACAGAAGATTTGGGTCGTCCCTAGTCTGCAACGGGTAGGGCAAACCGATTCGCCTGGAAGTCAAATCCAGGCGGAATTGTGGGCGGCTCGAGGAGAATACGAGTCGTTTCAAATCGTCACGCAAGCTCCGAATAGCGGTCTTACGATTTCGAGTGTCGCAGTTTCGGATTTGACCGGGCCAGGAGGCCAGGTTATTTCGAACAGCAATGTGACTTTATACCGCGAATACTACGTTTACATCGGTCCGAAGAGCGTCAGTCCGAATTGGGAAGGCTCGAATCAACCGCTCGGTGCCGGCTGGTATCCGGATGGCTTGATCCCGCTTGTCAATCCTGCGACAGGCGCTCCAATATCAGGCGCCACGCTGACAGCGCTTCCCTATAATCTCTCAGCGGGCACGGACCAACCCTTTTGGGTAGACGTGTTTGTACCTCGAACGGCCGAACCAGGCTTATATACCGGAACATATACGGTAACAACCAATGAGGGCAGTGTTAGTGGGCAGATCGCGTTAAATGTATGGAATTTTACTCTTCCAGTCCAGCCATCGCTCAAATCCAGTTTTGGAATCTGGAACTCCTTCAACATGGCCACCTACGAAACTTTGCTAGCGAATCGCCTCATGCCCGATTATGGCAGCCCGTATCCAAGCAAGCAGGAGCAAACGACTCTAATGAATAGCTTCGGGTTGAACGCGGCCGATCTCGGCTTCTTTAGCGGAGCAAGCTACGGCGATTGTAAAATGTCGACAGCGCCATCGGTTGCGAGCATTAAGGCTGCAGCCGCGGCACAGCAAACAGGGCTACTTCTATACGACTTCAGCGCCGATGAGATCGACGGCTGCACAAATCTTTTTTCAGACGTCAAAGAGTGGGCGCGGAATCTTCACGCTGCCGGTATCGACAATCTTGTAACAATGGGTCCTACGCCGGACCTATTTGACGATGGGACCGGCACGGGCCGCTCGGCAGTTGATATCTGGGTCGTTCTGCCGGATACGTATAATACAGATCTCGGCAACGTACAGCTTGCTCTTCAAAAAGGTGACCAAGTTTGGTCCTACAACACAGAGGTGCAGGATGCTTATTCCCCGAAATGGGAGATCGACTTTGCCCCAATCAACTTCAGAATCCAGCCGGGATTCATTAATCAGAGCCTCAATCTGACTGGCCTGCTCTATTGGGAAGTGGATCGTTGGTCCTCCAATCCGTGGAACAATGTCATTTTGCACGATGGCGGGAGCACTTTCCCCGGTGACGGCGAATTAGTCTATCCAGGATCTACGGTCGGTATTACGGGCGTCGCTCCGTCAATGCGGCTCAAGTGGCTGAGGGACGGCGTAGACGATTACGATTACGTTCAACTGCTGAAACAGGCGGGATATGGGAGTTGGGCGATGCAGATCGTCGAAGGCGTAGCTCCCGACTGGACACACTGGACTCGCGATATAAATGCACTTGAGGAGGCGCGCATCGAGCTTGGACAAATGCTTAGCAGCCTCTCCAAATGACAGACGGACGAAATTCACAATCGAATAGCTCCACTCGCGCAGCAACTCAGGCTCGATGTAGCTCTCGTTCGCGCACCGGCTCGACACACAACTGAGCAATTCGACTCTGAAATGATGCCTGTCGGCAGCCCGCTAATCAGGGCCGACCACAAATCGGCCCTGGACTTTCGATATTTTTCCGGGGCCGCAAGTGCTATGTGGTGTTTTTCAATGAACAGGGCGCTACACCCGAACTGTTTCTGATCGCGCATTGGGTTCTTCTGTGTAGCCTCAATCTATAGCTGGTGGCGACTCAGAAGCCCATCAACGCCGAACGGGAACACATCTGCCGAGCGCTACGAGATAGCACACATCGCTGGATGAGGCGGAGTAGCAGTACGTCTAGGCGCTTTCGCGAACCATGGTCGTTTCTCGATGCCTAAGGGGATAGGGCTGGCACGATCGCAGTAAAAATCTTCCCTTCTCTCGAACGTCTCTAACCCGCGACAACATACACTCTTCGTGTCGCTGATTGCCGGCGCCAATCTTCACAAATCATTCACTCCTTAGAGGGTTTTTGTTGGCCGGATACCGGTAGCATAAGGTCTTGAGAGGTTTTTTTCGCCGCATTCCCTGCGAATGGCGGCAACATGGCCCACTCGGAAATTCTATTTGGAACGGTTTATGAAACTTGCTTTGTCTTTTGCAATCGCGTGGATGACGGCGCCTCTGATATTTGCTCAGAGTAAAGGCGGCGTCTTTGAAGGGGAAATTATGGATAAGCAGTGCGCCCAAATGCAATCGCACGAGAATATGATGAATGCCGAACACGCGGGCACTTCGAAGGAGTGCACGCTGGCTTGCGTCAAGAACGGGGATTCATTTGCACTGCTTGACTCAACTACGAAAAAAGTCTACCCGATAGAGGATGGAAAAAAGGCAAAGGAATTCGCAGGGCAACAGGTCCGCATTACCGGCAGTTACGATAGCGATTCGGAGACGCTTCACATCAAGACTATTTCTCTTGCTGGAAAGTAAGGAACGACTTATCTAGGGATTTCTCGCGGGCCCCTACCTTATTTGGGTCCTCGACACACTCTTCCGATTATGGTTAATGCCGCTTCGACCAGTTCTTGGGATAAAAAGTAAATTGCAGTCCGGCCGTAACGTATCGTCGAGGACCTCCCAGCACGGGAATGAAATATCGCTCGTACTGTACGAACCCTGTCCCCAGAAGCTCGGGCCGCACCAACCACTGCGCGGTTAACGACAAGTCAGTCTGCGTTCCGCCGCCAGGTATGAATTGGCCGCCAGTTTTGGTTTGCCGGTATGTTGCCGTGAGTTTGTTTTGAGCCGACCACCAATAAGTGGACGACGCAGTGTAAGCGCGCGCGTCGCGGCCGACCCAGCTTCCCAGCAGATAGCCGTTGTTGGTGTACGCGTCGCGGTATTGATTGTTCCAATAAAAGAAGAGTCCGCCTTCATCCCCTCGATAGAGCCAGGTCGAGTAGGTTTCGAAACGAAGGTCAAGCTTTCGCAATCCTGGCAATTGAGTTAAATATATTCCTGGGCCCCACGCCGATCGGCGGGGGCTGTCGATCGGATTGGGTTCGTCATCAGCCAGCGAATCGGAGTAGACACTGACATAGCGCTTCACGCCCGGCACATGCAAAAGAAAATCGAATCCGCTCCGGCGATCGCCGGGATCATTGGCCGAGCCATATGCTGTGCCGCCAGAACTCGATACACTGAAGAAACTTCGAGCTACCGACCCAATTGTAAGTGGGTGGCCAACTCCACCAAATATCGCGCTGCGGGTAAATCCAATTTCTAAATCTTCCGTCAGTTGAAATGTAACCTTCTGGGCGTTGATGAATGGGCGTGGCGGATACTCATGTCCAGACAATTTACCAACCAAGAATTGCGTTCGAATGTGGCCAAGATATCGAAAAGGCCCCGGTAACACAATCGGTGTCTCCTGGGATAGCCGGACCATGTACATCGGCTCCGCATTGTTACTGAAACTGAAGGCGCTTTCTTCGCCTGGTCCCCACCATAGACTCTGTTTCCCAACTGTCAAATCATAATCGCCTATACGAACCCCTATGTACATCTCAAGAGGGTCAAACTGGCTGGTGGATTTTACAGGCGAAGCTTGCCGAGGCGGAACGCCATCAAGAGTTCCTAGCAGGTCCTGGACGCTCTGGCTATACGCCGGCGCCCCGCCCGCGCCCTGGTACTCTCCTCGGAAGTATCCCGAGAACGGGCCCAAAGTTCCGTAAGCCGAAAATCCATCCACGGTGTTGGTTCCCTGTGCATATGGCCGGCCGTAGTCATCTGTCAGTGTTTGCCCAAAGTGATAACTATCTCGAAGAGGCGATCCGGCGATCTGCGAGGTTTGGGTGTATAAGGATTCCACGCGAATTTCAGCCTTTGCGGGCTCGGTCTCAACAAACTCTGCCTCGAGCGCCGATATCAGCTCCAAGGCCACATTGTTCATCCCTCCGGCGGAGACCTTTGTACTGTGACGCGACGCAATGTCGGCGGCCTCCTCCACAAACATCGCGCACTGTTCTCGCGTCCATGGCTGCATCAGGCCTTCCTCGTCAGGAACATAGCCCATCGCCGCCAGCCGCTTCAGAGCCGAGTAGATCCAGCTATCGAGTGGGACATAAACAGGTCCGGCGTGGCTCTTACCATTAGCGCTCTCCGATGAAAAAACGGGAGCAGTCATCGTTATTAAAAGGAAACATACAAAGAGGCCGTTAAATCGCAAGCACTACTAGCGTGAACTGTCGGTAAAAGCCGCACAATAGCGTGGCGCTGCCAAATTGCGAAAGGTTTGTAAAACTTCCGGACGGCAGATTGAAGTTACCGATCTTTTACAAGCTAGTGACAGCTCAAATCGGGGAAACATCTAGCATCGGACCAGCGGTACTTTTATGGACGGGCAAACAATCGACCGGCACGCGGACGTTGAGCGTCGCGGATTTCTAACTGGCGCTATCTTTGCGCTTACGTCGCTGATCGGCGGCACATTGGCGGCGTTGGTTGGCAGGTATCTAATCGGCACGCCGAAGAATCAGGACTCGGGCTGGGCAGATGCGGGAGCAGTGGTACGCCTCGAGCCCGGCTCGCCTCAGAAAGTCTTTTTCGAAAGAATCCGCGTCGATGGTTGGACTACACGCACCGAGAAGGCTGCTGCGTGGATCATACTCGACAACCAGAAGCAGATAACGGCATTCTCCCCGCTATGCACTCACCTCGGCTGTGCGTACCGCTGGCAGCGGGAGCGAAGAGCCTTCACATGTCCTTGTCACGGCTCGGTATTCAGCGCGAATGGCGATGTCATCGCGGGGCCTGCGAGTCGTCCGTTGGACCGCTACGCCGTAAAAGTCGAAGCCGGCCGGTTGTGGCTCGGACCTACCCAGCCCGCGAGTCATTCGTAGCCCATGAAAGACGTCATCTTCCGGGTCAGTAACTGGATCGAGCATCGCACCGGCCTTCAAACTGCTTGCCGCCGATTCTTGTCCGAGGACATACCCGCTTCCGCCGGCTGGCCGCAAGTGTTCGGCAGCGTGTGCCTCTTCCTTTTTCTTATCCAGGCGCTAACCGGAATTTTGCTTGCGTTCAATTACGCGCCCACGCCCGGCGACGCGTATACGAGCGTCGCTTATATTTTGCGCCAGGTCGCCGGAGGCAGAATGGTTCACGGTTTGCACCATTGGGGCGCCAGTCTGATGGTGATCGCCGTCTTTTTGCACATGGCTCAGGTCTTCATCTATGGCGCTTACAAGAAGCCGCGCGAGGCAACCTGGATCGCGGGAACAATTCTGCTGTTGCTCACTCTGGCGTTTGGATTGACTGGATATTTGCTTCCCTGGGATAACCGGGCCTATTGGGGGACTATTGTCACAACCAGGATCATGGCCAGCGTGCCGTTTGCCGGGGCGTTTCTAACGAGACTGGCTGGAGCCGGCAACGGCATAGGAGTAGTGACGTTTTCCCGATTCTACGCGCTCCATACACTGCTTTTGCCCGCGGCTACCGCTTTCCTGATTACGATTCATGTGTATCTGGTAAGGCGCCATGGCGCTGCGCCGGCTCCGGGTGATACGGGGAAAAAACAGAAGTTCTATCCGGGGCAGGTCCTCCGCGATGTGGTCGCAGTGTTCCTGGCCTTCGTGATTGTATTTGCAGCGGCCGCTTTCCTTGATGTTCCGTTCGAAAGGATGGCCGACCCAACCGACACTACTTACGTACCTCGCCCTGAATGGTATTTCCTGTTCTTGTTCCAACTCTTGAAGTATTTTCAGGGACGGCTTGAAGTACTCGGAACAGCAGTGATTCCCTCGATCGCAGTGCTTGTCCTTGTGCTGCTCCCATTTCTGAATCGCGTACATACGAAGGTGTTGAACGGGCGGGTACAAGCGGCGGGACTGGTGTTGCTCGTGTTCTCAATCTGGGCCAGTTTGACGGGTGTCGCCGCGTGGACGACGCCTCGTCCGGTCCGGTCCCCACTTGTTCCTCCTGAAGCTGCCGAGTGGGCGCAGATTTCAACGCAGGAAATTGCCGGTTTGGGTTACTTCCGCTCGTCGCATTGCGCCTCGTGCCATAATCTTGTTCTCGGGGGTCCGAAGCCCGGCCCTAATTTGGGATTGGCCGCTGTCCGGCATTCGAAGGAATGGCTGATCGAGCATTTCAGAAATCCCGGGCAGGCAAAGTCTGACTCAGCTCCAGGTTCGCCGCATCTCTCGCTCCCTCAGCTCAGCGCGCTCTCGATTCTTGTTGAAAACCTGAAGCCCGATTCGATCGCAACCCTCGAGGCGATGTCGCAGCAATACATCGACGGGGCGCAGACGTTCGTCACAGGAGGATGTGCAAGCTGTCACAAAGTGAACGGAGTTGGCGGCGAAGTGGGGCCTGCCCTGAATGGCTTGGCTAGTCGTCGCAGCGAGCAATGGGTGAGGGACCACTTTGTCTCTCCACAACGGTTATCGCCCGGTTCCATCATGCCGCCCTATCACTTCACGGAAGCCGATGAAAAGGCTCTTATCGCGTATTTGTTCTCCCTGTCTGACTAATGGGATGGCGCAGACAGTGGGAACTCCTGTCAAAATGTAAAACCCTTGTAAAAACGCCCTTGCGCGCCACTAGCGAGGTAGTTTTTTGTTCTTTCCGACCGCACAATGATAGGCAGGCAGTGAAACAACTTTCTAACTTAATTGCGCTTTGCATCATTGGCTTGCCGCTCTTTGCGCAAGCGCCCACCGTTCCGTCTTCACTTCCAACTAGAAACAGTCAGGGCACGCCGAACATTCCTGGGCAATCGGGCCCCTATCGCGTCTGTAGCCCAGCCGAGTATGGCGATCCAACCGCGGATTGCATTCAGGCCGATGGCCAATCCACCTACAGCCCGTACAGCGATTACAGTGGCTGGGACTCTACTAACGGCCTTTCCGCCGTACCCCGCATGCAATTTCCCGATTCGTCTTACGGCCGGCCCGGCCAGAGTTTTCAGAACATGCCCGCCACCCCCATCCATTACGAAAAAGAACCTCCTGATGAATTTCAGCGTTATGTGGCCGGCTCTATCGGGAAAGTGCTTCCAATTTTCGGAGCCTCGCTTTTCGAAGGAGTGCCTGCCACGTTTGCTCCCCTTGGGCAGACTCCTGTCAGCACCGACTATTTGATTGCTCCGGGCGATGAACTGCAAATCACAGTCTGGGGTCAATTTAACGCGTCGCGAAGGCTGATTGTTTCACGCACGGGCGATGTTGTTCTGCCCGATGCCGGACCGATCTCGGTTGCCGGACTGAACTACGCGCAGGCAACCGCGGCGCTTAAGTCCAGTCTGTCGCACATGTACAAGAATTTCGATCTCAATGTCACGTTGGGGCGTCT
>JBAUZG010000364.1:0-1587 GCA_049585195.1 Bryobacteraceae bacterium | reverse complement strand
CTTGTCGGGTTGCCGCTGGCTCTGTGGCTTGAGAATGTGCTGATCTATTTCGTACCGCCTACAGGAGTGCCGGTGAGTTTCAACGTACAGCCGAGCGCCCGCGTGTTCCTGTTCGCCGCTCTGGTCTGCTTGGCTTCCGCGCTGATTTCCGGGATTCCGCCCGCGTTTCAGTTGGTGCGGCGCAGCCTGGTGGATGCACTGAAGCAAGGTGGAAGAGGCGGCACACGGAACGGGCACGCGCAGCGCATCTCCGGGGCGCTGGTGGTAGCCGAAACGGGGCTGGCGCTCGCGGCTCTGGTGACACTCGGACTGTTTGTTCGGAGCCTTTACAGGTTAGAGAACGCTCCGGCCGGTTTCAATCATCGCAACGTGACGGTGGGCCGTCTTTTTCTGTCGACGAACAACTACACGCCCAGCGAGGAGCAGGAGTTCTCGCGGCGGCTCCGCGACCACCTGCTGGCCGCACCAGGAGTGACAAGCGCCGCCTATTCCGACTCCATCCCGCTCGGCTTCGGGCTGGGAAAGTGGAACAGCATCGTGGTGGAAGGGTATGCGTCGCGGCCCGGCGAGAACCTGGATGTGCACCACGCCTCGGTGTCGCCCGGCTATTTTGATTTGCTGCGGATCCCGCTTCTCGCCGGCCGCGATTTCCGGGACGAGGATAACGGAACGGCACCGCGCGTCATGATCGTCAACAAGTCTTTCGCACGCCGCTTTTTCGACGGGCGCGACCCCGTGGGGCATCGGGTGCAGATTTACGGAAAACCGTTCAAGATCATAGGAATGGTCAAGGACAGCAAGTACTACAATCTGGCGGAAGCACCGCAGCCATACTTCTACATGTCCTTCGATCAGGTGCACTACGGCAGTGGCGAAAACGGAGTGGCCCTCTACGTTCGGACCGACCGTGACGCGCGTGATCTCGTCCCCATACTCCGCCGCGAAATGTCTGCCATCGATCCAAATTCCGCCGGCCTTACGGTCATGCCCTTGTCGGATTTCATCTCGGCTGCCTGGTTTGGGTCGCGGATCGCCTCGTCGTTCCTCGCAGTGCTCGGCACCATTTCCATGCTGCTCGCCGGGGTAGGTCTTTATGGAGTTATGGCTTACTCGGTAAGCCAACGGACTCGGGAAATCGGTATCCGCATGGCGCTGGGGGCCGCGCCTGGGGGCGTGCTTCGCATTGTCATGAGAGAAGGCTTGCTGCTGGCTTTATTGGGGATCGCCGCCGGCCTCGTCATCGCCCTGGCAGCCGCGCCGCAGATCGCGCCTCTGCTTTACCAAGTCAGTCCAGCCGACCCTGTGAGCATAGCGGGGGCAGCGCTGTTCCTTATCGTGGTTGCGGTACTCGCGAGCCTGACCCCAGCGCTGCGAGCCGCGAGGGTTGACCCGATTCGCGCGCTCCGCCAGGAGTGACCGGCTGCGCGCTGGTGGCAGCGCCAGCCCGCATTTGGCCGGTTGATTAAGAGAGAGCGCCTGCTGTGTGCACACGGTTGTGTAACGCCCGACGATGAGAAGTGGCCGACGTCGGATTGATCCACGGTAACGTTAGGACTCAAGGTCGAAAATGCATGCGTCGCACTCAAG
>JBAUZG010000363.1:0-19936 GCA_049585195.1 Bryobacteraceae bacterium | reverse complement strand
ATGGCGTGATTGAGCATGACCATCGGATTGTCGGACATGAGTTTCAAGAGGTCATATAGCGCGCGGATCTGCGGCCAGTCGGTATCCGTGGCTTGAGCTGCTTCGTCATGAACGGCGGCGACGGCGGCCTGTAGCTGGTAGGGACCAATGGATCCCTTCGGCAACGCCGCGCTGAGGAGCGCGACGCCTTCTGAGATTTCATTTTGATCCCATAGAGTTCGGTCCTGTTGGGATAGCGGGATCAATTCGCCGTCAGGCGAGGTTCGCGCCGCGCGGCGTGCATCGGTCAAGAGCATGAGGGCCAGTAGTCCTGCCACCTCGCTATCGTCCGGCAGTAACTGATGAACCGTTCGCGTCAAACGTATCGCTTCATGGGACAACTCGGGACGCTGCAATTGCGGCCCAATACTGCTGGTGTATCCCTCATTGAAGATCAGGTAGAGCACGTGCAGCACAGACCGTAGGCGTTGGCCCTGTTCTTCGCGAGTAGGCAATCGAAATGGCGCACCGGAAACCTTGATGGTGCGCTTGGCGCGAGTAATTCGCTGGGCCATTGTGGCCTCGGGCACCAGGAACGCATTGGCGATTTCGGCGGTGGTCAAGCCGCCCACAGCGCGCAACGTCAACGCAATTGCCGACGACGGGGTGAGCGCGGCATGGCAACACATGAAGAGCAGAATGAGCGTGTCGTCCCGCCCGGCTTCATTTTCGAGGCCGAGTCCAGGCGCCAGATGCTCCGCTTCCGTTGCCGCAGCTGTCTCGCGGCGGCGGCGCGCCGATTCGCTGCGCAAGTAATCCGTCATGCGGCGTGAGGCGACTTGAATCAGCCAGCCGCGCGGGTTTTCTGGCACGCCGTCCTTCGGCCATTGAACGGCTGCGGCGGCCAGCGCCTCCTGAACCGCATCCTCGGCCGCGGCAAAATCGCGGAAGCGGCGGACGACGGCTCCGAGCACCTGCGGCACAAGTTCGCGAATCAGATGCTCGAAACGTTCGTCGATGGCCGTCATCATCATCGGCTATTCATGGCAGAAACTCATCTGGAGGCGTGCTCATCACTTCCCGCACCTCAATCGCCATGTTTAGCGGCTTCCCGCCGGGCCCCGGCGCGGCCGACGCTCGCGCCGCGATCGCATAGGCTTGTTCGGCGCTTTCTACATCAACAATCCAATACCCGGCGAGAAACTCTTTCGCTTCCGGGAACACGCCGTCGGTGATCGGTGTCCCGTTATCTGCGGCTCTTACGAGCTTCGCCTGATGGGGGCTCGCCAAGCCTTCGGCCGACACGAACTCTCCGGATTCTTTGAGCGCATTATTCAACTTTTTCATGAATCCGATGTGCGCCTGGATGTCCTTCTTTGGCCAGGCGCCGAAAGTGTCGTATCCCGTCTTTGGGCAGTTCATCATTAGTATGTATTTCATCAGTTCTGCTCCTTCCGATTTTCGCGCTCGCTTCAAGCGCTTTCATCGATTGGTCGGAGCAGACGGCAGATTCTCGACATCCTTACCGCTAACTCCTTCGCGGTGCAAAAAAGTCGATTGTGACCGCTTGCTGACGCGCGCGGCTCAGTAATCTCCATTCGAATCAACACTCGTTTTCCGAGCCGCGACTGCGAAGGAGCGGTTTTGGGCACTTTGCACCGGAAACTCACTAATCGCGCGCGATCATGTCACGAATGTACATGAGATTGCGGTGCATTCCCGCCGCAAGAGTCGAGCGAGGCACGTCGGTTTCTAAATTGGCGTACCCGTTAAAACCAATGTCGCGGATCGCGTGCAGAATCGGCTGAAAATCGATGTTGCCCTCGCCTAGATAGTTCGGGTTATCCTTCAGGTGAAACTGGCAGATCCTGTCTTTTCCCAACCACCGTATCTCTTTTTCGACCTCAAACCCGTTCTGGGTCGAGTTGCCGACATCGTAATAGACCAGAACGTTTTTCGAGTGGGAGCGCTCCATGATCCGCACGTTATTTTCAGCGGAAATAGTGTCTTCAAGACCCAGAATCACGTGCGCTTTTTCCGCCTCAGGCGCAAGCTCGCGTAAGGCATCGCCCACGTAATCCATTTCGGCGGGCGTAGTCATCGCCCAGCGGCCGAAGAATGGCAGCAGCAATACTCTCGTATCGAGCTCCTTGGTCAAACGGATCGAGTCGAGCACCCATTTCACCGCCTGCTTGTCGCTCTTCAAGCCATTGTCGTGCAACCGGTCGACGCATGTGCCATCAATCGGCATTTTGTATTGTTTCGAGAGCGAGCGGTACCGGGCGATCGTATCCGGATTGTCAGCCGGCATTTTCCCATCCACTATCTTGCGTCCAAAGGAAACCTGAACGCCTTCAAAGCCAAGCTGCGACGCCATAGGAACGGCATCGGGCGAAGCTCCGAGATACAGATTCCAATCGGTCACGCCGATCTTCAATTTCGGATGCCCGGCACGGGCAGCGCGAGCTCCGAATGCGAGTGCGATACCCGAGCCAAGCAGCGCGCGCCTGCTGAATGTGTGGATCATGATTCGGCCGCCATGTTTTGAGATTCTATCGCCACCAAAGCGATTTGAGCGATATCGAGCAGCTCAGGTGGCGATTGCGAAATCGAGCCGAGAGCATCGCGAAACATAGTGTTGCAAAACGGACAGGCCGCCCCAATGATATCTGCGCCCGTTTCAGCCAGCTCTCTCGCGCGCGTTTCGTTGACGCGGCGGCCCGTTTCTTCGCCTAAAAACACCAGGCCGCCTCCCGCGCCGCAACAAAACGACCGCTCGCGCGCACGCGGCGGCTCAATCACCTGCGCGCTTCGTCCGATCACTTCCCGAGGCTCATCATATATGTTGCGATAGCGCCCCAGATAGCAGGGATCGTGAAATACGACGCGCTTTCCGGTGCTCACCGCCCGAAGCCGCTCGCGATGACGGGCCATAAATTCGCTGTGATGTTCGATCGCGACCTCCGCTCCAAACTCCTTCCAGTCTTCCCCAATCGTCCTGACGCAATGCGGGCAAATGGAAACAATCTTTTTTACTCCACACTGGCGGAAAGCCTCGAGATTCGATTCGGCCAGCTGGCCGAATACGAGATCGTTTCCCAACCGCCGCGCCGGATCTCCCGTACATTTCTCTTTCTGGAGAACGCCGTAGGACGTTCCCAAGTGACGCATCACTTCGGCGAAAGCAGTCACAATTTCGCGCCCGCGAGGATCGTAGGCTCCCATGCAGCCCAGCCATAAGCAGTATTCCTGCGAACCATCGAAGAGAGGAAATTGCTGTTTCGAGATGAATTTGTCGCGCTCGGAAGCCGAAAAGCCCATCGCATTGCCTTGACGTTCGAGGTTTAGGAACAATTTTGTGCCGTGTTCATCTTCCCACCGGCCGGTGTTCACCTCGCTGCGCCGCAGACCGACAATCATGGGCAAATGCTCGATGCCAACAGGACATTGAAATTCGCACGCGCCGCACGTGGTGCACTGGAATACAGCCGTTTGCGAGATCGTCGCGCCCACGATCGGCGTTTCGTTCGCATTCCCGTAGTCGTTCAAATAAGCGCGCATTCCGAGGGCGATCAGTTTCGGATTCAGCTCTTTCCCCGTGTTGTTAGCCGGGCAATGCTCGGTGCAGCGGCCGCATTCGACGCAGGAATAGGCCTGTAGCGCCGTCAATTGAGTGATGTCCTTGCCCGTGTCGAGTCCAAAGTCTTCGTCGCCGACAAGTGGCGGAATCTGGCTGAAACCATCCCGCTTAAAGAAAATCGTGATAGGGCTCAGCACAAGATGAAGGTGCTTGGTATGCGGAATCAACGGGAGGAACGCGAGCAACGCCGTGGTATGTGTCCACCAGAGAATGCGGCCCGTAGCCGTACTCTCGGGAAACCACCACATCGGCATATAAGTAACCATCAGCAGAAAGATCAGGCCCGCGATGACACCCGATTCATACGACAGCGGCTCGAGCCATTTCGGCCGGATGATGAATCGCCTGATAAACAAGCCGGCGATGCCGACGGCTACAAGCGCCGCGAAAACGAACGCGAACCACCAGTAGAAAACGCCGAATCCTTGCTCGCGGCGAAATAGCGGGAACCCGAGGCCCGTGGCGGTATGGTTAACCGTGACGAGGGCGAACACACAAAAGCCCCAAAACACAAGCGCATGCGCCAAACCAGGAAGCGGCCGCTGCCGGATGACTTTCGACTGAAGCAAAACTTCAGAAAAGAAACGCCAAATCCGGCCTGTAACAGGTTGAATATGAAAGTCCGCATCGCGTTTAGCCTTCCTAATGCGTTCCACAACGCGACGAAACCGTAACCAGAACAGAGCGCACGAAATCACGATTGCGAGGCACAACACGAGGCGTTCGGTTGGGATTGGAAAAATCATGGAATCTGGATCCGAGTTCTAGAACCAAAGAGAGTGCGCGGCGCGAAGCCGTCTTATACAGTAAGGAATGAGGGTTTCGAACCGCGTCCAGTTCAATATCGGACAAATCCTAGATGGAGTTGGTGATTGCGTAATTTGATTTCGGGAGCCGCTGGCTTCATTGGGTCGCACTTGTGTGATCGTCTGATAGAACAAGGCGACACAGTAATTGCCGTAGACAATTTAATCACGGGCCATCGGGACAACATTCAGCATCTCCTCTCGAACCCAGCCTTCCAATTTATCGAACACGATATTTGTGAGCCGCTGGAGACGCCAGGACCCGTTGATCGCGTCTTCCATCTCGCTTCACTCGCCAGTCCCTTCGATTACCTCGAACACCCGATCGAAACCCTGGATGTAGGCTCGGTTGGGACACGCAATACGCTCGAGATTGCCCGGAAACACAACGCCCGTTATCTGTTGACGTCGACTTCCGAGTGCTATGGCGATCCGCTCGAGCATCCGCAGTCGGAAACCTATTGGGGCAACGTCAATCCGGTTGGTCTCCGGTCCTGCTACGACGAGAGCAAGCGATATGCCGAAGCGCTCACGATGGCGTTTCATCGCAAGCATGGAGTTAAAACCACCATCGCGCGCATATTCAACACCTATGGGCCGAGAATGGCGTTGAATGACGGGCGGGTCGTGCCGGCCTTCCTCGATCAGGCACTGCGTGGAGAAGACCTGACTGTATTTGGCGATGGTTCGCAGACCCGAAGCTTCTGCTATGTTTCCGATCTGGTCGAAGGCTTGCTCCGTTTGATTGATTCGAACGAACCGTATCCGGTAAATCTAGGCAATCCGAACGAGATGACCATCCTCGAATTCGCGCATTACATTCGCGAGAAGGTCGGTACCGGCGTGGGTATCCAGTTTCTACCGCTGCCATCCGACGATCCCAAAATCCGCCGGCCCGATATAACGAAAGCCAAACGGATACTCGGTTGGGAGCCGCAGGTTGGTCTGGAGGCCGGCATTCAGATGACGGTCGAACATTTCCGGCAGCGTATAGTTCCCGCCTTCACTGAAGCCGGCGCGGGAGAACCCGCCGCTACGTATCCGTCGTAACTAGCCTAACTTCGTCACAACCACTCCCTCGCGGTCGTGGCTCGGGAACGAAGCTTGTGGATTCAACTGTTTGGCCGAGCCGCGCACGCAAGTAAGCGGTCCGGTTACGAAATTCGGCTAGGCTGCAGCGGCCCCCGCGACTTTGCGCAAACGCAGAGTCAATCGGCTTTTGTAACGGGCGGCCGTGTTTTTCTTGATAATTCCCCATTTGGCCGAGCGGTCAACGATCGAAAATGTTTCCGGAACAATTTTCGTCGCCCCTTCGACATCCTTTCGATCCAATAGCCGGCGCATTTCGCGAATCTGGTGGCGCAAGCGCGACTTGCGGCTGCGATTGATCGCCGTCCGGCGCTCCGTAATGCGGACGCGTTTCAACGCGGAGACAGTATTAGCCATCGAACTTCGAACCTAACTCCTTCAAAAGAAAATACAAATATGAGCGCACAGGCGTTTTGTGCCGTTGTGCGCGTTCAAGTTTAAGAATAGCGAACCGGAGAGCGGGAGGTCAAACACGCTCAGAGGCGAACGCCGCCTCCACAGATCAGAACTTCGCCCGTTACATAATCGGATAGAGGGCAACAAAAAAAGAACACCGCGTTGGCAGCGTCATCCGGAGAGCCCAGACGCCCAAGAGGAATCTGCGCCGCCGCAGCTTCGCGGACCGCGGCTTGCATTCCGACACGCACATGTCTTGCGCCGATGTCTACCTCCGTTTGCGGATCGCCGATTGGTTTGATGAGACGCGTGTCGATGAGGCCAAATCCCACCGCATTGACCGTAACGTTGTAGCGTCCCCATTCTTTTGCGAGCGTTTTCGTCAGGCCGATAACCGCCGCTTTCCCGGATGAATAACCCGCCTGACCCGCATTGCCGTCTATTCCAGAGATTGAAGTGACGTTGACGACTTTCCTCATCACGCGCCGGCCCTCTTCCTTTTCGCGCTTGGCGGCGGCGCGGATGAACTCGGCAGCCGCACGAAGAATGCGGAACGGCGCGACCACATGAATGTCGAGCATAGCCTGGAACTGCTCATCGGTTGTTTTTTGAATGACCCTGTCCCAGGTGTATCCTGCGTTGTTGACGATGATATCGAGCGAGCCGAAACGTTCGGTGGCGGCGTTGACAATCTTCGAAGGTATATTGGGGTCGGTCAGGTCCCCTGCGAATGCTTCAGCCCGCCCGCCGGCTTTGGCGATAGCGGCCCGGCTTTCTTTCAGTGCGGCTTCATCCACATCGGCCAATAAGACCGATGCCCCTGAGGCCGCGAGTTTCGCGGCTATTTCTTGGCCAATACCGCGGGCCGCTCCTGTAACAAGCGCAGTACGGCTCATAAGGTCGATGTGCATGGCAAGGGCAGACGGCAAGACCGTCCGCCCCACCTTTTTACCAGTTCAACGTACCCGAAAATTGCAGCCGTCGCATTGTGTAGCCGCCGCCGAAGGCAGTGGTAGTGATCTGGCCAGCTACCGCACTGGTGATGTTGTTGTTGGGAGTGCCCAGATTCGTGTGGTTGAAACCGTTGGTAGCGTCGCCGCGCAGCGTGAACTTGAAACGCTCCGTCACCGTAAATGTCTTCATCAGCGATAGGTCCTGATTGATGAAGTGCGGCCCGTAAAGCTGGTTGATCGGGTAGTTGCCGAATGTGCCTTGGGTCGGTAGATAGAACGCGCTGCTGCTGCTCGTTCCGAGTCCGCCCACGTACCATTGGTTCCGATTACCCTGCGCACCCGCATACGGACTCGCGCTGCCTATATCCGGCCTGTCGTTCGGACCTGCATTGGGCTGAACATAGCCGGCCGGGTAAGTGCCGATCGTCGGATTGAACGGAATGCCGCTGTAATAGGTGGTGATACCGCTGACGGTCCAACCACCTAGGGCCGCATCCACTGCCCGATTTGTATTAGCGCCAAACTTCCTTCCGCGTCCGAATGGAATGTCGTAGTTCTGAGCGAAAACCCATTGCTGATGCGGAATGTTGTCGGCGTTGCCATAGCCAAGCGCCCGGTCGTAGAGGAACGTGTACGCCTGATCGCTGCCGTATCCATCGCCTTGAGCGAGCTGATAAGTATAGTTACCTTGCAGCGTATAACCCGCCGCGGCATTTACTTTGAACATCGCTTGGAACGAATCGTAGCGGCTGTTGGCGCAATTGCAGTAATTGTCGATAGCCTGGGTCCAGCCATATTTTGCGTAAAAGGGCGCGCTAAGATTCAGGTTCGATTCGCCCGGGACGTAGAGAGACGTGTTGGCGTCGAACGATTGACTCGTGCCCAGATAGCTGTGACGTCCCTGGTTACCTACATAACCGGCGGAGACCGCTACTTTGTTTGTTACCTGCCGCTCGACTGTGAAGTTATAGGTGTAGACGACCGGCATGGTAAAAATGCCGGGACGCGTTTTGGCTTCAATGCCAACAGGCAGTGGGAAGACGCCGGAGCTATTCGGCACCAGGTTTGAAGTGTTCAGAGCGGGAGGACCTTGCGCCAAGGAGAATACACTGCTGTAAGCGTTGCCGTTCACCGCGGTATTCGCCAGATTTTGATTCGACAGGACAGGTGGATTTTGGGTCACGTTGTGGCCAAATGTCGAGCCAAATGTACCTAGAGCGTAAGCCCAGCCATAACCCATCCGAATCACAGTCTTCGGCGTCAACTGGTAAGCTATGCCGACGCGCGGCGCGAAATTGTGCCAGTTCATGCTTTGGTAGCCGTGATTCCCGATGTAACCCATGCCAAAGACGTCGATGTCGCCCGTGGCCAGATTCAATTCAGCGCCATTGCCCGGAGCGTTCACGGTTTCGGGGAACACCATTTCCCAACGAACGCCATAATTGATGGTCAATTTCGAGGTGGGGCGCCATGTGTCCTGCCCATACCAAAACAACCGCTTCTGGCGTTCCGCGGCGGTGGTTGTGGAACTGACGTAGCGTTGGAAGTTTGTCACGTCGCCCAGAAGGAATGTCGCCAGTCCCGAACCTTGTGAGACCGATCCAGTTGCAGCGTTCACCAAGCCGGTGTAGCCAGTATCAAAGTCGAGCTGCCCAGCACGGTGGGAATCGCTCGGCACGCGAAGATTCCTGGCGTACCGGATGTCCGCGCCGAACTTGAAGCTGTGGTTTCCCTTGATCTTGGTGACGTTATCGACAAATTGATACTGCGATTCGAGCTCCTCGAGCGGGCAGTTGCATTGATTGACGCCCAAAGCGTAGCCAAAGTTAACGTTGCCGTTCGTGTTCGCTCCGCTCGATCCTGTTCCGCCGCCAGGCTCGTTGATAAAGAAGGCTGGCAAGCCAGACGTGTAGTAATTATCCAGGTTCAGGCCTGGAATGCCTGCCGCAGCCGCTGGACTCGTTCCCACCCCGTTCGGAACATCGGTAACGTGGTAGCGCACATAGCCGAAGCGGAATTCGTTGATCATTGTCGGACTCGCCGTGTGTGTCCAACCAGCCGAGCCACTCTGATTCAACGCCGTCGATGAACCAGCGTAGTTCGCGGCGCCAAATGCCGCACCACCCGCCGTCTCTCCAAATGCTCCAGGAGCCTGCTCGGTAAACTGCGCGTAACTGTAACGGCCAAAGAAGCTGTTCTTCTCGTTCATGTAATAATCCCAGCGGGTGTTCCACTGGTTGCCATCGATGGTATCGGTTCCGCTGCTCGAGTAATTGTTCAGGTAAGCTGATCCTACGTTCGGGAGCGGCAGGAAAGTGTTCATGATGGATAGAGCTTGCGGACTCAGCCGGGACGTCGGGATGACATTGCCTGGAAAGAGAGTGCGTCCTCCGCCCGTCGCCTGATTTCCAGTCAAGGGATCATAGATCTGGTACGGGATATCGTCGAGATTGCCGGTTCGCTCCTGGGCGGTAGGCGTAGTTGTCAGGACCGACCCGCCCAGCAGCTTCCGCGTCAACTGCGCATCGCCAAAGAAGAACAGCTTATCTTTGATAACTGCCCCGCCGATCGAACCGCCGAACTGATTCTGATGCAATGTCGGAACTCCCGTATCCTCGGCGGGATTGAATGGATTGCGGCCAAAATCCTGAAAGCCCGGAGTATTCACCTCCAGATACTCAAATGCGTCGCCGTGGAACGCGTTCGAGCCGGACTTGGTCGAATACGTCAACAGACCCGCGCCCATGTAACCGAATTCGGAGTCATAGTCCTGGTTGGCCTGCTTGACCTCCTGGACCGAATCGAAAGTCGGGTTGATCACAATAATGCCGAGGATGGGGTCTTGGTTCACCGTGCCATCCAGGTAGTACCCGGTGCTGTCGAACATCTGACCGTTCACCATAGTCTGAACGCTGCCTTGCGGATCCTCGTCGGAAGCATGCTGCCAGGGCAGCTTAACCACACCGGGGTTTAACAATTCGAACGACTGAAGATTGCGCCCGATGTTCGGCAGTTGGTTGATCTGCTGCGTTGAAAATGTCTGAGCCACATCCGCACGATCGGTTTGCAGCAGCGGAGCCGCCGCCGTCACTTCAACCTCTTGTGTGGCTTGGCCAACCTGCAAAGCCGTGTCGAAGCGCGCCGACTGGTCGACGACCACGATGATATCGTTCGATACAACCTTCTGAAAACCAGGCGCTTCGATTGTGACCTTATACGTGCCTGGAATCAGCTGGCCCTTAGTATAATTTCCGGACTCGTTTGTGTTTACTTCGGAGCTTGTTCCTTTGCCAACATCCTGAATGGTGACCTTGGCGTTATTGACGGCGGAACCCGTTGGATCCGTGACCGTTCCGAAAATGCTGCCGAATACTTGCTGCGCGTATGCGCCGGCTCCAAGAACCAACGTCAAAGCGGCCGCAACCAGAAAGCAACCGAGCAAACCCCTGCGAAAGCGAATCATACCTTCTCCTTGGAAGTTAAGAATCAGCCAACACCCGAGGGGTGCTTACCCCCCAGGCAAAACCTCACAACTCACACCTGAGGGTAGTGTAATCCATCTAGCGCAAAAAGGAATGAGGGGATTTGTAAATTCGCGCGAGCCTGGTTCTTGCTGTAACGTCGTTGGCACACGCAGGCTTGGTCTGGATCGGCCAGTGCTATGAGGGCGAAAAGGTCCTGAGTAGAATTGTTGGGGAGCATAGCGGCGCCGTGATTCGCGTTCTGATTCCCTCGACCCTCGGTGTGTGTATCGTCGCTGGTTTGCTGTGTTCCCTTCTCGAAGCCGACACGCCCGAGGATTGGGAGAACCAGGCCCGAAGTCTCGTCAGCGCTGGCGATACGCACGGCGCGCTCGAAGCTCTCGCGAAAGCTGCTGCCGCCGGTCCGGTGACTGCGGCGTCGGAAGACCGGATCGGGTTTCTCTTCGCCGTTCTTAAGCGCCCCGACGACGCTCGCGCGCATTTTCAAAAAGCACTTTCGCTCGACCCCAATTTTCCGGGCGCCCACTATCATCTGGGCATGTTGTACTGGATCGCAAACAAACAAGACCTGGCCATTGCTGAACTCGAACAAGCTGCAAAACTTGGACCTCAGATTTTTGATTACCAATACCACCTTGGCTCGGCTTACCTTCGAATGGGTGATCCAGCCAAAGCGATTCCGCCTTTGAAGCAGGCAGTCGCCATCGATTCAAGCATGTTCGCCGGATGGGTCGATCTTGGCGCGGCTTTGATGCAGTCGAGCGATTTCGCCGGCGCGGTCGACGCCTATCGGCATGCGCTGACCATCGATCCCACCAAGGATGCCGCACGGAACGACCTGGCGTACGTTCTCATTGAAACGCGGCAGCCCAATCGTGGCATCGAGGAATCCCGTACCGTGCTCTCGCATGATCCGAAGAACACCGCCGCGCTAATGAACATCGGTTACGCAGATATCAAGACCGGCGACTTCGAGGGCGCCGAAAAGGCGTACCGCGATGCGCTCGCGATCGATCCGACCGCCGCTGCCCACTATGATCTCGGCCTCGCGCTTAAGCTCAGAGATCAGATCGAAGCCGCACAATCCGAGTTCAAGGAAGCGATGCGGCTCAACCCCACGCTCGCGCAGGCTCATTATTCCCTCGGCATCACTTACTGGCAAACGGGGAATTTCGACGATGCGAAGAAAGAAATGCGGTCTGCCGTCGAGATCACTCCCGATTATGCAGAAGCGCATTACATGCTCGGTATTCTGCTCAAACAGACCGGCGATCTCGACACGGCCGCAGCCGAGCTGAAAGAGGCGATTCGCTTGGACTCGAGCACTCCCGGGCCGTACAACACGTTGGGCCAGATTTTGCGGATCAAAGGAGATAAACAGGCGAGTGAGGAGATGTTTGCGACGGGGGCACGCTTGAAGCGGGAGCAGGAATCGATACTGGCTAACACGCTCGAACAGGGCATGCGTGGCGGCGAAGTCGTCAAGCCGCTCGTCCAGACGCCCCAACCTGCCGGGGGTGGTGCGCACTAACGTGTTCTCTCGAAGACAATTTGTGAAATCGTTGTGTGCCACCGTCCCCGTTTTTTCGCTCGATCAGTTGCTTGGCGCGACGCCTCTCGGCGTCCAGTTCATCAACGTCGCCCGCGAGGCCGGTCTGAACTGCAAGACCATTTTCGGAGACGAGAACAGGAACAAGTTTTTGCTCGAAACCACCGGCTGCGGTGTAGCGTTTATCGATTACGACAATGACGGCTGGCTGGACATTTTCTTCGTAAACGGGACCCGCTTCGAAGCCACTTACCCGAAGGGCTCGGAGCCCGTCACCCGTCTCTATAAAAACAATCGCGACGGCACATTCACCGACGTCACGTTGAAAGCCGGCGTTGCACGAACCGGCTGGGGACAGGGAGTCTGCGCGGGGGACTACAACAACGACGGGCACGAAGATCTGTTTGTCACCTACTGGGGCGACTGTGCGCTTTGGCGGAACAACGGTAACGGAACGTTTACCGATGTCGCCGAAAAAGCCGGCGTCACTACCCGCACAACAACGGGGTTAAAGCGCTGGAACACCGGCTGTGCGTTCCTCGACTATGACCGCGACGGACATCTGGATCTGTTCATCGCGAATTACATCGACTTCGACCCGAAAACCGCCCCTCTTCCGGAAAGCGGCCCCTGCCTCTATGAGGGGCTGATCGTCGCCTGCGGCCCACCCGGGTTGCAAGGCGGCAAAGACATTCTCTTCCACAACAACGGCGACGGCACCTTCATCGATGTCTCCGAAAAAGCGGGCATCTGGAAGAAGCAGGGAACGTACGGACTCGGCGTTCTGGTCGGCGATTTCGATGACGATGGCTGGCCGGATATCTACGTCGCGGACGACTCCGCGCCCTCCGCGCTGTTCAAGAATAACCATGACGGAACGTTCACCGACATAGCATTGGAAGCCGGCGTAGCATTCGGAGCGGACGGCAAAACGCAGGCCGGCATGGGCGTTTCGGCGGCCGATGCCTTCGGCACGGGCAAGTTGGATATAGTCAAAACGAATTTCGCCGGCGACACTTCGAGCCTGTACCGGAATCTGGGCAATGGCAATTTTGAAGACGTCACCTATCAGGCCGGGCTGGGCCGGAACACCCGTTTTCTCGGCTGGGGCGCATGCTTTATCGACTTCGATAATGATGGCTGGCCCGACATCCTGACATGCAATGGCCATGTTTATCCCGAGGTGCGCGAAAAGGAAAACGAGTCCGGCTACCGCGAACGGAAAGTCTTGTATCACAACCTGGGCAACGGCAAGTTTCAGGATGTTTCGAACGATGCCGGACCGGGCATCCTTGAAACTGTGCCCGGCCGCGGCTGCGCGATCGGTGATTTCGACAACGATGGCGATTTGGACGTAGTCGTAAACTGCGTCAACGACGTGCCTCAGCTCCTCCGCTGTGACAGCACATTGAAGAACAACTGGCTAAAGGTAAAAACGGTCGGTGTCAAATCGAATCGTTCCGGTATTGGCGCTCGCATCTATTGCAAGCCCGAGGGTGAACACCAGCAGATGGACGAAGTACGCAGTGGCGGGAGCTATATCTCACAAAGCGACCTCCGTGTGCACTTCGGCCTTGGCACCGCCAAAACTGCCGATATCGAAGTCCACTGGCCCAGCGGCCAAATCGACAAAATTCCACGCGTGAAAGCCAACCAGGTGTTGACCATAAAGGAAGGTCATTTTGGCAGACACACTTGATCGTCTCCGCGTGCTGTCCCCGGTGCGTTGGAAACGAAAAGGCCGAGGGCTTTCGCTCCCGGCCTTCGTTCTACGGTCTTTGTCTAGAGTTGAGCTACCAGTTGAGTACGCCCGAGAACTGTACCCTGCGCATCGAGGCGCCATTGCCGTTAAAGGCAATATTGGTAATTTGGCCTACGCTCGCGCTCTGGACATTATTGTTTGGAAGATCCAGGTTCGCATGATTCAACGTATTCGTTGTATCCATACGCAGCGTGAACTTGAAGCGCTCCGTGATGGTGAACTGCTTCATGATCGAAGCATCCACATTCACGAATTGCGGCCCAAACAACTGGTAGATCGGATAGTTTCCGAACGTGTTAGGCGCCGGCAGAGTGTACGCGCCGCTCGATATCGGAAGGATCCATTGATTCCGGTTCTTATTAGGCGCATATGGGCTTCCTGTACCCTTATCCGGAATATTGTTTGGCCCCGTATAGGGTTGGCCGGGATAAGAATTAAGCGTCGGGTAGAAAGGACGCCCACTGTAGTAAGTGAAGATGCTGCTGAGATTCCAGCCGCCCAGTACTCCATCGACAAACCGGTTGGAGTTCGCACCATATTTGCGGCCTTTTCCGAACGGAATGTCGTAGTTGCCGGCAAATGTCCACTGCTGTCGCGGGAAATCGCCGTTGTCGGTGTAACCAAGCGATCGGTCATACAGGAATGTGTATGAGGAGTCTGGCGCGCCGGCGGCACATCCGCAACCATCTCCTTGCCCGAGCTGATATGTGTAGTTTCCCTGCAGCGTTAAGCCAGCCATGGCCCGAATCGTCCACGTGCCTTGGAAGGAATCGTACCGGGCGTTTGCGGAATTGGCGTAGTTATCGATACTCGACGTGTTCCCATAGTTGTAACGGGGACCGTACAAGCCATCAAACGGTCTGAGCGTGTTTTGGTTACCGGTAAAACCTGGCTCGAAGAAAATAGCATTGGCGTCATACGTAATTCCATTGACCCCGTTTTGCTGGTGCCGGCTGGAGTTCCCTACGTATCCGGCTGTGAAGGCAATCTTTGAGCTCAATTGGTGCTGAACCGTGAAATTGTAGGAGTAGACGACCGGCATGGTCATCGTTAGCGGCCGTGTCTTGCAGTCGATTCCCGAAGGACATGGCAAAGTGCCCTCCGGGCTCACGCTGAAAGTCGGAGGCGCGGGCGGCCCTTGAGCGAGGTTAAACACATCGCAGAAGTTGTTGCCGCAGGTCCCCTGTTGGGATAAAGATTGGTTCGCAAGGACCGGGGGGTTCTGCGTGACATTATGGCCGAAAATCGAGCCAAACGTGCCAAGGCTGTAAGACCATCCATAGCCCGTCCGGATAACGGTCTTAGGAGTGACTTGGTAGGCGATCCCAAGCCGCGGAGCAAAATTCTTCCAGTTCATCGACTGGTAGCCGTGACCGCCGATATACCCTTGGCCGAAAACATCCAGCAACCCGGTGTCGAGGTTATACTCAGCACCGTTTGCCGGCCCGTTGACGGTCTCCGGGAAGACCCATTCCCAGCGAAGGCCATAAGTGACGGTGAGCTTAGCATTAGGCCTCCACTCGTCCTGCCCATACCAGAATATTCGCTTCTGACGTTCCTGCGCGTTCGTGCTCGAACTGACATAACGGCTAAAGCTGGTGGCGTCGCCTAGCAGGAAAGTTGCGAATCCGATGCCGTCACTGTAAGACCCTGATCCGTTCCCTAACGCCGTCATACTGTCATTGAAGTAGAACTGTCCGGCACGATGGCTGTCGCTCGGAACGCGGAGATTGAGTGCATATCGAACGTCGGTTCCAAATTTGAAGCTGTGGTTGCCATGCACCTTGGTGATGTTGTCAACGAACTGGTACTGGCGCTCATTCTCGTCAAGAGGGCAGTTGCATTGATTAATATTCAAGCCATAACCGAGATATTGGGTATTGCCGACCGGGTTGTCTATTTCGAAAGCCGGCATGCCGGATGTGTAGTACTTATCGGCGAGGTTAGTGCCGGGAATGCCCGCATCGGCGGCAGGAGTGGTGCCGACTCCGTTCGGAACGTCCGTAACGTGATAGTGCAGGAAGCCGAAGCGGAATTCATTAATTAAGGTCGGACCGAAGGTATGCGTCCAGCCGGCGGCGACGCTTTGGTTGAGGGTGCTGGAACTGCCAGCGTAGTTTGCATTACTAAAGTTCGGACCGCCGGCTAGCAACCCAAACGCTCCAGGCGCACTCAAATCGAATGCAGCATAGCTATAACGTCCGAAGAAAGTGTTTTTCTCATTTTGGTAGTAGTCCCAGCGAGTGTCCCAAACATTTCCGTTATTGGTGAGTGCGCCGCTGGTTGTGTAATTGTTGTATGGCGCAACCAAGCCATTCACCACGGTCCCTGCCGTGTTGGGCAAGGGCCAATAGTTTGTGAGGTTCTGCGCTTGCGGGCTAAGACGGGACGTCGGGATGATATTGCCGGCGAAAGGAGTGCGTCCAACTCCGGTGGTCGTATTTCCGGTTGCCGGATCGTAAATCTGATACTGAGAGCCAAGGGCCAGCCAGTCACTTAAATTGCCAGTTCGATCCTGTGCAGTGGGGACCGTCGTTAGGACCGAGCCGCCCTTGATGTTTCGCGTCAGCTGAGCATCGCCGAAGAAGAACAGCTTGTCTTTGATGAGACGGCCACCTATCGATCCACCAAACTGATTTTGGTGCGTCGTCGGCGAGTAAGCCCCGGGGCCGATGGGCGTGTTCTCGGTGAACGGGTTGCGGCCAAAGTCTTGGAAGCCTGGCGTATTGACATAAAGGAATTCGAACGCATCGCCATGGAAATCGTTCGAGCCCGATTTCGTCGAGTAAGTCAACAGACCCGCGCTGAACGTATCAAACTCGGAGTCGTAGTCCTGGCCCGCCTGCTTGACTTCGTTTACGGAGTCGAAAGTGGGATTAACGACGATGATCCCCAAAATCGGATCTTGGTTCACGGTGCCGTCCAGGTAGTAACCGGTCGCATAGAAGGGCTGCCCGTTCACCTGGATCTGTACGCTGCCCTGGGGGTTCTCATCCGCGGCATGGGCCCAACCCTGCTTGATAGTTCCCGGATTCAGCAACTCAAACTGCTGCAAATTGCGGCCAATGCTAGGAAGCGCATTGATCTGTTGCGCTGTGAACGTCTGTGCCACGTCGGCACGGTCGGTCTGGAGCAACGGCGCCGCCGCGGTTACTTCAACCTCCTGCGTGGCTTGGCCCACCTGCAGCGACGCATCGTAACGTGCCGACTGGTCGACTACCACTATGATGTCGTTGGAAACGACTTTCTGAAATCCAGGCGCCTCGATTGTGACTTTGTAGGTACCGGGAATGAGCTGGCCTTTTGTGTAGTTGCCGGACTCGTTCGTATTTACTTCGAAGCTTGTACCCTTACCGACGTCTTGAATGGTGACTTTGGCGTTATTGACGGCGGAACCCGTTGGGTCCGTGACTGTGCCGTAGATACTGCCGAAAACTTGCTGCGCGTATGCGCCGGCGCCGGAAAGCAATATCATGCCCACCGCAACCAGAACGCAACCCGATAGTCCCCTGCATAAGCGAATCATAACCTTCTCCTTGGAAGTTAAGAATCAGCTAAGGCTCGAATGTTTGTTTTCTCCCCCCCGGGATGAAAACCCCACTTACACCTTGGAGTAGTGTAATTCATTTAGAGCCAAACGGAACCAGGAATTTTTGAATTTTGCACACGTTGGCGCAGGCGGCACGCTCGTAAGCGCATCAATATACTTTCGATATGCTTCACCTGATTGCGCTTTGGTTTGCCCTGAGCGGCGCGACGGCGCTGCATCAGCATGGAGTGGAGCTTTACAGGCAGAAAAAGTATGCCGATGCCATCGCCACGCTTGAAGAAGCGGTGAAGACGGAGGATGCGGCGACGCCCGAATACCGCGAATCGGTCCTGATGATCGGCCAAAGCTATTACATGCTGTCGCAGGCACCCAAGGCCATACCCTGGCTCGAAAAGCTTCCCGCGATCAACGAAGCCAATTACATGCTGGGCTATGCGTATTTGCAAGCTGGGCAACCCGACCGGTCGGAAGCAGCGTTTGCGCGGCTGTTCGGGCTGGCGCCCTCCACGGCTTCCGCCCACCTCCTCGCGGGCCAAATGATGTTGAAGCAGGAATATGAGCCGCAGGCTCTGGCGGAGATTAACAGAGCCTTGGCCCTGAACCCCAAACTGCCTGAGGCGCGCTATCTGCTTGGGGTTGTGGCGATCTACCGGGGACGATTCGATGAGGCCGAAGCCGATCTCAAGCAGGAATTGGCGGTAAACCCGAGTTTCGCAATGGCCTGGTACCGGTTGGGCGACGCGTATGCAAGGCGGGAGCAACTCGACGAGGCAATACCAGACTTGCAGCGAGCTGTGTGGCTCAACCCCGAGTACAGCGGACCTTATATATTGCTCGGCAAGTGTTATTTCAAGCAGCGGAACTTCGAGAACGCCGAAGGCATCCTGCGGCGCGGACTGTCCATCGACCCGAATAACACCTCGGGTAAATATTTGCTGGGCCAGACGCTTGTGGCGGAAGGGAAGACAGAAGAAGGAAAAGCGCTGCTAGAGCACCTGAAAACGCCGCCGCCCTTGCTAGAAAAACCGCAGTGAACTCGGGTGGAGCGGGCTTTCAGCCTGCAACGCCCGCATCCGTGCCGGCGTACGCACTCGACCAGCGATATTCTTCCGGATTGACGACGAGACCCGCACGGACCGGATTGTGTTCGATATACTTCCATACTCTTTCCAATTCCTGCTGATTTCTAATCCAGCGATCGTAAGATTCGCATTGCCAGAAGGGTTCTCCCGTGCGGCGCAAGACACGGTTCGCCTCGCGTGCGGTGTAGCCTTTCACTGACTGCAGGAAGCGAGCTGGGCGGCACGCGAGGGGAAACGAGAAGGTGAACGTGATTGCTCATGATGACGCAGGCAAGCAGGTGGTAGAACTGCAACGGGTCCTCAGCGTGTTGGATGGAGCGCATTACAAGATAAGCAATCTCCTCCCGTTGCAACCATGTGGGTCCCAACCGGGTCTCATCGAGATAGCGATCCATCCAGACGAACGCCTTGCCAGCGGAGACGGAGTGAGACGGGGGAAAGCGATTTCTGGGCAAGCTTCCGTGCGGATGCCAAGTAAGAAAGAGGGGACGGCCGTCGGGTTGCCAGTGTGGCAAACGGCGGCGAGAGAAACTCATACGAAAACGGAGGTTCCTGCTAGACGAAAGTCTCCGTATGCCGGCTGGAAAGCCGTCATGGCAGCCTCGAAAGGCCGCTCCACCTTGAGCGTGTTCATTCTGGTCTTTGCAACGGTTTCAAGCGCGGCTCCAACCTGCGCAACCTGCCATCCGCGAGAAACAGAGGCTCATTCCCACACGCATATGGCGCATGCCATGATTCCGGCGCTCGGCAGCGCATTTTCCGAAAATCTTCCCAATCAGCCCCTGCACGAATCAGATGGAGGATACCTGTTCACGTACACGCGATCCGGCAACGGCCTGCTGGTCACCGCGTTTCGTGGGCTGGATACCAGCGAAGGACTGATTGAATGGGTGCTCGGCGCTGGCGCTCAGGGGCAAACTCCGCTGGTACGCAGCGGTAACACGGTGAGGGAATCGCGCGTCAGCTACTTCCCTCAGCTCCATCAATACGGCGTCACAATCGGACAAAACGCCGGCGCTTCGCCGAATGCGGAAGCGGCGCTTGGATTGAAGCAGAAGCCGCACGATCTTCAATCGTGCCTTGCGTGCCACGCCACGCGGATCGGCGAAAATTTCGAGCCTCTTGTGCCCGGTATCCAGTGCGAGCGCTGCCACGCGGGAGCGGAACAACACGCGCAGGGGCATGGAATGCCGTTCAATCCCGGCAAGCTTTCGGCGGCCGCGCAGGTCCAATTCTGCGGCGTGTGCCACCGCGTAAAGCCGCCGGTGGGCGACAACGAACCGGAGAACATCCGTTTCCAACCACTACGGCTAATGAAGAGCCGTTGTTTTTCGAGCGGCCGGCTCGCCTGCACCACCTGCCACGCGGCTCATGAGGATGCGCGCCGGAACGACAACGGCTATTACAACGCGAAATGCAAATCGTGCCACGATCCCTCAATCATTCATGCCGATGCACGAAAGAGCGGCGACTGCATCAGCTGTCACATGCCGAAGGTGCAACTGCATCCCGCGCTGACGTTTACGGACCACTACATTCGGGCGGCGCGCTAGCCGAACTTCGTCACCGGATCGCTTACTTGCGTGCGCGGCTCGGCCAAACAGTTGAATCCACAAGCTTCGTTTCCGAGCCACGACCGCGAGGGAGT